>JABDGD010000026.1:1666-31363 GCA_013286205.1 Candidatus Firestoneibacteriota bacterium | reverse complement strand
GTTGGAAAAATTACCCGATTTCTCGCTGAAATAAGTTCCCACATACCAATCGCTCACCACCAACGGATAGGTCGCCGGGCCCGTGGCCGCCAATTGCAAAAGAGCCGAGCCTTCAATTCCCCAGGCCCACTTGGTCGCCGCATTGGGCTGCCACTGAATAAACTCCACGGTTTGTCCGATGGCGCCGTCAAAATGATTCTGATCGGGCCGGGCCACATTCGAATCTTGCGGTTCCTGTAAGTCGCCGATCAAAGGATCAAACAAAGGCTCCGCGGGCAAAAAATTCCAGTAATCAGCCGAAGCGGTTTGGGTGATTGCCAGAAAACAAAAAAGAAGAATATAAATTTTATTCATTCGGTTCCTCAAAAATCAAAGAAAGTGGCTAAGGCCAAATGAGTGTCTGGCACGTTATAAAACTGTCCAAATTGACTGAGGCCGTCGTAATAAAGAATTGAGATGCGGATGGCGCGGTCAGCGGCTTTAGAGGCTTTCCACTGAAGACCGACTTGTACTTCTTTATCCCAAACGTTTTGGTCGCCTTTCCATTGAAGCGCGCCTGTCACATAGGCTCTCATGGCGCTGCTGTCGATCATCCAATAAGGCGAGTAAATTTCTGTTCCGAAAGCGGCGAACACCGGGTTGCTGACATTTTCAATAAGAGGCTGATCCCACATACCGATTCCCGCGTAAAGCCGAAGCATCTCCTCCGGTTGAAAAGAGAGGGTGAGGTCGGCATTTTCTCGGGTATAAGTCACGGTAATAGGCGCGCCGCCCGCGCCTGAGTAAAAAAGCGGAAGCTGATTGCTTTGGAGCGTGCCATTTATCGTGGTTTGAAACGAATCGCCTAAATGAGTGCTCTCATGCAAAGCGGCCAAGCGCAGGGAAATGGGGCCGAAGGATCCGCTGAAATAAGTTCCGATATAAAAATCGCCATCTAGCATAGGAAAAGTGGCGCCATCTTCGCCCAGCAAAATATAGCCGGAAGCGAAAAGTCCCCAGGCATATTGAGTGTCATCCGAAGGGCTATAACGGACCATTTCTAAAGTAGAGCCGACTTGCCCCTCATATTTCAGCTGATCTAAATATCCCACAAGCCCCATTTGGGGTTCACGGGGATCGCCAATGAGCGGTTTAAAAATGGTGGAAGAGGGCAAAAAAGACCAATCCGCGCGCCCGGCCCAGAGGGGCTGAGCGCTGAGGATTAATAAGAATAAAAAACTAAGCTTTAAGAAGTTGTTCATAAGCGCTCAGCATACGTTTGGCCATTGAGGTGGATGACCATTTGTCTGCTTCGCCCAAAGTTTCGGCCTTCTTCTCATCGTAAAGAGCTTTGTCGGTCATCATGCGGTAAACCGCGTCGGTGAATTCATCTTCATTCAGCTTGGTCACCAATCCGCCTTTACCGTGGGCCATCACGTCTTTAATGCCCATTTCTCCTACCGCCACTACAGGCGTTCCAGCCGCCATGGCTTCGGTTACCACTAAACCCTGGGTTTCAGTGATGGAAGCGAACACAAATAAATCTGATCCCGCGTAACAGTCGCGCCAATCTTCTTTGCTCAAGTAGCCGGCAAAATGAACCAACTTGCCTAAATCGAGTTCTTCGACCATTTTTTCGAGGCGCTTTTTCGCGGCGCCTTCGCCGGCGATCAAGAACTGAAGATGCGGCACTTTGTCCCTGAGGCGGTTAACCACTTTAAGTAAAAAGTCGATATTCTTTTCTTCCGCTACACGGCCCATGAACAGCAGCAGCTTATCCTCCGGCTTGTAGCCTTTGAGTTTGCGGTAGCGTTCTCCATCGCGGCCATTAAAACGTTCTAATCGAATACCGGTCGGGATCACTTCAATCGGCTTGTCCACGTTATAGCTCACCAAAACGTTTTTCATTTCAGAAGAGGGTGTAATCAAAAGATCGCAGGAGTTGCAATATTTACGGCTGGTGGATTTGGCATACCAGATGCCGACCGCTTTCGGCAAAAACCAAAGGTAATGCTCGGTATAAGCCGCAAACAGCGTGTGATAGGTGTGAACCACCTTGGCGCCGCTCTTGCGGGCCCACTTCACCGCCGGGCCGCCGATAGTAAAGGGCGTCTGGGTATGAACGATGTCGTATTTGTTGTCGATAAACTGCTGAACGAGTTTTTTGTCTTTATGCGGCAGACCTAAGCGGTCTTCCGGATCAAAGAAGAGGTACATGGAAGGAAATCGGTAAACTTTAAAAGCGGCGTTATCGTCCATCGAGTTAGGAAATTCAGGCGCGTAAATGTGAACTTCGTGGCCTAGCTTGGCGAACTCCTCGGCGAAAATCTGGGTGGAGGTAGCGACTCCGTTAATGCGGGGAAAATAAGTGTCGGTGACCAGAGCGATTTTCAAAGGAAACCTTTCGTAAACGAAATTCTTATTCCGGCAAGCTTTGTCCAGTAAGCAACCAAAAACAAACAAAAACGAAGACAATTATCAAACACAAAAAATAAAAAACCAACACCGACTTTTCAAATTTATTCTTTTTATACTTCCATGCCACCAACGAAAAAGATAAAGCCGATATCCAGAAAAAAATAAAAAGAACATTAAACGGTGAATAACCAATAAAAAAAATAATTGCATAACCAATAACAGACGCCATTGATTGAAGTAAGTCATTCGCAAAACGAAAAAAAGAAATCAGAAAACTCAATCCGAAAGCAAAAACCGAAACAGCAAAGGGCAAAACGAATAATGAAGCCAGTTTAAAACTTGAATTTTTAAAAATAGATATACCTCAAAATTACTTAAAAAAAATTTAGTCTTATGGAGTGCAAAGCTTCCATTCGGCTTCAGCGACTTCTTTCACTTTCACCAGCACATCCGCCACGGGTACTTTCATCACGTCTTTTTCCCGGCGGCGTTTAATTTCGATTAAACCTTCTTTTAAACCTCGGGCGCCCACTCGAACCGAGATAGGGAAACCCAGAAGATCCGCGTCTTTAAACTTAAAGCCAGCGGAAGCTTCCATGCGGTCATCATAAAGAACTTCATAGCCGGCCTGCTTTAAATCTTCGTAATATTGATCGGCGATCTTGGCCACTTCAGGCTCCGCCGGATTCAAAAGAAGTAAATGCACCTGATAAGGGGCAGTCGCGATCGGCCAGATAATGCCGTCCGCGTCGTTATGCTGTTCAATGGTAGCGCCCACTGTACGGGTGACTCCGATACCGTAGCAGCCCATGACCGCTTCTTTATCTTTACCGTTCTCGTCCAGATAAACGCAATGCATCGGCTGAGAATATTTGAGACCGAGTTTGAAGGTTTGACCCACTTCAATACCGCGGCCCACCTTCAGCGGCTTGCCGCACTTGGGACAACCATCGCCCGAAATGACATTGCGGAAATCACCCCATTCGGGCTCCGCGAAATCTCTTCCCAACTCAACGTTAGTTAAGTGAATGTTCTTTTCCAGGCCGCCGGTCACATATTGGTGGCCGCCTTGCAAAGCCTTATCCGCGATGATGCGGACATCTTTTAAACCCACTGGCCCGGCGAATCCCACGGGAGCTTTAGTGACTTCATAAACTTTATCCCCGCTGGCCAAAGCGATCTCAGCCGCTTGCAGGTAATTTTGAACCTTCACCTCGTTCACGTCATGGTCGCCCCGGACCAAAACCACCACGGGCTTGCCATCCGCGATGAAGACCAAAGTCTTAATAAATTGCTGAGCGGGCAACTTCAGAAGTTCTCCCACATGTTCCACTGTATGCTTGCCCGGCGTTTCCACCTTTTGGAAAGGCCCGCCCGCTGTCGTTGCCGCGTGAGCAGTAGGAACGCCAAAAGCTTTTTCTAAATTCGCCGCGTAATCGCAAGCGGAGCACATGGCCACCGCCGCCTCGCCCGTATCCGCCAGCACCATAAATTCATGGGTAAAGCTGCCGCCAATCAGACCCGAATCCGCTTCCACCGGCGAGAAGGTTAAACCGCAGCGCTTAAAGATGCGCTTGTAAGCTTCCACCATGATCCAATAGGTCTTGTCCGCCGCCGCGTCATCCACATCAAAGGAATAGCCGTCTTTCATCAAAAACTCGCGGCTTCTCATCACGCCGAAACGGGGACGAACCTCATCGCGGAACTTGGTGGCGATTTGAAATAAATTCATGGGTAATTGTTTATAGCTCTTGAGCTCACGGCGGACTAAATCGGTGATCACTTCTTCATGGGTGGGGCCTAAAGCAAAGTGGCGTTCATGGCGGTCTTGAACCCGCATCAGTTCTTTGCCGTATTTTTCCCAACGGCCTGTTTCCTGCCACAATTCCGCCGGGGTCATAATCGGCATCAGCACTTCTTGCGCGCCCGCCCGTTCCATTTCTTCGCGGATGATTTGGTTAATCTTGAGAATGACTTTTTGGCCGAGCGGCAAATATTCATAGAAACCAGCTGCCACTTTGCGCATCAGCCCCGCGCGGAGCATCAATTTGTGTGAGGGAATTTCGGCTTCTTGAGGAGTTTCTTTAACCGTCGGAATCAGAGCTTTAGAGACGCGCATGGAATTGTCCTTGGAAATAAATCAGGGGCGTGAATTCTCACGCCCCTGGGTAACACATTTTCACTAAATTAAGATTTTCAGCAAGGCCTTTTACGTTACGGCTTAAGCCTTTTTAGTGGCCGCTTCATGGCGTTTTTTAATTTCACTGATCAAGTGAGGCACCAGTTCTTCTTCTTTGAGACGGGTCTTAATCTCACCCTTCTCAATGATGACGCCGTGGCCTTTTTCAGAGCAAATACCGATGTCCGCTTCAGCGCCTTCACCCAGGCCGTTGACCACGCAGCCCATAATGGCCACCCGCATGGGGGTCTTCATGGTGAGCGTCGCGGTTTCAACCTGGTCGACCATCTTTTCGAGATCCACATGGCAGCGCCCGCAAGTGGGGCAAGCCACGATATCAATACCTTCTTTACGGTAGCCCAAAGAACGCAGTAAGTGGGTGGCCACCTTCACTTCTTCCACCGGGTCCGCGGTCAAGGAAACGCGAATGGTATCGCCCATGCCGTCGGCCAAAATGGTCCCGATACCAGCGGCGCTCTTCACAGTTCCCTGCATCTTGGTTCCCGCTTCGGTCACGCCGACATGGAAAGGATAGTCGCATTGTTCAGCCAGCAGACGATAAGAACGAATCATGGTCGGCACATGGGAGCTCTTCACCGAGATGATCATGTTGTGATAGCCGAGAGACTCAATAAAGTGGATATGGCGCATGGCCGATTCCACAATCGCTTCAGGAGTTGGATGTCCGTGTTTTTCTAAGAGATCTTTTTCTAACGAGCCGGAGTTCACGCCTACCCGCATGGCTACGTTAAACTTTTTACATTTTTCGACCACTTGGGCCAAACGATCCATACCGCCAATGTTTCCCGGGTTGATGCGGATTTTGTCCGCACCCGCGTCAATCGAGGCCAGGGCCAGGGTATAAGCGAAATGGATATCCGCCACCAAAGGTACGGTCATAGCGGCTTTAATCTTATCCAAGACCTTCAGGGATTGTTGGCTTTCAACCGTGACACGGATGATTTCGCAGCCTGCGTCCTCTAAACGTTTAATTTGATCAATGGTTTCTTGCACATCGTAGGTGTGCGTGTTGGTCATGGATTGGATAGAGACCGGGGCACCGCCGCCGACCTGAACTTTACCCACCATCACGGCGCGCGATTTGCGGCGTGGAATTTCGTATAAAGCTTGATCCACAAAAAACTCCCTCAAAGAAGATATGACTGATTATCCGGCACGAAGCCTCGGGTTTCAAGGTTTAGAAACCCGCTAAATCCCACAGTTTTGGCTAAACCGATATAATGTTGACCATGGCCAACCCTTCTAAAACCTTGGTTTTCGCCGCGGGCAGTCTGGGCGACTGCGTCTTAACCCTTCCCGCCCTTCAAGTTTTACAATCGCATAACCCCGTAACCCTGGCTGGCACTTCGCCTTATATCCAATTGGGCAGTTCCCTTTTAAACGTTGAAAAAGTAATTCCACTAGAAGCTCTTCTACAAAATCTCCACTCTGACGCGCCTTTGGACAAAACTTTTTGGGAAAACTTCACCGATGTCTATGTTTTCTTTAAAGATAAAGACCCTAAAGTCCGCAAACGTTTAAAAGATTTTAAAAACTTAATCCTTCACGAACCCTCTGAAGATTTTCAAGAATTCCTGAAAAAAGAAAAGTGGGCTGGTGCCTATTGGCTGAATCTGGTTCAACCCAACCGCCCCGCGGCCGAAACAGCGCCAGCCGCCAAACTGAACATTTCAGAAATGGACAAAGAACGGGGCGCGCTTTTATGCGACTTTTTGGGCACTACGAATCCACTTATTATTCATCCCGGCAGCGGTGATCCGGCCAAAAACGCGCCTTTGAGTTTCTTTAAAAAGGCCGCCGAAAAAGCTGTTCAAGAATCCGGAGCGGATGTTTTTGTGATCTGGGGCGACGCGGAGCTGCAACAGGCTGATGAAATCATGGAAGTTTTTAGGGACATGGAAAAAGTGAAGGTTTTACCTGATCTTTTAATGCTGAAAGACCTGGTTGCCGTATTAACCCAGGGCCGGGGTTATCTGGGCAACGATAGCGGAGTCACTCATCTGGCCGCCGCTTGCGGCCTCAAAACCTTCGCGGTGTTTAACACAACCGATTCCCGTATTTGGGGCCCGCAAGAAGCCATCATCCTGGCCGCCACTCAGACGCTCTACCAGTAAGTTTCTAGGCGTTATTCAAACCCCACGCGTATTTTAAAAGTTTGAAATTCTGACGTCCGATTTCTATCGAACCTTGATAAGGTTCCAACACTCCGCCTGCCGCCTCATAGAAACGCTGGTACGGATTCTCATCCAGAACATAAAGAATCATTTTTTTGAAACCCTGTTTCGACAACTCTCCCGCGCAGGCGGTCAACAGTTCTCTTCCCACTCCATGGCCTTGATGCTCGCTCACCAGGTAAATGTCGTGAAGTTGTCCCACTTCGGGATTCGGGTTATCTTTTTGCGGTCCGCCAACTACAAACCCGACTATTTCTTTTCCAATTTCAGCTACATAGACAAAACGGTTTTTAGAGTTGCCAATAATGGCTCCCTCAAATTTTTTGGCGCTGGTGGCGGGATTCAATTCATCTAAAAAGGAGTTGGACACAATACCCCGGTAGGTGATTTTCCAGCTGTCGGTATAAATTTTTCCAATAGAGAGAGCGTCGGATAACATCGCTTTTCGAACCGTAATTGTGATCGCCATATCGTGCCTCCTTGAAGTAGTGCCCTTTTAGTCTAGGTCACTTTGACTGGGCAGAACACAGGCACGCTGATAGTTTTCGGTACTTTTTACACAATCGATTAACGTATTTCATGAAAGCGCTATTTCAAGATCTCTCGGATGTTAAACACATAAAAAAAGGCGGGTCCCCTTTCGGGAACCCGCCTTAAAACACTCATCTTATTTTTTCTTCTTCTTTTTCTTGTCCTTCTTATCTTTCTTCTTTTTGTCTTTTTTTGCCGGTTTCGCCTTCGCCGATTTGCCTTTCTTCTTCATGGCTTCAAGCAAAGCTTTGCCGATTTCACCCGGGTTCTTGGCGACGACCATCCCGGCCGCTTCCAAAGCCGCGATCTTTTCCGCGGCCGTTCCCTTACCGCCGGAAACGATGGCGCCCGCGTGGCCCATGCGTTTGCCCGGAGGGGCTGAGGAACCCGCAATGAAGGCCGCAACCGGTTTCTTCATGTTTTTCTTCACCCAAGCCGCTGCTTCTTCCTCGTTGGACCCGCCGATTTCACCAATCATGATGACTGCTTCGGTGTTCTTGTCGTCATTGAACATCTTCATGGCTTCAATATGAGTGGTTCCCACAATCGGATCCCCACCGATACCGATACAGGTCGATTGGCCCAGACCCAGTTGGGTCACCTGCCAGACCGCTTCATAAGTGAGCGTGCCCGAGCGGGAGACGATACCAATCTTGCCTGGCTTGTGGATATAACCCGGCATAATGCCGACCTTGGCCACGCCCGGGGTAATAATGCCCGGACAGTTGGGCCCAATCAGGCGTACATCGGGGTAGTTCTTCAAAATCTTGTTCACCTTGGCCATGTCGTTGGCCGGAATACCCTCAGTGATACAGACGATCAACTTAATGCCGCCCGCCGCCGCTTCCAAAATGGCGTCCGCGGCGAATAAAGCCGGAACGAAGATCATACTCACGTTGGCGCCGGTCTTAGCAACCGCCTGCTCTACCGTGTCAAACACTGGGAAACCTTCAATAGTAGTGCCGCCCTTACCCGGCGTCACACCGCCGACCATATTAGTTCCGTAATCACGGCAGCCTTTGGAATGAAACAGACCGGCGGTGCCGGTGATTCCCTGGCAAATGACCTTGGCTTTTTTATCAAGAAGAACGCTCATGATTTGCCTCCTTTCGCGGCAGCCACCACAGCTTTGGCGGCTTCATCCATGCTGGACGCGAAGGTGTACTTTAGGCTCGATTGAGCCAACAGCTCTTTTCCTTTTTCCACGTTCGTTCCTTCCAAACGCACCACCAGGGGCAGGCTCAAACCCACTTCCTTGGCAGCGTCAATGATACCCTGCGCGATCACGTCGCACTTGGCGATACCGCCGAAGATGTTGACCAAGATGGCCTTCACCCGGGTATCGGACAAAATAATCTTGAAAGCCTGCGTCACAGCCTTTTGGCTGGCGCTGCCGCCCACGTCCAAAAAGTTCGCCGGCGAACCGCCGAAATGTTGAATAGCGTCAGCCGTCGCCATGGCCAGTCCGGCGCCGTTGACGAGACACCCGACATAACCATCGAGAGAAATATAAGAGAGGCCGTGTTCAGCGGCCAGCAACTCGCGGGCGTCTTCTTCGTCCGGATCGCGCCAGGCGGCGTAATCTTTGTGACGGGCCAAACCGTTATCTTCAAAATCAACCTTGGCATCCAGGCAATGAATCGTACCGTCTTTTAAAACCACCAAAGGATTCACTTCGAGCATGGACAAGTCTAAGTCCATAAATACCTTCACCATGGTCTGGAAAACTTTCGCACCCTGGTTAATCGCTTCCGGAGGAAGGCCCAAACGCAGGTGCAATTGACGCGCCTGGTAAGAATGCAGACCCTCAATAGGATCCACAATGATCTTGAAGATGGCGTCAGGCTTGGTGACAGCCAATTCCTCAATTTCAGTTCCACCTTCAGCGGAGGCCAAGATAATTGGCGTACGGTTCACGCGGTCCAAAACCACGGAAACGTAAAGTTCTTTCACGTAATCCACAGCCGGGGTAATAAAGATTTTCTTAACTAATTTGCCTTCGGGGCCGGTCTGAGGGGACACCAAAGTCATGCCTAAAATAGCGGCTGCCTTTTCATGAACTTCTTGCTCTGTTTTAGCGAACTTCACACCGCCGGCCTTACCACGGCCGCCCGCGTGAATTTGCGCCTTCACCACCCAGGGACCCTGGGGGAATTGTTTCAACGCCGCGTCGACTTCGGATAGATGTTTCACCACCGCGCCTGGCGTGACCGGAAGCCCGTATTTGGCGAAAATCTCTTTAGCTTGATATTCGTGAAGTTTCACAAAAAACTCCTTCAGGAAAAATTAGATTTAACTGCCAGCATCCTCAACGAATGTGATTATGCATTTCGAGGAAGATGTTCTTAAAATCGTTAAAAATCACCAAAAGCATCAACCCCACAATCAACACAAAACCGACCTGCTGATAAATCAACTGAGCCTTCACCGAAACCGGGCTGCGCTTCACGCCCTCTATTAAACAAAGCACAATCTGTCCGCCGTCCACTACCGGGATAGGCAGCAAATTCATGATGAAAAGCATCAAGGAAATCATGGCCACGCTGTTCATCAATTCCACCCAACCCTGCGACGCGCGCTGGTACATCAGGCGCATGATCGTGATAGGGCCCGCCGCGTTATCTTTGAGGGAAACTTGGCCGGAGAAAAGCTTCACAATCCCGTCAAAAATGGTTTTAGACATCCCCACCGTAATTTTGCCCGAATCGGCGAAAGCGGTAACCATAGAAACTTTCTTCACTTCTAACTTGTCGTTGTCCACCGGGCTCACACCAATCGCTTTATAGAAGCCATTGAAAACCGGTTGAATGGTCACGGTGTGCAGGGCTTTATCGCGGATGAACTCCACTTGCAAAGTAGTCGTCTTGGCATTGCGGATCAGGTAAGCCAGTTCAGACCAATCAGAAACTTTTTGGCCGTTGATCTGGGTGATAAAGTCGCCTTCTTGAATTCCCGCGTTGCGGGCAGGCTGGCTCAAGACCGCCTGACCCACAATCGGATCTTTACGTTCCTGAATACCCAACTCGGTCGTATCCACCGGCGCCAGGCCCCATCCAATAGAAGCCAGCATCTTTAATAACCCGCTGTCCGAAGCGGCCCATTCGCTCAAAGGTTTGCTTCCCCGTTCAATCGTCGCGGTTTGGGCGTTCTTGCTGTTGCCGCGTTGATAGGTGATGACCGAGCTCTTGCCATAATCCGGCAGCAGCTCATCCGCCGTGTTCAGGTTATCAATCACTTTACCGTTGACCGTTAAAAGCAAATCGCCTTTTTTCAATCCGGCCTTTTCGGCCAAACTTCCAGGAGGAACAAAACCCAACAAAGGCTGAGCGACTTCAGTCTGCTCACCCGCGACCGCGAAGAGCATGGCGATCACCAAAAGAGCGGTTAAAAAATTCATGCCAGGACCAGCCAAAAGAATCACAATGCGTTTCCACCAGGAAGCGAACAGAAAATCGCCCGCTACTGGTTTGTTGCTGTACATTTCCTCGGCAGAGTTGCTGCTCAAATCACCGCCCTGCATTTTGCAAAAGCCGCCCAGAGGAACACTGCGGATGGCGTAAAGCGTCTTGCCGACTTTGCGGGAGAGCAGGGTGGGGCCAAAACCGAGAGCGAATTCCTCGACTTCGACGTTAAACAAACGGGCGGCCAAGAAATGGCCGGATTCGTGGATAAAAATCATAAAGCTAAAGAAGAGAATGACTTCGACCAAATGAATGATGTTCATGGATTTCCTTGAGATGAGAGGCTATTAACCAGCGACTTGGGCCGCTTCTTCCCGGGCCCATCGATCGGCCCACAATATACCATCGAGGGTACCGTTTGTCAGGGGGCGGTATTTAGACAAAACTTTGTCAATTATTTTGGGAATGCTCATAAAAGCTATTTCCCCGCTTAAAAACCGGCTTACCGCCACCTCATTGGCAGCGTTTAAAACCGCTGGATAAGTCCCGCCTTTTTCACCCGCTTCATAAGCCAAATCCACACAAAGAAACTTTTTACGGTCAGGCTTTTGAAAGTTCAGCTGAGCAACGCTGGTTAAATCCAACCGCTTCACCGGCGCCTCTGCCCGGGCCGGATAGGTCATGGCATATTGAATGGGAATTTGCATATCAGTGGTGCCCAATTGGGCCAGAACCGAACCGTCAATAAACTCCACCATCGAATGCACGATGGATTCGGGATGAATCACAATGTCGATTTTCTTAAAGGGCACGTTAAATAAAAAATGAGCTTCGATAACTTCCAGACCCTTATTCATCAGCGTCGCGGAGTCGATCGTGATCTTGGGGCCCATCTGCCAGGTCGGGTGATTCAAAGCCTGCTTCAGTGTGATTTTATGAAATTGTTTTTGATCGAGATTGCGAAAAGGTCCGCCCGAAGCGGTCAAGATAACTTTATGAATTTCAGATAAAGGCGGCGCACCCGCCAGGCACTGAAACACCGCGCAATGTTCGCTGTCGACCGGAAGAATTCGGGAGCCGGACTTTTTCGCGGCCTTCGTCACCACTTCGCCTGCCATCACCATGGTTTCTTTATTCGCCAGAGCGATGTCTTTGCCTTTTTGAATAGCCGTCAAGGTAGGTTTCAATCCCGCCGCACCCACAATAGCGGTCAAAACTAAATCCGCGCCCGACTCCCCGGCCACCGCGATGACGCCTTCGGCGCCGCCGAGAATTTTTGTCGAGGTTCCCTTCACCAAAGCTTTGAGCTCCGCCACCAGGCTCTCATCCATGATCGCGGCCATTCTGGGGCGGAAAGCCTTAATTTGCTGCGCGAGCACTTTAATGTTTTTGTTAGCGGTTAACCCAACGACTTGAAAAGAAGGTTTGAGTTTTTGAACTACTTTTAAAGTGGAAACACCGATGGAGCCGGTGGAACCCAAAATAGCGATTTTCTTAGGCATTCAAATTCCCTGAACTTTGATAGAGCCTGACATGGGTGGCGATTATATCACCCGCCACCCGTCCGGCATCTCAATTCACCGCAAGAAATACTAAGGTTTAACTTGGTTTTGATGCCGATAAGGCGCGTTTTGATAAACCAAAGCGGGCGTCGACGGCAAAAACGGGGATCGGTCGGTTTCTTTCGCGGCACCGGGGATCTCATAGTATTCCCAGGCATCACCCACTCTCCCTGTGGGTTTTAAAACCTTTGGCCAACTGCGAAAAAGTGGAAAGGCTTCGCTTTGGCTGAGCAGCATGTGTTTTTCAATCACATAAACCATACCCGGCTGCGGAGCTGACAAATCTTTGAGAGACCAGGGCTCCCACATCGGCAATCCATAGTAATAAGGATCATCCTGCCCCGCGTAAGCCAGCTTCACATGGGTCCACTGTCTTTCTTTTGAGACAAGGGCCAGCCTTTTGAGATCTTGGTCCAAATCAAAGTAGTGATAATCCAACAGCTTTACTTTTTCACTGGGCAGGACAAAGTCATTGAAGTAGCCGATCTGGTTTGAGAAATAAGAAAGCGTACTAGCCGCGTTCCACAATCCCGCGAATACCAAAAGCCACCTCAGTGAACGCCATTGTGGAGTCTTGCCCGCTTCCCACAGCCACCTCGCGCCTTGAGCCGCTAATAAAATCAAAGCTGGATAGACTGGCATGGCGTAACGTAAATAAACCAGGGGCGATAAATGTAAAAAAGCGATCCAGGCCAATGGAAAAAACCAAACCCAGGCCGGAACTTTCACTTTACCCAGGGCCAAACCAATCATTCCCGCGAGAATTAAAAGGGTAAAAGGAACCGTCGATTTCAGGGCAAAAATCACGGGAAATTGCCACCAGGTTTCAGAGGGGTAATTTTGGCCCCAGAAAAAAGCGGAGGTATGAAAGTTCCCCGCCAGCCATAACCCATCCTTAATTCTTAAAAAGAAATACTGAAAGGGGTTCAGATGATACGGTAGCCGGATGGTGCCGGGTAAATAAACAAAGAAAACCGCCGCAAGGAATCCCGCGATACCAATAACCCAACGCGAGACAAACGATCCTTTGATTTTTCCATATTCCCAAAGATCCAGAGCTAAAAAGATAGGCAAAAGACATAGACCGGTGAGTTTAGAAGTCATCACCAGACCCGTCATCAACCCCGTTAAGAAATACCACCTCCACGACTTTTCTTCCCGGCTCCGTAAAAAACAAAAAAGACTGGCCGTGCAAAAAAAGGTAAATATCGCGTCCGCTTTAGAGATGGTTGAAAAAGCCAGGAGATTTGGCTCGAAAGCCCATAACAAAAGCGCGGATATAAAAACTACCCAGCTTTCACGGCGCACCAGAAGATATAGAATAAATCCGGCAGCCAGCGAAAAGATCAGCGACATTGAGCGGGATAAAATTAAAATCCAATCCAGTTGAGTCAGATTGGAAACATAATAAAAAGCATAGGCCCGGTTCTCGCTATTGTTCCAAATGCCAGGGAGGGTTTTTAAGGGCATGCATAAAAGAGGCAGGGCGTTGAGCGCGTTCGCCGTGGGCGGGTGGTTATGAGGCGAAACCACATCCCCTTGAAGCCAGTAGTAATAGCCCGAAGTGGTTTCCCAGGCCTCGTCGGTGACGGCTGAATCCGTCCATAGGCGCGGCAAAACCTGCAGGGAGAAAAGAACCGCGGCCAATAAAAACCAAACGATTCTGTTTTGCTTTTCCAAAAGGCCACCACCGTTCCGACATAACACCGCAGCTACTTTAACAAAATAATTCAGGAATGGTCAAAACAGCCCCAACAAAAAAGGCCCCCCGGTTTCGGGAGGCCTTTTTGCGCTTCATTTTGAAAAGCTAATTACTTTTTGTCTTTATCGACAGGCTCGAACTCAGCATCGACCGGGGCTTCTTTTCCATCGCCTTCAGCCTTCGCCGCGCCTTCCGCTCCAGGAGCTCCGGCGGCGCCTTGTGCCTCAGCTTGCGCCTTGTACATGGCCTCGCCCAGCTTCATGGCGGTTTCGTTCAACTCATCCGAAGCCTTCTTGATAGCTTCCGAATCATCGCCAGCCATCACCTTCTTGAGCTCTTCGAGTTTCTCTTCAATTTTCTTCTTGGTATCCGCGTCAACCTTGTCGCCATATTCCTTCAAAGCCTTCTCGGTGGAATAGACCAAAGTATCCGCGTGATTCTTCGTTTCGATCTTTTCTTTCTTCTTCTTGTCTTCTTCCGCGTGAATTTCCGCGTCTTTTTGCATCTTCTTGATTTCTTCTTCTGACAAGCCGGAAGAAGGCGTGATTTGAATCGCCTGCTCCTTGCCTGTGCCTAAATCCTTGGCGCCCACATGCAGAATACCGTTGGCGTCGATATTAAAAGAAACCTCGATTTGCGGCACGCCGCGCGGCGCTGGCGGGATACCCACCAGGTCAAACTTGCCGAGCGTACGGTTATCATTAGCGAATTCGCGTTCACCTTGAAGCACGTGAATGGAAACCGCCGGTTGGCTGTCCGAAGCCGTCGAAAACACTTGGCTCTTTTTCGCCGGGATCGTCGTGTTGCGTTCGATGACTTTGGTCATCACACCGCCCATGGTTTCAACGCCGAGGGACAAAGGAGTCACGTCCAGCAAGAGAACGTCCTTCACTTCACCCTTCAAAACGCCGCCCTGAACCGCCGCACCGATGGCGACCACTTCATCTGGGTTCACACCCTTATGCGGTTCCTTTTTAAAGAAGTCTTTCACGGCCTTTTGAACTAAAGGCATACGGGTCATGCCACCGACCAGCACCACTTCATGAATATCGTCCACGGAGAGGCCCGCGTCTTTGAGCGCTTTGCGGCAAGGTTCCATGGTCTTGTCGACCATGTCCATCACCAGTTGTTCCAATTTGGAACGGGTCAACTTCACGTTCAAATGCTTCGGACCCGAAGCATCCGCCGTAATGAAGGGCAGGTTAATGTCGGTTTCATTGGAAGAGGACAACTCAATCTTGGCCTTTTCAGCCGCTTCTTTTAAACGCTGAAGCGCCATGCGGTCGTTCTTCAAATCAACGCCGGTTTCTTTTTTAAACTCATCGATCAACCATTGGATGATACGTTGGTCAAAGTCATCGCCGCCCAAATGAGTATCCCCATTGGTCGACTTCACTTCAAACACGCCATCGCCCAACTCGAGAACGGAAACGTCAAAGGTTCCGCCGCCCAAGTCATAGACCGCGATCTTTTCGTTCTTTTGCTGTTTATCCAAACCATAGGCCAAAGCGGCCGCGGTCGGTTCGTTAATAATACGGAGCACTTCGAGACCGGCGATTTTGCCGGCGTCTTTGGTGGCCTGACGCTGAGCGTCATTGAAGTAGGCCGGAACTGTAATGACCGCTTCGGTGATGGGGCTTCCCAAATAAGCTTCCGCGTCAGCCTTGAGTTTTTGCAAAATCATGGCCGAAACTTCCGGCGGGGAAAATTCTTTATCGTCAATCTTCACCCGAACGTCGCCGTTGGAGGCTTCCTTCAGGTTGTAAGGTACTAATTTTTTGTCCATTTCCACTTCAGGGTCATGCAGCTTGCGGCCCATGAAACGCTTGATGGAAAACACGGTGTTCGTCGGGTTGGTGATAGCTTGGTTCTTCGCTACGCGGCCCACTAAACGTTCGCCAGACTTGGTAAAACCAACTACGGACGGGGTCGTTCGCGCGCCTTCAGCGTTGGCGATCACTACCGGCTCGCCGCCTTCCATGATGGACATACACGAATTCGTCGTTCCTAAGTCGATACCTAAAACTTTATTTGAGGCCATATCGATGCTCCTTAAATCTATTTATGAATTCTTAGCGATTTTGACCATCGCCGGGCGCAAAACCCGGTCATGCAGCATATAACCGCTTTGCAGTTCTTCCAGAACGGTTCCGTCTGGGAACTCAGTCGTCTCTTCTTGAAACATCACTTCATGTTGATGGGGGTCAAACTTTTCGCCCTTGGCTTTGATTTTCGTCACATTGTACTTCGCCAAGATCGAGTTGAACTGCTTGAGGGTTAAATCCACGCCCTGTTTCAGGCTTAAAAGACCCTTATCGTTGTCGTCCGCCGGAAGAGCCAATAAAGCTCTTTCCAGGTTGTCCGCCACCAGCAAAACTTCTTTCAGAAGACCGGCCTGTGAGAATTTAAGGTGGTCTTCCTTGTCCTTCAAGGCCCGCTTCTTGTAATTCTCAAAATCCGCGGTCATCCACAGCAACTTTTCTTTCACTTCATCGTGCTTCTTTTGCCATTCATCGCCGCCAGCCGCTGGAGCCGCCGTGTTTTCCACTGGGGTTTCAGGCGTTTGAGCCGCGTCGCCCGCTGGATTGATCACTTGTTCGCTCATCCGGTACTTCTCCTCTATTTAAACCAGGGCTTTGAGGCTCCCCGGAGGTGACATAATAGGTATGCCATTTGGAAAGTCAACGTTTCACCCAACGCAAAAGCTGTCGAAAAGGCTTATACCATCAGGGTTTCAAGAATTCCGTTCAGGACAAAATAACCCTTTGAGGTCGCCCGATAACGACCATCTATCAAAGAGATAAACCCCTCTTTTTCAAAGCGGTTAAACCGCTCTTTATAGGAAGAACCACCTTGAGAGCGAACATAAGCTTCCACGTCCCTCTCCAGCACTCCTTCTTGAGTTCGAAACTGAAGCATAATTCTTTCCCAAGCACGAATGGGTTCGGTAAGAACTTCTTTTTCCAAAAGCGATTCATAGCCTTGAGGGGCCTTCTCGATATACGCCATTAAATCCTCACCATGGCCATGACGCACATTGCCCACCGTACCAACCGCCGAAAGACCAAAACCCCAATAATCCTCGCCCCGCCAGATATTCCAATTATGACGGCAAGCTTTACCCGGATTGGAAAAGTTGGAGACTTCGTATTGTTCATAACCCAGCGCGAGAAGATAAGTTTGAGCCCAGGCATATTCATCCGCCACCTGGTCTTCACTGGGTAATTCGAGTCCCTCATCTACTTGCCGGGCCAGAGGCGTCCCCTCTTCTACCTGTAAAGCGTACATCGAGATATGTTCAGGACGGAGTTCACATACTTTTCGAACTGATTCTTGAAACTGATCGAAACTCTGACCCGCCAGGCCGAACATGAGGTCTAAATTGATATTGGTAAACCCCGCCTGCCGCGCGTCGGCGAAAGCTTTTTCTACCCGGGCCCAATCATGACCGCGGCCTAATTTTTTAAGGATTTCAGTTTGAAAAGCCTGCGCGCCAAAGCTCAGGCGGTTCACGCCGAAGTCTCTGTAGCTTTGAAGGCGGGTCAGATCTACTGTTTCAGGATTGGCTTCCATGGAGATTTCAATGTCAGCCGCGAAACCCGCTTTTTTATGAAGTGTTTTTAAAATGAGTTCGAGCTTTTCAGGAAGCAGCAGCGAAGGTGTGCCGCCGCCAAAATAAACAGTTTGAAGCGGCCCCTCGAGATTTGAGGATTGAATCTCAGCGCAAAGCGCGTCCACATAGCGGGACATTTTGGTTTCTTGTCCCGCGAAGGAAGTGAAATCGCAGTAGCTGCAAATAGAAGTGCAAAAAGGAATATGAAGATAGGCGTTCAAACTAAAACTCCAAAAAGGTGAATAGTTTAATTCACCACATGAAACATACGGCTCAAGTCGGGGTTAAAATTTACGCTATGCCAATAAATCACCCAGGCTCTGCCCTTGATCAGCTTCTCGTCCAATTGTCCCCAGTAGCGGGAATCATAGCTATTGTCGCGGTTGTCGCCCATCATGAAATAGTGTCCCGGTTCCACGGTGACCGGGCCAAAGCTATCCCGGTTGCCGCCCAAATAATCGCCCTTGGGCAAAATTTCCGGCGAGGTATGAATCACATAAGGCTCGTCCTGCTTCACACCGTTCACATAAAGCACTTTGTTTTTTTCTTGAATCACATCGCCCGGAATGCCGATACAGCGTTTGATGTAGTCTTTGCTGTGGTCCAAAGGAAACACGAAAACCACAATGTCATGGCGCTGGGGCTTCTTGAATTCGAGGAAACGTTCCGTCGCGTTAAGTAAGGAATAGCCGTACTCATACTTTTTAACCAAAATGTAGTCGCCAATTTCCAGCGTATCTTCCATGGAGCCTGACGGAATGGTGAAAGGTTGAACCAAAACCGCCTTCAGGGACAAAGCCACCACCATAGCCACCCAAAGCGAGTCGAGTGTCTCAATCGTTCCGGCGTGGGCTGGATTTTTACGGACGCTGGGGAAAACCCACATCAGCAGCATTTGAACCACCGTCAAAATCGCGGCGCCGATATAGAGATATTGGTTTAAATTTTCCAAGACAGACTCCTTATGATTTCTACGGATTTAGACGTTAGTCCTCTACTTTTAGAACCGCCATGAAAGCTTCCTGTGGGATTTCAACGGATCCGATGTTTTTCATGCGCTTTTTACCCTCTTTTTGCTTATCGAGGAGTTTGCGCTTACGGCTGATATCACCGCCATAACACTTGGCCAAAACGTCTTTACGCCGGGCCCGAACCGTTTCGCGGGCAATCACCTTGCCGCCAATGGCCGCCTGAATAGGGACTTCGAACATTTGAGTAGGAATAATTTCTTTAAGTTTTTCGGCGATACCCCGGCCCCGGTTTTCCGCTTTATCCCGGTGAACCATAAACGAAAGCGCGTCGACAGGCTCATTATTGAGAAGAATATCAACCTTAACAATATGGCCTTCTTGATAACCGATCGGTTCATAATCAAGCGAGGCATAGCCTTTGGTGGCGCTTTTGAGTTTGTCAAAAAAGTCCATCACCACTTCAGCCAAAGGCAGTTCATAGGCGATGACCGCGCGGGTCGTATCAATAAAGCTGGTGTTCTTGTGAATGCCGCGTTTTTCCTGGCACAGTGTCATCACCACACCAATGTAGTCAGCCGGCACGATAATTTTAGCGTCGATATAAGGCTCAAAAATAGCGTCGATTAAAGTGGGGTCAGGCAACTCAGACGGATTATCAATGACCACTTCTTCGCCGTTCGTCTTTTTAATCTTATAAATAACGCTCGGAGCCGTAGCGATCAAATTAAGGTCATATTCACGTTCTAAACGTTCTTGAACAATTTCCATATGAAGCAATCCCAAAAAGCCGCAGCGAAAACCAAAGGAAAGAGCCAAAGAGGTTTCAGGTTCGTAGGACAAGGCCGCGTCGGAAAGCTTGAGTTTGGATAAAGCTTCTTTCAATTTCGCGTAATCATCGGTGCTCACCGGGTAAAGGCCGCAAAAAACCATGGGCAAAACATCTTTAAAACCAGGCAGAGCTTCCGCTGTGGGATTGGTTTCATCCGTAATCGTGTCGCCCACTTTGGCGTCAGCCACTTCTTTAATGTTGGCGGAAATATATCCGACTTCACCGGCGGATAATTGGTCAGACTTTTCCATCTTGGGTTTAAAAACGCCGATTTCTTCTACTTCAAAGACTTTGCCAGTCACCATGAACTTCATCTTGGTGCCTTTTTTGATGGTGCCATTGATCACGCGGACGAAAATCATCACGCCCCGGTAAATATCGAACATAGAGTCAAAGATGAGCGCCTTAAGAGGTTCTTCTACCACGCCGGTCGGCGGCGGCACCTTTGTCACGACGGCTTCGAGTATTTCCTCAATGCCAATACCTTCTTTAGCGGAAGCCAACACCGCTTCAGAGCCGTCGATCGCCAGAGAATCTTCCATTTGCTTTTTACAGCGTTCCACATCAGCGGAGGGCAGGTCGATTTTGTTGATCACGGGAATAATGGCTAAATTTTGGTCAGAGGCTAAATAAGCGTTCGCCAGGGTTTGGGCTTCCACACCCTGGGAAGCGTCAATGAGAAGAAGCGCGCCTTCACAGGCTTTCAGGCTTCGGGAAACTTCGTAGTTAAAGTCCACATGGCCCGGTGTATCAATCAGGTTCATCTCATACTTTTTGCCGTCTTTGGCTTTATAAAAGAAACGGACCGCTTTAGCTTTAATCGTGATCCCGCGCTCGCGTTCGAGATCCATTTGATCCATCAACTGGGCGCGCATTTCCCGGGGCGGGATAGCGCCGGTAAATTCCAATAACCGGTCTGCCAGTGTGCTTTTGCCATGGTCAATATGGGCGATGATGCAAAAATTACGGATGTGGTCGAGCGACAAGTTTAAAACTCCTTGGTTTGAGGGGTCGTAGTATAGCAAGACCCTTTAAAAGTCCAAGAACAGCTTGGCTTTTTGCCGAATTTTGGCTTAAACAAAAAAAGCCCGAAGTTATCGGGCTTTATTGAAGCGGCTAATTTTTAGGCCTGATTTAAGGCGTGTTGGTGGCCGTCGGGGTCCTTGTGGGTGATGGCGTGTTGGTAATGGTCGAGGTTTGAACATAGGTGGTAGCTGATGGCAGCTGGCCCGCGCAACCCGTCAAGAGCGAGCTTGCCGTGATAAAGCTCAGACCAATCACCACTACTGCCATAAAAGCCAACATCATTTTTTTGTTCATCTTCTTATTCCTTTTCTACTTAAAAGAACCTGATTCCCGACAAAGAATAGTTAATGGTAATGGGTCCCGCTTGTGACCCGTTAGTTTCAGCCCACTCAAAGCCTACCACTTGTTGAAGATTGGTGCCAGTTAAGGTCGGCGGAGTCATAGGCGAACCAAAGCCATATTGTTTGAAATCACTCCAATTTTTTTGAACCAAAACCCATTGGTCGCGGGGGCTGTTAGTGTAATCGTATTGGAAGGCGTCAAAGCAATGGCCGTCATCCGGGCGGTCTGGGTCACCGCAAACTCCGACTGGCGGGTTCGCGCTTCTCGGCGAGTCTTGCAGGCCGCTGACCAAAAACACACGGTCCACAGCTGTGTCAACCGAGGAAACATTGACGTAAAACTCAATTCCCTGAAAGGGAGAAATATCATAAGTCGAAGCAATGCCGTTAAACCCGGCCGTTCCGAAGTAGGGGAAAATTTCAAAGGCAATGGGATCGGGATTGCCCGGGCCAGGGGGGTAAAGGGCATTTTCGGGGTCGTTGATAAACCCGGTAACATGAATGCCATATTGATTGGTCGTGTTTGTTAATCCGGTTTGAATAATTGAGTAATTGTAAAAACCCTGCCAAACCGAGGTCCCGTAACTGGAGGCGACAAAAGGATGAGTTTCTGGATTGAAAACAGGAGTCGGTGTGATGAGCTCGAAAGGCAATGGTCCGCTGATCACCGTAACGGGAGTCATTCCATAGCTGGAAGCTTTAACCAAACAATTGGCTGTCGTAATCGCGGGTTCACCCGTATGAGTGTACAGATTGGTATTCATCAAATTGCTGATATTGCCGCCGACCACCGGGCCCAAGCTGGCGCCCGTGATGTTTAATAAAGAAAGTTGGTCGACAGCAGGAGAGGATAAAGGCGCGGCGGAAGGCGGCTGATACTGACAGCCTTGCCAGATAAATCCAACGGCCACAAAGCCAAGTCCGAATAAAACTTTAAAATTCAATTTCATAAGTCGTCTCCACGTACTGATTGTTCACGCTTCCGTTAAACACATAACCCGGGGCTACGCCCGAGGTGGTGGTGGATCCATTAGAGGATCCGTTGTTAGTGCCTGTCTCAAAACTGTAATCAAAATGCAGTTTCGAATGACTGTCCATGTTAAACGTAGTGGAGAGCATTAAATCATTCACCGAATCATCCACCGTAAACACCGAGTAGCTGCCTAAATCCTGATTGTTATACATATAACTGTAGCGGGCCAAAGTGGTTCCGGCCACACCCATATCCGAACCCTTCGCCGATTTGAGGCCGACCGCTGCGGTCATTTCCCACCACGGGAAGAGACCAACCTTCAATCCGCTTAACCACCAAAAATCAGTCAGTGTTCCGACCTGGCTGTTGGTTTGCTCATAGCGAACATTGGTCCCAAACTCAAACGGGGTCTTCAATTGAAGCGCGGGGCCGAAATCATAAGAGGGACCCACATTCACATAAACAAAACTGCGGTTCGGAGCCACTCCGTTATTAGCATCTACTACCGTAAAAGCATTGCCCGCACTGTTCACCACAAGGTTACCACTGATTTCGTTTAAGAAGTACACAGCGCCCGGAAGTTTAAAGTTCTTATCCGGCATGGATTTCAGGTCAAAATCAAAACCAATTCCCTGACGGTTGGGGGTCGCCAACCCATAGGGAAACACGTTGTCTTGGGTGCGGTCGTAATAGCTGTAAATGGCGTTAGCCCGTGGAACACCAATGAAATCCACCAAGGAAGGCGAAGACGCGCCAGCAACCTGGTTCGTTCTTTGATCGAGCAAGAAATATTGGCCTCGAAGAGGGGCGCTAAAAACCGACGCGCCCGGCATAACCGTCGTACTGTTGCCGGACGACAAAAGAGAAATGTAATCCTGCCGCGCTTGAGCTAAAGGCGAATAATAGTTAGGGCCTACGTTAACCACATCAAATGTGATTTTCGAGTCGTCAAATTGAAGGTAAGGGTTCGCGAAAACCGCGAAGTCGCTGACCGTTCGGGCTTGATTAGTTTTGTCATCCTGATACTCAGCGAAAGAACCTTCGTACTGCGCACCTAAGTACACATCCCCGCCAAATCCAATTTTAATTTCGGGTTTGAAACTGCTGATGCGGTATTGATGGGCCCAGGTATTGGGGTCAAACTTGTTGTAGCTATATTCAATGACAGGCTGCGCCGAGCCAAAGCCGGTAAAGGGCAGAGGATAATAAAGCTCCTCCACCTGCTCATTCGGGTTGTATAACTGGTCCAAAATAACTACATAAGCGTTACCCGAAAATTGAACCGAGAGATCACCCATGTACCATTTCTTAAGATCCAATTCGGCGTGGCCCGCATAAATGAAATCCGTACTCATATTGGTATGCCGAACCGTGTTGTCGGCGTTTTCCAAACCAGCTGGCGAATCCGCCGGAAACAACCAACCAAAGTTTGGCCAATCGTTAAAACCATTTCGGATCATGTGAATAAAGCCCGAAACCTTAAAGCGGTCCAGGAAATTAGAATCAGGCCATCCCAGGGCCGTGCCTAAACGAATACCGCGGAAAGGCCAGTCCGGTTCATGGTTAAAGAAGCTCTCATACTTATATTGATCATCCTGGCGCGCCATGGGTTCGGGTTTGTAATAAACATCCAGATTGTTTCGATTCCAAAGAGTAAGCGGTGTATAGGATTCATAAAAGTCACCCAAATCAGCCTGCATGAAATCGGGGCTAAAGTGCAGGGAGATCCAGCGGAAGTTCATCGTGTCGTAATTCGTGTTATTGACTGTGTCAAAGGAGTTGTTGCCCTGGAAGGTTCCCGTCAAAGGCAGGGCCGAAGTGCCCAAACGAAGAATCGAATCCCACTGCAATTGTTTGGTAATCGTTCCCGTCAAATTTAAATCGAGATAGCCATTCATGTATTGGCTTTCGGGATTGGTGATATAAACCGGGCCCGTAGAAACGGTTGTCGCTTTGCCCCCAGTAATAGTCAACGCCCGGCCAGTCAGAGAAAAATTGCCGTAAACATTTTCGGAGACACCAAACATTCTTCCAACGCCATGTATTGCCACACTGGGTGATTCGGTAACAGACTTCACATCGCGCCAAAGCTGATATTGATCGGCTTCAGCTTTATTTAAATCATCCAGCATGACACCCTTGGCCTGCATGACCGCCAACAGTTCCAATTCATAAGCTTCATCCAGCGATTTCAAAGCGGCCTCAG
The DNA here is from genome assembly GCA_013286205.1 of Candidatus Firestoneibacteriota bacterium. Taxonomy (GTDB): domain Bacteria; phylum Oederibacteriota; class Muellerivitia; order Muellerivitales; family Muellerivitaceae; genus Bog-1183. The sequence goes on along the minus strand of JABDGD010000026.1, from coordinate 7,437 downwards.
CATTGACCAGCAATTCCGGATGCAGCGCGTAATTAGGTGTGGGTTTAGGCGTAGGCGCGACGGGCGGCGGCGTAGCGGCGGCGGCCGCAGGGTCACTGTTCATAACACTTTCGGAAGGCGGCGGCGGAGTGGAGTAATCTTCGGCGCTGTCAGCCGCGGCGGCTGAAGGCATGGCATCGCTGACAGAAGGACTGGTCGAAGCCGGAACTGACGGCGTCATGTTGGCGTCCGCGACCACAATCGCTTTATAGTTTTTCTGGGCGTTCAAAATCAAATCGGCCACTTCATAGCGGGTCAGGGTTTTATCCGCGGCGCCGGCGGGAATCAATCCAGCCAATTCCAGGGTTTGAAGTTTGACATAAGTGGCATCACCAGCCGGAACCGCCTTAAAAAGATCGGCGCTGGTAGACGCGGCTATTTCTCCTGTTGCCAGGAAGAACATCAGCGCGGGTAGAAGATAAAGTTTAGAAGCGGGCTTCATAACTGAATCTCCATATATCTTCCCAACGGCTGTAAGCGGGATTGTCGGTCCAAACATACTGGTTAATAAAGTAGTCACCGTGGAACTGAACGGTTTTGCTCAAGGGATACATGAAACCAAAGGCCCATGTCGTTTTAGTGATGTTAAGCGATTGGTAGCTGTAGCTGCCCAAATCCTGGCTGTTCAGGAAGAAACTATAAGAGGCCAAAGAAGGCGGATTACCCTGATTGGTCAAGGTGTATTCCCCGCCCATCGACTCAGAAAATTCGAAAGAAGTGGAAAGCACCAAGAAGTCAAAACCAGCGATCGGCGGATTAAAATCCAGCGAAGCGATGTAGCTGCTCACTGTGTAATCCGGCAATCCCGCCACGCCCAAATTGGTATCCTGATATTTATAGTCGCCGGCAATCTTAAAGGTGTGATCGGTTAAATCGAAAGCTTTAGCGAAATCGATAGTCAAAGCGGTTTCAAATCCGTTAAAGACGCGGGCCGCGGCTGTGTTGCTCGCGCTATCCACCGGGAGCATTTGGGTCTGCAAGGGGTTGTAAACCAAGTTCGGTTGAATTTCCTGCATTTGAACAATGGCCGAAACTTGCGGTTTTAACCAGCCGTGATTGCCGATGTCAAAAGTCATATCCGTGATAAAGCCCTGACGGTTCGGAGTGGCGTCGCCGTAAGGCAGAATGTTTTCCGTCATGCGGTCATAAGGCGCGAAAGAGGGACGGCCCACGCCTCCAAAATTTTGGAAAAGGAAATTATCGCGGTAGCCGATGAGCGCTTCATCTTCCCAGAAATTATCGCTGTGGAAATAACCGGGCGTGATGCCCGACGGAGTCCAGCGGTTAGTCTGAGCACCGGGAGAATAGAAGTAAGAACCGGTATCTAAGTATTTACCTTCCAGATGGAAACCCAAGATATTAATTTGCGCCACACCCCTAAAGGCCGCGTCATTCACTAGGCTCTGGGTGGCGGCGGCGCTGTTAATAATCGTATTCTCGTTGTCATTATAGTTGCTGTCCGCGCCTTCAGCGGTTGCCGTAATGTTGATGTCTTTGGCGAAAGACAAAACAATCTTGGTGGAGATACTGCCGATTTGATAAGCCTTGGGCACATAGAGCGTGGTCGCGGGCGCTGGATTAACCGTTCCAGTGTCATCCCACAGCGCCAAGCCCGCCGTTTTAAACTCCAACCCATCTTCGAAAAAGCGGATAGCCGCTTCCCCGCCGCCGAAATAGCTGCCGAAATGGAAAGGATCCTGTTCGCTAATCGGCCCGGCCATGGCTTGCGCGTCAAAGCTGCTGACAAAAGAACCTTTATCAAATTTGGGATAAGTAAATAATTGGAACCCGCGAAGCCGCCAGTCCTGGTCGTAATTCATGGAGACCATTTCCTCAACGTTCTTACGGTTGCGGTAGAAAGAAATAGGCTCAATAAAGTTGTAAACAGGAACTTCGTAGTTCCAAAGGGTAAGCGGAGTGTAATGCAGTAAAAAGTCGCCGGCGGTGACGCTGACATAGGGGTTGTAGTTGCCCAAAGACAGCCATCTCAAATCGAAAAGAGTTCCGCCGTTTTTCTCAATCGGATCCTGGTTATAAAACCCGATCGTTCTCCACAAACGGATGCGGGCGTCAAAAAGAACGGAAGGAACAGGGACACTCTTCAAATCTAGCTCGCCAAAAATAGCGTCGTTATAAACAGCCGGACCATACTGGGCGGCGGTGCCAAAACCACGGTATTCATTTAAATAGCCACGCGAAGAACCCGTCACGTCCGTGCCGGTGCGCTGTAAATAGAGTTTTTGCAGATCTGCCAGCGACTCATTGTTGTGTTGAAGCGCGTAAATGCGGTCCTCAATCTGAACCGTATCCACACCCATCGCGGCCAATTCGCTCTTAAACTCGCCCACCAGCTGCTTTAAACTTTTTCCCGCGATTAAATCAGCGGAGCTGGGCGTAGAACCCGGCATCATCATCATGTTCGGCAAAGCCACTCCCGGATTGGGCATACCGTTTGAGTTCATGGACGGAAGACCTGGCGAGTCGGCAGAGGGCAAACCTGGCGTGGACATCATGGGAGGCAGCCCCGCATCCAGCGAAGGCGCGGGCAAAGGAACCGAGTTGCCGGCCTGGGCCGTAAGCTGAGCGACTTCAATGTTGGTTAATTGTTCAACGTTTTTCCCGGGCGCGTCAATCCAGCCGGCGGTCACCAGATTATGAAGATCGGCGTTTAACTCAGCGTCACGGTCAATGGACAAAAGGGTTCCATGCCCCGCCCAAACGGGCATGGCGAACGCGGTTAAAGCCACAATCATTAAATTTTTAAATCCACTCTTCATCATGCGCTCTTTCCTCAAAACAAGAACCTGACCGTCGAAAATATCTGATCCGCCTGATAATCATTCAACGGCACATACTGATCGGAGAAAACCAAATGCTTGTAGCGGAATTCCCACTTTGCCCCACCCCAGGGAATGTCATAAGCGAAGCCAGCGCCGACAGAGTCTGTTCGGTAGTTGATATAAGGGAAAGTGTATTTGGAATTCCAAAGTTCAAGACCGTAATCACCCAACAAATTCACGTTTCTGAAAATTTGGAACATGCCGGTAAAATCAAAAACAGTTTGATCGAAGAGCTGTGATCCGTTAGCCGGCGCGCCCGTCGGCTGAGTAACGGAAGAACTGCCAACCACGTTGTTATCGGTAAAAAAGAAGGAACCGTAGATAGGAGTAGTAATGCCCATTAACTTATTAAACTCAACCTTAGTAGTTAAAGTGATGTAGTTATAAGTTTTGATGTCGGGAATAACGTAAAAGTTAGTGTAACCCGCCGAGGTCTTGCCGGCTGTCACGCCATTCGAGTAGGTATTCGTCACCGGGTTAAAAGTTACTGATCCGCTGGGGGGAGTAATAATGTTTCCGTGATTGTCATAAGGCATAATGAGCGGAACCCGCTCGGAGCTTAAAGTGTATTGGTAGCGGACCGTATCCGCCGCGGGCAGACCGCCGTCATTACGGAAAGCCTCAATATTAGTGATGTAGCTTTCACGCACAGGATACCAGTTTTGAATGCCGCCTTCACCGTAACCGCCCCAGAAGTTCAAACCCCAAAGCCCTTCATCATCCGGATAATAAAGAGAAGTCATGTTGATGGCTTCCACCACGTTGTAGCCAAATTGGTCGTATTCAGCGACATACTCATTTTTAGAGCTGACATTTAAATTCACCACAAAAGCGTCCAGGAAAGAGGGCCATTTTTTCATCCAGGTTTGCTGACGGCCGTTCCAACCCAGGTTAGCGCGCCACCCGTAACGGTCAGTAACCAAAGTATCTGCTTCACCAATCCAGCCGTAAGCGTCGTAGGCCGTGCTGGGCGAGTTGGTTAAACCATATTGGTCAAAATGAACGCCCGCCATAGCGACCTTACTTTGCATGTTGGCAAAACTATCGCTAATCGCGGTGTAGAAGAAAGCGAAAGGATAATAAGAGACAGAGGCTTGAACCGCCGGAGCTTCGAGAGCGGTGTTCGTGGGAGTTCCAGCAGTGTTGAGAGGAGTGACGTCATAAACTCCCGTGTAAAGGCTGGAGAATCCCGCCTCTAAATTCACGTTAAACAAATCCTGGCTGTAATTCAAAGTCGCTTGATAGCTTTTCAGATTCAATTCAGGTGCAGCGAAAGAAGTCACAAAATTATCATTTACCCATTCCGTGCTGATATCCCCGCGCAGACCAGGAATAAAAAGAGAGCTGTCGATTTTCGCGCCCTCTTCCCAGCGTTGGCTTTGAAGTTCAGTGGTTCCCATGCGGCCCGCGAAAAGAATTAAACGGGTATCACCGCCAATAAAGGGCAGGTTATTCCCCACACCATAAACACCGTCAAACACGCGGTCATAGGTGGATTGAATATTACCGCTGGCATAATTGGACTGAACTGCAGTCAAATTAGTCATATAGTCATCCCAAATTTTTGAGTCTTTGTCATCTGAAGCTCTACGGATATCAAACGGCTGTTGATCTAATTTAAGTGAGGAGGGTTGAACACCGCGGCTGAAATCGCCCAAAGTCAAAGCGCCCGTATAAGACTCTACGGCGAAATGGGTATTCCATTGACCTAGGGGCCCGTCAAACTGCGTGGAAAAATCCGGGTTGAACACATAGATCGAGGAAGGCGCGCTGTATTGGCTGGGGAATCCGCTGGCGGAAGCGTTGGAATCCGAAAGGGCCGCGCCCAATCCCAGCGAGAAGGAACCAACCCCGTTTAAGTCAGTGGTCATGCGAATTTCATCCATTTGATAAACACGAATCGCGTTAGCCGAGGGAATAGGAGATTCTTGAATGCCGTTAATCTTCGCGGTGCCCGTCACCGGTATGGAAGGTCCGGTCAAATCAACATTTTCAAAATTAAACCGGGCAACGCTATCAAAGGTCGGCATTTTCATTTTGCCGTTAGCTTTTCGAGCGTCTTCATTCAAGCTGTCTTGAACCGTGTTTAAAGCGTCGATTTCTTTTTGACGGTCCTTAATGCGCTGGTCTTCCTGAACCCAATGATTACGCAGGTCCGCTGATTCGTTTTTGAGTTCTTTTAATAACTGGTCAATTTCCATCCGCACTTGCGGATCCACATAGGTATAAGGAACGGCGGTCGCGGTCGGAACTTCAGGGACAGTCGGAACCGGCGAAGCGGCGGTCATCGGTGCCGCCGTCGGAACCGCGGTGGCCACAGGCACGCTAATCGTGCCGGGAGTGCCCAACTCCGGCTTTTCAAACTTCGCCTTAGCCTTTTCAGTATAAAAAGCCAATTCCAAACGCGTGACATATTTGCCCTCGTCCAAAACCTGACGGTCTTGCGGGTCTAACAAATTATAGTTTTCCAGCTTTTTAACGCGTTGATACAGCGCGCTATCCGGGCCCAATTCTTCTAAAGGATGAGCTTGGACGGTGGTCAGCGTTAAAGCGCTGAACAGGGCCAATCCCAGGGCGGTGATAAATAGTTTTAATTTAAAACCCAAAATAAACCTCGAGTGCGTTGTCACAGAAAGCAAATGCGCTATTAATAAAACTCAACTTTGTCGACCCAGTAATCAATGTGGTACATACCCGCCACGTTGTTGGTTCCGTTTTCCCACTTCATCAAGACCACTTCTTTTAAATGATCAGCGAAATCATCCGATTCCAAAGTCGCTCCCCAGCCTTCTTCACGGCTGAGCGCTTTAAAGTCAAAACTTTGCTGCGTCCAATCGTAGGAGGGCTTCATGAAAACACCAAAATTGTTTCCGCATTGGTCCGTACAAACAC
>JABDGD010000026.1:0-1656 GCA_013286205.1 Candidatus Firestoneibacteriota bacterium | reverse complement strand
CCAAACGAAAACCGGCGGCGAACCGCCTGATCGTTGGACTTGTAATAAAACCGAACCCCGTGAAAAGGCGTCAGATCGTAATAGCCGGTCTTCTTAAACTTCCCTACCAACGCCAGGGTGGGATATTTAGCGTCAGCTACGTCATTCAAGTAGCCCGTGATATGGGCGGCTTTAGTGTTATCCACTCCGCCATTCGAGATAAAGTTATTGTTGGGGATGCTGCCGTCACTGGCCACGACTTGCCAGTAACCTAACCCCGCTCCATAAAGATAAGGATTCAGATATTGTGTGCCGTCAGCAAAACTAGATATTTGGCGATTTTCGGCGGGCACGCTGGACTTGTGAACTAATCGGGCGTCAGGAATGTTATCCGCGTAAGAAGACGCTTTAGATCCTTGGTTAATAAAAACCACGCCGCAACCGGTTAAAAATAAAAAAAACCCTCGACGAAAGCATTCAGAACCCTTTCTTGGCTTCTCCAGGGACAAAGCCTTGGCATTTTACTAAAAAGGATTTTAATCTGTTACTTTTTTTTGGCTAAATTGGCCCATTTGGGGAAAGACGAAACTGAACTGAACAATTTTATCGCTGATTTTTAGTCGGCCCTGAAAAAAGCGGTTATTTGGGCAATTGTTCCAAAATAGAATTTTGAAGCAACTGTGAATCGTATCCCGAGGACAAAGGGCTACCAGCTGGAGTAGGCGCGGTATTGCTACTACCATTTGTTCCGTCACTGAGTCCATTCAGGCCATTACCCGCACTGCCCGCCGCCGGGTCTACACCTGGTGCGTTTAAAGGACCCAAAGAATCACTCGTATCGCTGGCGGGAGGCGTGGTTGGTGCTGGAGCTGTGTTAGCGGGAGCGGCCACAGCTGGCGCCGGATTAGACGGAGCTGAGTTAACCGGGCCCGGTTGAGCGGCGGCCGGTTCGGCGGACTTACGCTTATGAGAATGATGCACCTTCACCTTGGGCTGAACCTCTGATTCGGGATGCTCAATGAGCCTCAGCGCCTTGGCGCCCAAGCGGTGGACATAAACAAAATCAAACGCGCGTAAATCAGTATCCGCTTGTTCCACTAAAACCGCGGTCATGTAGCGGTTGTCTCTTTCCGGTTCATCATCTTTCGGAATGGTGACCACCAGGTTTTTAAAGCGCATGGTATGTCCCGCGGGGATATCAAAAGGTCCAACCGTGGTTAAGTCTGAGGAGTAATTTTTTGTCGTATCCAGCTGATGTAAAGTCAGCCCTTTGAGATTTTGATTAGATTGGTTGCGCACCTCAATATTCATCGGCACGGCTACACCTGAGGGAATTTCCTTGGGAACCAACAGGCTCACCTTAATGGGCAAAACCCCTTCGGCGTTTTTAAGCGTGGTAAAAGCCTTGCCACCCGCGACCGTCCATTCCATCGCGCTATAGGGTCCGCGAATGCCATAAACAATGCGGTACAAATCGTGCCAGAACATTCCCAGCCGGGCGTTCATGGGGAACCAATTGTCAAAGGTGTCCACTTCACGGTTATAAAGCTCTTCCGGCGCGGGCGGATTCAATGATTTTTGAACCCAGTTAAAGTCCACCATCTCGCCCATGGCATACATACCGTTGCCGCGGGATAAATAATTGGGCCATTGGGCATTCATCGATTGCAGTGTGCC
>JABDGD010000025.1 GCA_013286205.1 Candidatus Firestoneibacteriota bacterium | reverse complement strand
TGTCGACAACTGAACTTTCACCCGGAGCAGGTCATACTTGGTCGCTTCGCCGTTATGCAGACGCTCCTCAACAATGCGCAAGTGATCTTCCAGCGTCTTCACGTTTTCATTAGCCATGTCCAAAAGAATTTTAGCGGCCAAAGCCTGGTAATACTTCATGCGGACTTGTTCTTGAATCTGAAACGACGACCAATCCAAAAGAATATGCGCGGCTTGATGGCTGCGGTCCGCCGCGTCAACTTCATGGATGTTCCTAAATCCGTCAAAGATGTCCATGCGGGCATCCAGATTCAAGGTTGTCTGCGGATAAATTTCAGGGAATTGAAGCGGCGTCGGCGCGCCAAATTCCACGTTGAGATAAGAATAGTTTTCGGTGAAAAAATGCTGACCACCGATGCTAACCTGCGGCAAAAAGCCCTTCGCCCAATTTTCATACTGGTTCCAGGAGGTCTGGCTTTCCATGGCCTGCGCTTTTTGGTAATAAGGCGATTGTTGAACCGCCTCGCTCTGGGCCGCCTTTAAAGTCAGCGCCTCATCAGCGTAAAGAACGGTGGCGTGAGTGCCCCAACCCAGGATGAAGCCCGCAATGATCCATATTTTTTTCGACATAAATTACCTCGTCTCTTTCGGCATTGAATAGTGATGAAAGACCAGTTTGCGCAGCAACTGGATCAGGCTTTTTTGTTCCGACGCGGTCAAAGGACCCAGGTATTCTTTTTCGACTTCCTTGGCCTTTTTCCCGATCTGCGGCATGAGCTCTTTGCCCTTCGCGGTCATGTAAATGACGTGCGACCGGCGGTCTGTCGGATGCTCTTGTCGTTCTACCAACCCCAGCTTTTCCAAATCGTCGATCAGGGCCACAATGGTGGTCCGGTCGATATAAGCGCATTTACCCAGCTCATTCTGGGCGAGCGAGCCCTTCTCTTCCAAGATGGTCAGAATGCCCGCGTGCCGGGCGTTCATGTTGAGAGTCTTTAAATGCTCGTCATAGGTATCCCGGACCCTTTGAGCTGCCTTAGCCAAAAGGAACCCCGACCGGCCGGTCAAGGTTTCGGATGTCAGAGCCAGGGAAACGATACTTTCCGGGCTGTTTTTAATGGTTTTCTTCAAAATCATGGGTTTTCCTTAATTATCGGTTCTGCTGATAGTCAGTAGTACTGATTATCAGCATAGATGTCAATAGGACCCATAAACTTTTTTTCCACGGGAGAAACTTCCTACCAGCCCTGGTAGTAATAAAGAAAGGGTAACCCGGAGGGGTTTGGAAATGCTTTTCCCAATCGTTTCCCTTTGTAACGATTTGTAACAACCTTTCGAAGCTTGGTTGCAACACCCTCTTATTGTCCTTATGCTTCTGGAAAGATACATATGAAAATAAAATTAACCTGGATTTTAACCGCTCTACTTTTGTGCAACGGACTGAATAGTTCCGCCTTAGCCCAAACCGCCTTTCCTGAAATTAAACAAGGAGCCACCATGTCCCTCCATCCCGACCTGCAAGGCACTGTCAACGCGCCGGACTTTCCCGCTGGTGCCGAGTGGTTGAATACCGACCACCCTTTTTCGATGAAAGATTTGAAAGGTAAAATTGTCCTGCTGGATTTTTGGACCTTCTGCTGCATCAATTGCATGCACGTGATTCCCGATTTAAAAAAGCTCGAAGAGAAGTACCCGACCCAATTAGTGGTTATTGGCGTTCACTCCGCTAAATTTAATTCTGAAAAAGATTCTGAAAATATCCGCAACGCCATCCTGCGCTATGAAATTCATCACCCCGTCATTAACGACAAAGATTTCACTGTTTGGAGTTCTTACGGCATTCGTGCCTGGCCCTCTTTTGCTTTGATCGACCCTAACGGTAAAGTCGTCGGCATTACCTCCGGCGAGGGCGTTTATGAGACGCTGGAGCCCTATATTGATGAGCTGGCCAAGCATTACGGGACCGAGGGGCATCTCAATCTGCAACCCATCGCCGTCCATTTAGAAAAAGATAAAAAACCCGCCATGCCTTTATCCTTCCCCGGAAAAATTAACGCGGACGAAAAATCCGATACAGTGGTCATTTCGGACTCCGATCACAATCGAATCGTCATCACAACGCTGGATGGAAAAGTGAAAGAGGTCATCGGCGGGAAAGAACAGGGTTTTAAAGACGGCGGTTTTCACGAAGCCCGGTTTTTTAGGCCGCAGGGCGTTTATTTTGACGCTGAGAACAACCTGATTTATGTGGCCGATACCGAAAACCACGCGATCCGCGAAATTGATCTGACTCAAAAGAAAGTCAAAACCCTCGCCGGCACCGGCCACCAAGCAATCAAACACAATGTGGAAGGTGTGGGTCAAAAAGTTGACCTCAACAGCCCCTGGGATCTCATTAAGGTTGACGGAAAACTTTATATCGCTATGGCGGGCTCTCATCAGATTTGGACTTTGGATTTAAAAACACTGGAAGCTAAAATTTATGCCGGATCGGGCCGCGAGAACATCGCAGACGAGGGAGAGATGAGACAGGCTGCCCTCGCCCAGACCAGCGGCATCACCACCGACGGCCAGCAGCTTTATTTTGTAGATAGCGAAACCTCATCTTTACGCCACGCGGGATTGCCCCCCGCCACCGGTGTCAGCACTTTTATCGGGACCGGACTTTTTGATTTTGGAGACAAGGATGGTCCCGCGAAACAGGCCATGCTTCAGCACCCGATTGGCATCGCCTTTAACGATGGCATGATTTACGTGGCTGACACCTATAACAACAAGATTAAGAGCTTTAACCCCCAAACCCGGGTGATCACCACCCTTCTGGGCGGTTCGAAGGCGGGCCACCAGGACGGCGCCGCTTCTCATTCGCTCTTAAATGAGCCTTGCGGCTTGGCTTTCGCGGGAAAGAAACTTTATATCGCCGACACGAACAACAATTTAATCCGTGTTTTTGACACCCAAACCGGCCAAATTTCGACCTTGAATATCACGGGTCTGGAGAAACTTCACCCCATGAAAGCCGATACTTTTAAGGGCCAAATATTAAAGTTACCGGCTCAAACCGTTAGCGCCCAGGCCAAAGAACTTCGGTTGGAAATCACTCTACCCGCGGACCGTCAGTTTAATGATCAGGCTCCTTCCCGTTATGAGATCACTTTGTCAAACACTTCAGCGGCCAATCCCGCCAGCGCTTCAGGCGATTTAAAAACGACTTCTCTTTCCATCCCTTTCACCCTTCAACCGGGCCACGCGGATTTATCCCTGACGCTCCACATTTTCTACTGCTCCCACGGCAAGGAAGCCCTTTGCTACTTTAAAGAGGTTCAACTGCACATCCCCGTAACAGTCGCCGAAAAGGGCGAAACCATCTTTAAAGTTCGTTACACCATTCATCCATAATTCGGGTTAATCGGTCTTTTTCATAATTAATTAAGCCCTATTTTCGTCATATAAGCGGCCGCTTCTTTTGCTATGATTCCTTCATTCCACTGAAGGAGCTTCTATGACCAGGCTTTCTTATTCGTTCAAAACTATTTTGACTTTCTCTTTTCTCATTTTTTTAGTCGGCTGTTTCCCACCCCCCAAGCCCACTCCCCCGGCTTTTAGCCTTTACGGCCACCAGGGACTGATCATTTTACCCTTTGAGAATACTTCGACCGATCCAGCGCTCGGGCAGGAACTGCAGGACAACCTGACGGCGCAATTAGTCGGCTTGGACGCGACTCCCATTTATGAGCAGGGAAAGGTTTCGGCTTTTTTAAATCAATTGGATGAGGAAAACACCGATCCGAACAGCAACCCGGCGGTCATGTCCCAGCTCACGAAACATTTTAATGGCGATTTGATTTTGACCGGCACTGTCGAGAGCTATGTGGAATCCACCCAGGTTCAGCCGCCCCAAAGAGTTCAGGTCGCGTTGTTCAGCAAGGATAACAAGTGGGGTTTTTATACGGTACAGCAGGTAAAGGTGTCCGCTTCGGCCAGACTTATCAACGTGGCTAACGGCAGCATCATTTGGGTCAAGAAAGCCTGGGGCAACGGACAGAACCAGGTTTGGACTGACATCAACTATCCGGGCGACCACACCGATCCGCCAGCCGAGGGATGGGATTCTTATTTGCGTCCCCACCATGACGATCACGACGGTGACCGCCACGATCAAGACCACCGTGACCGGAACGGCAATACCATCGTGAACATTAATATCCAAAATCCCAACAACGCTCCCGCTCAAGCGCCTCTGCTCTATCAAAGCGACGCGACCTTTTCAGGTTTGCGTGAAAACGCGATTGGACAAACCGCTAATTGGTTAACAGATGACTTTAAGGGACACGGCGGCTGGTATCAGGGCTATGTGGATCCGGGTCCTGGCGTGAAGAGCAACTAACCAGAACCCGATCGTCAGTTAGGCGGGTACAGCAGCCCGGATGTAGTTGGGGTTGAGCGGCAGTTTCGACAGCTCAAAACCGTTCTCTTCCATGACTTTTTTATACCAGTAAGCGCTCTTCTTGAAAGAGCGCTCCTGGGTTTTAAAGTCCACAGCGATTAAACCGAAGGCCGGGTCAAAACCCTGCGCCCATTCAAAGTTGTCCATCAGCGACCAGACAAAGTAGCCTTTCAGCGGCACACCCTGATCAATAGCCTTCCTGGCCGCCTCTAAATAGGAACCGATAAAGTGAATGCGGATGTCATCCTGCATAAACTCATCCTTCGACCGTTTGGAAATGCGGGTCGCCATGCCGTTTTCAGTGACATAGATTTTTTTAAACCCGTAATTTTTCCAGACATAAACCAGAATGTCGGTAAAAGACTCCGGTCTCACTTCCCATTCCAGATCGGTCAGGGGAGTTCCCGGCGCCACGAAATTCTCGTTATCCACAATGTTCGCGCCCTTTTTGTACTTACAGGTATTTCTGAAATAGTGATTCACCCCGATAAAGTCGACAGGCTGATGAATCAATTTCAAATCATCCTCGATCGGACCTTCCAGTTTGCCGGCGTAATCTAAAAAAGCCTGGGGATAGGTCTTGCCCGTCATGGGATCCAAAAAGGCGCGGTTATGAATGGCGTCCAACCGGTCCGCATGCTCCACATCTTCCGGTTTGTTTGAGATGGAATCAAAAGTCGACAAAGCCATGGCCACGCCGATCTCGCCCTTTTGATTTAACTGACGGAAAGCTCTCACCGCTAATCCATGAGCCAAATTCAAATGATGAACCACCTGACCATAGGCCGCTTTATCGGTTTTGCCCGGCGGGAACCAGCCCCACATATAACCGCAGCAGGCGATGACTAAAGGTTCGTTAATGGTAATCCAGGAAGCGGAGTAACGGCCCAGCTCCTCAAAAACGACCCGGGCATATTCCTCAAAAGCGAAAACGGTCTCACGATTTTCCCAGCCGCCCACTGCCCAAACGGGGGTTTCCCAGTGGTAGAGAGTGGCCAGCGGGGTAATATCCGCCTTACGCAGTTCTTCCATTAGCGAACGGTAAAATTCGATGGCCTTTTGATTGACCTTTCCTCTTTCAGGCATAATCCGCGACCATGAAAGCGAAAAACGGTAAGCCTGGAGCCCCATTTCTTTCATCAGGGCCACATCTTCTTTCATGCGGTGATAATGATCGCAAGCCACGTCGGCCGTGTCGCCGTTGGCAATCCTGCCGGGAGTTTTGGTCCAGCGGTACCAATCGCTTTCGACCGCGCCGTCCGCTAAGGGCGACCCTTCAATTTGAAACGAGCTGGTGGCCGCACCCCAAAGAAAGTCTTTGGGAAAAGCTACAAAGTTGGATGGTTTCATCAATGACTCTCCTGAACTACTTAGTTTGAGGCGGATTAGCGTCCAGCCTTGGTTTGAGATGGGCCATGGCTTGCTCTGCTGTCTCAGTCGCGCTCCACACTTTTTCCATCTCTGGACCGATGATGCCGCTGAGGGTTTCGGTCCAGTTTTTACAAAGCGGTCCGTACTCAACGTATTTCACGGCCTCTAAAAGCATTTTTTTGTTTTTCGGGTCCTGGCCATCGAGAAAGTCAGGCGAGTTGGCGACTTTCATCAGAGCAGGCTGGGCAAATCCGGTAGATGCCAATTTCTTGGCCCCTTCCTCGCCGGAGATAAACTTCACCAGTTCCCAGGCTTCTTTTTTATATTTCGAGGACTTCAAAATGCCGTAACCCGATCCGCCCGTAGAGAAAGCCCGGTGGCCGTTCGGTCCCTTGGGAAGCATCACCACATCCCATTTAAATTTCTGAATATGGCGGAATTCCGGGGTTTTCCAAATGCCGGATAAGAACATGGCCGCGTTGCCGTTTACAAATAAATCCGCGTTGCCTAAGCCGCCCATGGCGGAGACGCTGGAGGGCGGCAGCATGACTTTGTATTTATTGATGAGGTCTGAGCGAAACTGAACGCCTTCAAGTGTGCGAGGGTCATCCGCGAAGGTCCAACGGGTCGGATGCTTAATATCATCCACATAGCTGCCGCCGAAGTCATAAATCCAGGCTTCGGACATCACCCAGTCATCTACAAAACCCCAACGGGTCACCCTACCTGTCGCGTCAGCAGCCTGTACCTTTTTGGCCGTCGCCACAAACTCTTCCCAGGTCCAGCTATCTTTGGGGTAAGGCACGCCTGCGGCGTCAAAAACATCTTTGTTGTAATAGATGACGCAAATAGGCGCCGTGTCCCGGGCGATCACATAAAGTTTTCCATCCACCGTGAAACGGTCCACCACCTTAGGGTAGTAGGCGCTCATATCGACTTTATCCGCTTCCACATAGTCGTTCAGCGGTTCTAAAGCGTCCCGAAGATAAAAATCAGAATAGTTCCCCACCTCGGCGCAAATCACATCGGGCGCCTGACCGCCCGCCATTTGGGTGATCAGCTTCGTCGTGTATTCCGTATAGGGAATGCGCTGCAACTCGACTTTAATGTCCGGATGAAGCGTTTGAAACTGGGTGATCAAATCACTCAAAATCGCGTTTTCCTGTAAGTCTCCCCAGGAAGAGATTTTGACCTTGATCCCCTCGTTTTTAGCGCAGCCCGCCAACGCCACTAAAGCCGCGAATGAGAAGCAGGACAGCCATCTGAAGAATAATTTTTTCAAGTTCAACTCCAAGTGATCGAAATCACTGATAGTAAATATCATCCACATAGACATTCAGCGCGCCTGCCGTACCTAAGTCGCTCACGTCAGTGCCGTTAATCACGATTCCAAAAGGTATCGTAACCTGATCCAGGGGTTGAGGCAGCGCGAAGCTGTATTGAGTGTAAGTGGTCGTCAACGCGAAAGAGTGATTCACGGGACCTCCGTTATCAGTTCCGCCGCCGCCATAAAATTCAATCCCCGTGCCGGCGAAAGCACGGCTGGTTTTGGCCCAGAAAATACAATTGGTAAAGCTCCCCACGTTGGTGGTTGGACTTGTCACATTCCAGCCTTCATACCCGCCCGTCCCCAAAGCGGTGAAAGTCCAAAGAGCGTCTACCGTTCCCTGATAGGGATTGCTCGTATCAGCCAAATTAGATGTCGTAGAAGCTCCGCCCCCTCCATCAAATTCGCTTTCGGTCGTGGCGACATGAAGTGAATCGTCGAAAATAATCTGAGTAGCACCAGGCGTATTGGTCACGGTGTTGGTAGGTGTCATGGTAAAGGTGGAAGTCGACGCTCCGCCCGGAGTGTTGCTGGGTGTATTAGTGGGTGTATTGGTAAAAGTCGAGGTGGCTCCCGCGCCCTGGAAGGAAATTTTATCGATGCTGACTTGTAAAGGCGTAGCGCCCGGCGCGCTGACAATCACGCACACGAAATAAGTCGTCACCGAGCTAATCGCTCCAGATTGGCCGTCACTGCGGGCGCCGGAAGCGATATTGATCGTATATTGAGTCCAGGTGGTAGTTAGACTTTCAGGAACATTTGCCGTATCTGAGGGTGGCTCAGCGGCGTTAAATCCCACCGTAGCGGTTTGGTTTGCTTTGGCCCAGAAGGTACAAGTCGTATAACCCGTAAAATTGATACTGCCGCCGGCCAGTGAAAAACCAGAATAGCCTGTCATCGCAGCCACTTCACCTGAGGTCCAAGTGGTCAAATAGCCCGATGCGTCGCCGCCATATCCACCGAAGGAGGTATCCGCCGCGTTTAAGGTGGGATAACCGGGAGAACCGCCACCACTAAAAGAGTTCGTTGCGGTGACCACAGTCGCTAAATTTCCGTTGCTATAAATAACGGGGAAAACCGCTTGAGCTGTAGGTGTGGCGGTAAAAGTGCCGTTGGGCGTATTGGTTTTGGTAAAGGTCGGCGGCAAGGTAGTGGAAATAGGATTCCCTTTAGAAGTACAACCCGCCATGTAGCTGATCACCATGGGGAAAATCACCACTAACCCCGTCATTAAAAACTTTTTCATCTTGTACTCCTTCATCACCAAAAAGAGATCGTTCTCAAAAAACGGCACAACTTAAGAAACGATCAAATGATTCCTACCACAAACTTTTTAACGACCAGTAGGCCTTACGTAATTGTCTCATACCCGGACTGCTTTTGCCGTCACCCTGGGAGACAATCCCAAACCACTCTTCATGCCCCCAACCATCAGGAAACGGCCCCTGCCATTGCCCTTGGGAGGTGTCGTGAACCGTGGGAGGTTTTGTGGCTCCACCCTTCCACCATTCATCCATCCATTCAAAAACAAATCCGCCAAGAGAGTTACCTACACCCATGCCGCCGCCTCGGTTATAAGCGATGTCTTTCCAGGCCCCTTCTAAATACCGCGCCTGACCGTTTTCGTCCTCGCCCTTGCCGTTAAAAAATGCCGGGCATCCGAACTCGCTGATAAACAAAGGTTTGTCCGTGTTTTTTTGGACCGCTTCCCATAAATCGCCAAATCCATCTAACCCTCTATAAGAGTTAACCGCCAGCATGTCCAAGTCCGGCGCAAATTGATCAAGCTTTTGTAAAAAGCCAGCGTCACCCACACAGGCCGCCACTGGATGATTAGGATCTAACTCATGAACCATTCGGCAGGCCCTCTCGACCAAGTCGCAATAAGTAGCTGGATATTTGTTCGCGTTATTGGCCACGCCATAGTTATTTTCATTCCCAAGAACCCAGCAAAGAATGTAAGGCTGGTCTTTGTATTGCAAAACCATTTTTTTCAAAACATCCAGCATCGCTTGCTGTTGTACCGGGTCCGTATAGTCCGTACCCTTTTCCCAGGTCGCACCCGAATCCAAACCATAAGCACCAAATGCCACACCCATCGCCACCTTCACGCCCGATTCCTGGCAAAAGCGTGCCAGGCTCTTGGGGCTGTGAGCGCCGTAATAAAGACGGATCGTATTACACTTCATGTTCTTCAGCAGAGCCGGGTCGCCAATTACCGCATCATCCGCGTCTTTGGAATTGTTCTTGTTGTTGTCCACCCAGCTGTCAAAAACGCCTTCAGGCTCATCCAGATCAGGAAAACCGCTCATGTTTTTAAGGTCGGGACTTTGACCAATCTTGGTTACGCCATAGCACATGCCTTTAATAAAGTAGGGCTGTCCATCTACCGTCATAATCCAGTGGTGATTTTGATACTCCCACAACTGCACTTTACCGGCGCCTTTGTGCTTGATGATATTAGTCATCGCCGGCGCAGTTTGCTGCGACGCCTTCACAAAGTAACCCGGATGAATTTTGTTAATCTTTTGGTTATCAGCGCCAGGATTATCAATATCGATGACACAATCTTTGAAACCTAACCCCAGCTCAGGGTGGTTTCTCAAAATTTCAAGAATGTGTTCTTTGGACTTTTCACCCAGGCCGGCTGACCAGCTCCAGGAATCGGCTGAGTTTTTGCGGCTCGCCGCAGGAAACTGAACCAAAAGCGCATAGTAAGCTTTCAAAGCTTGCATCCACATTTGAGCATCTTGAAAAGATTGCGCGACGAAGAAAAGTTTGACGGCAGGAGGCTGAGTGCTCGCCGCCCAACGGAAAAAATTTACCTGCGGCTGGTCGGAATCGCCCGCCCACAAACCAAAATCATCTTTGGGAATATCTAAAACGTCTTTAACCTTTATGTAAGCTGGATCACTCAGAACCGATTGTTCATTAGGATAAATACCTTCTCCGGAAGCCTGGGCTAATCCTGCGGCGTCCGTGACTTCGTACTGATATTCATTGGTACCGGCACCATGGAATTTCCCATATTTGTTGTAGTCGACCAGACCAGCGCCTGCATCGGTCAAGGCAAAGGGAGATCCCGCTAAAGCCAATTGCGAGATTCCGCAAAACGCCAGCAAGAGGAACGCTATTGTTGATAATTTAAATCTTTTCATCCTCTGTCCCCGCATCATTGATATTGAATCTGATCGATAAAGGCCGTTACCGGCGCCGAAACTGAAGCTGAATAAAAATTAGACATAAATAAAACAGTATTAGCAGGGCCGCTTAGAGTTCCAGAAACCGGTATTGATACTGCTTGCCAAGAAGTTGTCACAGTCACCGGCACAGTTGCCGTTCCTAATCCGTTAAAGCTAATGACACCCGTCGTCACAGGCTGAGTGGCACCTGCTGGCGTAGCAAATCCCCCCATCACATAAAAAGTAAGCTGGGAATAATTTCCGCTGGTTAAGTCAACCGCTCCAGTAGAAAGAATTGGAAAACCAACCCAAGTGTCCCCGTTGTAATTGCTTACCGAATTCAAAAGATTGGATTGGCCAGCAGCAGGTTTGAAGCTCTGGTCTGCCAATGAAATACTGACGCCAGCGGGTGTAACGCCGCTAGTTGGATATTCATAAACATTAAGAGTCAGTCCAGTTGCCAGATAGCTGTTAAAAATGACTAAAGGGTTGGGAAATCCGGCTTGCGTATAGCTTGGCGACGAAGGAACAATGCGGTCGTTTGCTTGAGGAGAACAGCCAGCCAGCGTCAGTGCGCTAAAAATTAAAATCCATTTAAGTTTTTTCACGGCCGCCTCCTTTAAAAGTTCAGAGTATAAGTAGCGTAAAGTTCATCAATTGGTAAGTTAACTGTGTCATTGAAAGCAAATGCCGGCACTTGATAAGGATCTCCGGGCAAATTGCCCCAGTGTTCATATTTTAGTGAAATCTGAGAAAGGCCGAACTTCTGCGTCACTTGAGCCACAATCAATTGGCCGATTACTAATCCAAATTGTCGATCCCAATCTTCAGGACCCCACACATCCTGTCCATAGCTTAAACTCAGACTGGTGTCATGAATTCGAGTAGTAAGCGTTCCCAGAAAGGAATCGGTTGAATTGCGGCCGCCAGTAACTGTGGAAATAGTTGATTGACCTAAAGTAGCCATGCTATAGCCGCCTTGTATGTCCGCGACCCAATGAATATCGCTGGCCTTCCACATAGTGACCCAATGTAGATACGGAAGATAACCGTTAGTAGCAGGCTGGCCTAATTCTCCCGGGGTTTCCCAACTCACCACGCCTGAATTGCCCAAGACAAAACTGCTCAAATCGGAACTGGTGGGATAATTAAAAAGAGTGGCCATCATGCCAGTCGAAAAATCGGTGTCTAAATCCATGTTGATATTCCAGGAACTAAAGTCATTAGGGTTGTACTTAAAAAACCAACCTTTCCCTTCGTTATAAACAAAGGAAAGACTAAATTTATTCATCTGACGGTTGTTAACACCCGTAATAGGGTTCATATCGACTTGAAAGGGATCAAATTGACCGCGTGGCTGCACCAGCGTGCCAATACTATTGAGCGGCGTTCCGTTGAAAACCAGAGGGTTAGGTCCAACCAGTGGTTGTTGAGCCGTGGCACTAAAGGTAAATAACAATCCCGGCACAGGCATTTTTGTAATTTCACCAGAAACTCTTTCCAAATCTCCCGCAATCACTCCGCTATATTCGCCATTGAGCATAATGGAATCAATTAAAGGGACCGAAGTGCTTGTTAACTTGACCTGATAGCCCATCGCATCGCCAGTATTGTTGGTGGTAGCTGTATAAAGTTGGTAGCTGGTGCCGTCTGTGCCCGTTCCCGGGGCGACGGTTTTGACGTAGGTGTAAGGCATATTAGCGTTGGTCGGGTTATAAACCATTACCGCATCCAGCGTGAAAGCGTTTGGCACAGGGATGCGCCAGAAGGCTTCCGTTTCGTTGGTCGGGCGAGAAGAATAACTGTAGGTGGTCACTGTCACCGGAACAGGAGCGTAAGCTATCTGCGGCGGAAGTACTGTCACCCCCGAAGTATTCACCAGTTGATAACCTAAAGCGCCCTGGCTAATGTTTTGCAAACTAATTTTATCCATGATGCCGGCGGTCATTCCAGCAATGTCGTGTTTGTACATCAAGACCGCTTCTTGATTGACACCCCAATTCAATTGAGTTCCTGCCCAAATATCTAAGCCATCTAAATCTTTCAATCCTTTAATTTCCATTCCCGTATCGACCAAAGTACCACTAACGCGAAATGGATTATCGACGTCATTTTGCGCGGGGAAAAGATAATAAAAATCGTCGTTACTGTAATAAAAAGTATCGCGGGGAAAGCCCGTGAAAGCCCGGAAAGAAAGAAGCGGCGTGTTGAATGTCGCATCCGCTTCCTTGAGAACTACAAAAATATTGCTATTGGCTAGGATGGGAAGAAAACTGTAGTGAAGAATATCTGGCGCGACTTTTCCTAAAAACATCAAATCAAAGTGCCCAAAAGAATCAGTCGTTGGATTGGCCGCAAACCTCAAGTTGAGGGTTTGTCCCTGCAAAATAGACCAGGAATTCGAATTGCTTTCAAAATCCTGCTCTAAGGACCCGCCATCTAAGCTTAATATCGGCTTCGATCCGGTTCCCCCAGCAGAAGCGTGGCTTTGAATTTTTTCATTTTGGAGCTCGAGCTGGTTGAGTTCGTCTTGAAGTTTTTGCAGTCTTTGGTCGTAATCAATTGGTGTAGGAGTAATGGATTGCGCTTGTGCTTTGAGGGGTGTGAAAAGAAGAAGGGATAAAATGAGACCTGATGCGATTAGCTTCATTATTGCCTCGAGAAGGACGTCAGCCCTTAAATTGAGAACGTTCTCAATTATATTCCACTATTCATTCCTGTCAACGTTTTCAGCCACATATTAATTCTATACCCAATGTCATTGATATTTGGCTGTTTTTCCCATAAATTTGAGCTCGTTCTCATATAGAAGGAGCCGTGATGCCCAACATTCATGACGTGGCCCGATTAGCAGGTGTCCACCGTTCCACCGTCTCTCGTGTTTTAACTGGCCGTGGCTCCGTCAGTGAAAAAAGCCGCAAAAAAGTGCTCGAAGTTACCCGTAAGATGAACTTTCATCTGAATACGGTGGCCAGCGCGCTTAAATCCCAGCGCAAAACATCCATTGGGCTTCTCTCTTTCTGGAATGGCTCTCCCAATCCGTCTGAAGCCTACTATCAGCACATTTTGACCGGTATTATCGATGAGATTACCCGTTCCAAATTTCACCTTCTTTTAAACAATGTTCAGGGAACCCTTCATGCCGACAATGAAGAAATGAAGTTTTGTTATGAAAGCATGTTGGCGGGCATTCTTTTGATGGCCCCCCGTATCAAAGACGAAAAAGAAATCAGTTTTACTACGCATTTCAACATTCCATCGCTTCTCCTCTTATATAGACCCAAGGAAGAGCGCTATTCCTGGGTCGATTTAGATAACCGCAAGGGCGGTCGCCTGGCGGTAGATCACTTGATCCAATTAGGGCACAAACGTATCGCCTATATCGGCGGTGAACTGGCCTATTCCAGCAATGCCCGCGACCGTTATTGGGGCTACCAAGAATCGTTAAAAAAAGCGGGATTGAAGGAAGATGAAAACTTAGTACGAAATGGTTTCTTTTCAGAAGGTTATGGAGAAGAAAGCATGAAACATTTCCTGGCGCTGCCACCCGCCCAACGGCCCACTGCTCTTTTTGCCGCCACCGACGCGATTGCCTTCGGCGCGATGAAAATCGCTCAGGAAGCCGGCCTCAATATCCCCCGCGATCTTTCGATTGTGGGCCTGGATGATTACGAAAAAGCTTCTCTTTCCACACCCACATTAACGACCGTGCGTCAGCCTTTTCACGAAATCGGCAGACAAGCGGTTCAGCTGTTGGAAACCATGATTAAAACCCGCTCTTCCAAACCCCATCATTTACTCATTAAACCCGAACTCATCATCCGCAACTCCACCGCCAAACCTTCTAAAAAATAACCCGGTTAAAAATTCTTGACCCAAACCCCATGGGCCTTTAGTCTTGGCCCATGTCCAAAACCCCTTCAATGGCTTGGTTCACCCGCGGCGACCTGGATGGCTTTTTCGGCCTCTTTGTCGACAATCTGCTCCAACTCATGCTCATTGGCCTGCTTTGCAAACTCTTCTGCGGTTTTCCCACTGAATTTCTCACCGGACAGGTTTTACCAGGCGCCGCGCTTTCGATTTTAATCGGCAATCTCTTTTATGCCTGGCAGGCCCGCCAATTAGCCATTTCTTCTGGGCGTGAAAATGTCACCGCCTTACCCTTTGGGATTAACACCCCCAGCCTGATTGCTTTTATCTTTTTGATCATGGCCCCCGTTTATCAAGAAACCAAAGATTACCATTTGGCCTGGCAGGCAGGTCTCTTCGCCTGTGTGCTCAACGGCATTATGGAAATCGTTGGCGCTTATGGCGGCGACTGGCTGCGCAAAAACACACCCCGGGCCGCGCTGCTCTGCGCTTTAGCCGGCGTGGCGATCACCTTCATCGCCATGGGTTTTATTTTTCAGATTTTTTCCAACCCGCTAGTCGGACTCTTGCCGACCTTTTTAATTTTGATTTCTTACGCGGGCCGGGTGAAATGGCCTGGTGGATTGCCCGGTGGATTTTTAGCGGTCGCTATCGGCACGGCCTTCGCCTGGACGTTAAAATATTTCGGGTTGGTTTCATTTAATATCTCCACTGACCCGATCCTTTGGGGATTCAATCTGCCCCATCCCGTCCCGCAAGATCTCTTCGCGCTATTCACCAGCCCTACCGGCTGGAAATACATGGCGGTCATTTTTCCCATGGGTCTCTTTAACGTCATTGGGTCTTTGCAAAACCTGGAAAGCGCTGAAGCGGGCGGCGACAGCTATCCCACTAAACCTTCATTACTCACAAATGGCATCGCCACAATAGCTGCCGCTTTTTTCGGCAGCGCCTTCCCCACTACCATTTACATCGGCCACCCGGGTTGGAAAGCCATGGGCGCCCGGCACGGCTATTCGATTTTGAATGGAGTTTTGATTTCGCTTTTGTGTTTGTTCGGCGGAGTCACGCTCTTTTTACGGGTTATCCCACAGGAATGTATCTTGGGGATTCTGCTCTGGATTGCCATCATCATTACGGCTCAAGCCTTTCAGGAAATCCCAAAATCGCACGCGCTGGCCGTAGCGCTGGGCCTCATCCCCGCCTTCGCGGCTTTCACCCTGGAATTGGTGGTCGAGCCCACTTTGCAAGCGGCTCATGTCTCTCTGGCTTCTGTAGCAGTTCAGCTGGAAGGAAGTCTGCATCTCAAAGGTCTTATTTCTTTAAGCCAGGGCTTTCTTCTGGTTTCCATGATCTTCGCGGCCATTTTAGTTTTTGTGATTGAGCGCCAATTTCAAAAAGCGGCTTTTTGGTGCTTCGCGGCCTCGGTTTTTTCTTTTACTGGCCTCATTCACGCTTATACCCTCTCCAGTGACGGAGAGATTCTCAATCAGTTTGGCTTCTGGGCCGCGCCTGATTTTGGCGTGGTTTACGCTTTAATCGGAATCATACTTTTGCTTTTACACAGGAAAACTTCATGAAATTTCATTTCTTATTAGCCTTATTCATTCCCGTCCTGGTCCAAGCGGGTCCCACGCCCAGCCCCACTGTCTCTTTAAGTTCCTCAGTGGTTCAATGGAATAAATGCTCCAATGACAACGGATTAACGATTTATTGGTCTAAGTTAGCGGGCAGCCAGGTCATCGCTTTTCGAGGGGAAGGTATTGTGAATTCCCCCATGGAAAAAGTGGCCTCAGTCATCGTGGATGCCTCCCGCGGCACCGAGTGGATTAACAGTTTGGTTTCATCCAAGGTCGTTCGAACTATTTCGGATAAAGAGTTTATTGAGTATGACCACGTGGGAATCCCTTTTCCCTTCGATTCCGTGATTTCAGACCGCGACTTCGTTTCGGATGTGACCGTGAAGTTTGACGCGAAAACTAAATGGATGACTGTGAGCTATAAACCCACGACTGACCCTGACGTGCCGGTGCTGAAAAAATATACCCGCGGCATTGTGGATTGCGAGTTCAAACTCACCCGAATGTCTTTCCCCGATCAAACTTACGTGGAAGCCCAGGTTTTTACCGATCCCAAAGGAAATATTCCGAAATGGTTAGTAAATTTCTTTCAACAGGGTTGGCCGCAGGACACCTTTGAGGGATTGCGCAAACAATCCTGCAAAAACGACATTAAAGTTCTTCCAGTGGTAGCTCAATTGCTGGGAATCAAGACGGAAGAAAAAGTCGCGGACAAAAACTAGTTTTTAGGAACGACGCTGATCTGGCCGTTATCCTCTAAAACCGCGAAGCGGACTTTTTCCGTATCCACCACTCCGCTTTTTCGAATAGCCGCCTGAAGCTCTTCTATAGTAATTCTTTCCTTACGCAGGTTATCCGTTAAAATTTTTCCGTTATGAATCAAAATAGTCGGTGTCCCTTCCATCACCCGGCGGAAAAATTTAAACCGGTAGGAAATTTCCACCACCACCCAGTTGAGCGCCAAAATAGTCACAGCCCCGATCAACCCGCCGCCCAGTGAATTGTCATTACCGATCACCGCGTTTTGAACCACGTTGGAAATAATGAGAAGCAGAACCAGATCGAAAGGCGTTAATTGGCCCACTTGCCGCTTACCCGTAAATCGAAAAGCTAAAAGAATAAAAAGATAAACCACCACCGACCTTAAAATCTTTTCATCAATCGGAATATCCGGTATCCATAAATGTCCCATCTCGGCTCCTTTTACAAAAAAAGCCCGTCCTGAAACCAGGACGGGCTTTAAACGATTAACGGCTGAGCTTCTTATTCAACGAAAGCATCCGCTTCGATTTCAACCAACATTGCCGGATCGATCAGTTTAGATACTTCCACGATCGCCATGGCCGGGCGGATCTCGCCGAAAACTTCACCATGGGCTTTTCCATACTTTTCCCAATCGGCAATCTTCGTGACATAGAGCCGGGTGCGGACCACGTTCTTATAAGAAGCGCCGGCTTTCGCCAAAGCTTCCCCGATTGTCTTCAGGGCGTTTTGAGTCTGCACATAAGGATCCGGCGCGAATTGGCCGTCAGCTCCCGCTCCGGTGGTTCCGGAAACGTGCACATAGGGGCCGACTTTCACCGCGCGGGAATAACCCAAGATAGGCTCCCACTTAGAACCAGTGCTGATGTTTTCACGCTTCGACATAAAAACCCCTTACTTTTTTAATTCAAAATTTAAAATTCATAATTCAAAATTGTCTTTATGCAGAACCCGTTTTGCGGGGGGCACTGATTTGACGGCTGCTGTTCATCGAGGTGTTCGGCCGCACCGGGCCGCCCTTTTCATGCTTGTGGCCGTGGCTATGATCATGGCCGTGGTGGTCGTGGCCTTCGTGATCGTGGTCATGCTCCGCGTGAGCGGCGGCCGCATCGGAGTTAGCCTTGGCTAACTGAGCGCTCTTGGCCTTTTCATCCGCTTCCAAATGGCACTTTTTGTATTTTTTTCCAGAACCGCACGGACATTCGTCGTTACGGCCAGTTTTTAAACGGACTTCCCAATCGTCTGCCATATCGTCCCCCTTAAAGGTTCATTCAGTTGAGATAATTATACTCGGAGTGAAAGAGCTCTCCGAGAAGCCTTTTACTTTTTAGCGTTGGCGCGGGCTGCTTCTTTGGCTTTTTTCGCTTCTAAAGCCTGCCAGTCCACGTATTCACCGTAGCTGCCCTTGAAATCATAATAAGTTCCATCGGGCTTGAGTTCCAAAATGCGGTTGGCTACTTTGCCGATCAAGTCCTGGTCATGGCTGGTGAAAATAATGGTACCCGTATAATCCGCCAAAGCGGTGCTTAAAGATTCAATCGATTCCAAGTCCATATGGTTGGTCGGCTCGTCCATCAGCAAAACGTTGCCGCCTTCCAGCATTAATCGGGACAATACCATGCGCTGGCACTCGCCCCCGGAAAGAACTTTCACGTTTTTGTCTTGTTCCTCGCCGGTGAACAACATACGGCCCAGCATACCGCGGATGACCTGTCCTTCTTCTAGCGGCGCGAATTGGCGAAGCCATTCGAGCGCCGTCATGTCGCGGGTCAATTCTTCCTTCACGTCTTGAGGCATGGAGCTGAGGCGCACCGTGCTGCCCCAGGCCACCTGGCCTTCGTCAATTTTCACGCCCCATTGAGCGATATCGGAGCCTTCCGCATGATAGCTTCCTACCAGAGACTTCACCAAAGTGGTTTTACCCACGCCGTTCGGGCCGATCACCGCGATTTTGTCGCCGTTGCCCACAATGAAGCTGATCTTGTTAAGCACTTTTAAATCGCCGTAGCTCTTGCTGATGCTCTTCACATTCAACACGTCTTTACCCGCAGGCTGTTTCTCTTTAAAGAAAAGGCGCGGATATTGGCGGGTCGAGGGGATGATAGTTTCTAACTCAATTTTTTCCAAAAGACGGGCACGGCTGGTCGCCTGGGCGCTCTTGCTGGCGTTCGCCGAGAAGCGGGCCACGAAAGCTTTGAGTTCGCCGATTTGTTTTTCTTTGCGGGCGTTTTCAGTCATCTTAGCGTCCAGCGACTGTTTCGACGCTGCCACGAAGTAATCATAGTTGCCAGAGTAAACCGTGACTTTTTCACGGTCCACATCGGCGATGTGGGTACAAATGTGATTTAAAAAGTGGCGATCATGGCTGATGACAATGATGGTGCCTTCATAAGCGTTCAAATATTCTTCCAGCCAGTCAATGGTACGGATATCTAAGTTGTTGGTCGGTTCGTCCAAGAGGAGCACATCCGGCTTGGCGTAAAGCACCTGGGCCAACAAAACGCGAACTTTCCAACCGCCGGTGAGCTGCTTCATTTTCCAATCATGCTTGCTGGTCTCAACGCCCAAACCTTCGAGCAATTCACCCGCGCCGGCCGTAATGGTATAGCCGTCCATATCGCCAAATTGAGATTCCAGATCAGCCACCCGAATACCCTCATCGTGGGTCATTTCGGCTTTCGCGTAGAGAGCGTCTTTTTCTTGCTGGACCTTCCAAAGATCTTCCCGGCCCATGAGTACTGTTTCTAAAACGGTGAATTCGTCATAGGCATATTGGTTCTGTTTCAAGACGGCGACTTTGACGCCGCGATCAACAGCGATTTCACCCGCGTCCGATTTAATTTCGCCGGAGAGAATTTTCATAAAGGTGGATTTACCCGCGCCGTTCGCGCCAATCAAACCGTAGCAATAGCCGGGATTAAATTTGACGGTGACGTTATCGAAAAGGGTTTTTTGGCCAAACCGAAGGGTAATATCTTTTGCGGAAATCATGCTTTAACAACACTCCATAAATGAAATAAGGGACGCAATTTTCGGATGAATTAAAGGGAGAGTCAAGAAGGATTAGGCCTGTTTATGACTTAACGGTCTTCGCTTGGGCCTTTTCCATCGCCTTTTGCTTCAAATAGGGCTCGTAATGAGTCGCGTAAAACTGATCCTTGTGATCGCGCCAGGTATCAATACCGCCGATAGAGCGGTAAAAGCAGATAAAAAGGTAGGCGTAATCCCATTGGTAGGGCAAAAAGCCCGCCCGAATACCGTTCGGATACAAATGATGGTTGTTATGCCATTCTCCGGTGACCATGCCCGGCCAAACTTGATTGATAGCAAGGTTCGAGCGGTCAAAATCATCGCCTTCGCGGCGCAAATCTTTACCGCCGCCATGTCCGCTGTAGTTATAGGTGCGGATACCAATGGCCCAGATTTCAGTCCATCCGAAGATCGCGAATACCAAAGGCCAGCCGCCGATCAGGTAAAAAGCGCCCGCCCAGAAAGCCCAGTTCAAAGCGAAAGTCAAAATCGTCCAGCCGGGATGGCAAATCGATCCCCACTTTTTGTACTGCGCATAGCTGTTGCCCTTGACGCCCGTATGGGTCACCAAAGCCGCCACGCGTTCGTATTCTTCCAGGCTTAAATCCCGGGCAATGGCCTGATGATTCACATCCGCCAGGAAACAATAGAGCCAGCCGCCATAAACGTTATAGGGGTCGCCGGGTTTTTCCGAGATGTAGTGATGCACATGGTGCGAAACGATGTAGACCTCTTCCGGAATGATCTTGATGACCAAATGGCGCACAAAGAAAAGCCAAACTTTATTCGTGAAGGTGAAGGCGTGGTGGGTGCCATAGCGGTGCAAGTAAACCGTGCCATGGGTGCCTAAAAGCACCATGCTATAAATGAAGCCGACAATGAGTAGTTTCCAGGTGAAGTAGTGAACCAAGAAAATGATCAGGAAAGGCGCGAAGAACAGCGCGGAAAACCAGCTAAAAGCCGCCAGCCAATTCTTTCTCGACTTAAAAATATTCAATCGGGTGAAAAACTCGCGCCAAAGCTCGGCGTGGGTTGGTACGTAAAGTTTTCCATCCCTGGTAAATCCGTAAGAGGGTGGATCGAGTACCCTGTCCAAAAAATTCATTAAAAACTCCTCAGTTCTATCAACCTTCGACTAGCCCCGGAATGTTACTCCAAGGGGTATCTATTATAGCGGTTAAATATCATAGAGTTGCGTTTTATCGAATTATCAGGGTTTTGTGGGCATCTTCTCATGTGTTTTGAGCAAAATTTCTTCTAAACGAGTCTTCCATTTTTCCAAGCGGCTCTCGTCCGAAGGCTTTAACCGGTGCTTATAGCGGAACTTATCTTGAACATATTGTGTCACCTCCCCCGTTTTAGCCATCTTCACTTGACCGTGTGACGTCGTAACAATAGAGCCCTCAAACGCGTTAATTCTCAAGGCGTTTTTTTGACGGATCGCCTCAAACAAGGTTCCATGGCAGCGGCAAATAAGGTTTTGCATCGAAACCTCAAAAACCATATTTTTCGGCTCTTGGTCTAACTGACACCAAAGATCACCTGATAAAAGATTTAGCCGAACCTGTAGTCCTTTGTCGCCGGATCTTAAACGGCTAATATGAATTTTGGTGTGAGGCCCTAAATAAATGTAAGCCTTCCCGGGCAATTTTAAAAGAACCTCGCTCTTGGCGCCGGTTGAAACGTTATCGCCGTCATCAACCGATTCGGCCGCTTTAAGTTTGCTCGTCTCATCCCGCTCATCGTGATAGGCGTTGGCTGACCCGCTGACAAAAATGGTTTTAAACCGGCTTTCATCCTCTTGCGCCCAGACCGGTCCATTCCCGGCTAAAAGCCCAAATAATGTCAATAAAAAAATTATTTTCCAGCTCATTGATGTCGAGGCTCCGCTTTGGTTGTTTTGAAATAATCCATGGCACTTAAGACGTCTGAATAATTCGGTTCGACTCGAAGCGCTGTTTTAAAATCTGACAACGCCTGTTGTACCTGCCCCTTCCGGGCCGAAAGACAGCCCAGATCATAGTACAAATGGGCCGCCGGATAGCCTTGAGCGACCGCCTGTTTCAAAGCGGCTACTTGATCGTCATAATGTGTCTCGAAATGGTAATCATAATAAAATTGAGCCCGGCGTTCCCAGTAACAAGATTCTAAAAACCGATCACTGGAGATGGAAGCCGGCGGCTGGTTTAAAATCCGATCCGCCATGTGATAAGTATTTTTTTCGCTAATGTTGTCCAAAGCCAGGCTCACTTGCCGGAAATAATGATGCGCCTGAACCCAGGTTTTTATCACATCTTTATTTTTTTCATCAATCGGAATAATACCTAAAATACATTCACTCCCCCGCGTTCGCCCTTCATGCACCCAATACCAGCGAGCCTCAGGAAATCTTTTAGCCAAGAAAGAATAGTAATGGAGATTGGCCACCACTCCCGCCCATTGCGCCTGTTCAGGTTTTAATCTTGGATTTTCTGCCGCGTTAAACGCGTAAGTCATCACCAGCAAAGAATTGTCCCGGGGAACCTGCATGAACTCAGTAAAAACAAAACCAGATCCCGCTTGGTCCGCTAAACTTTTTAAAATTCTATAGGAACGGATACTTTCAACCGGAAAAGACGATTGGGCCGACACCTCGGGCGTACTAAGCGGATCTCTGTGACTCTGCGAAAATTCATGGTTATCAATGGCAATTGATAAAATCAGAAACAAAAAAAACAAAAACAACCGATAACTACGCCGGACTTCGATCAGCAGGCTCATCAAACCTAAAACCGAGATTAAAATTAAAATAGGAAAAATTTGTACGATTCTTAAAATCAAAAAATTCGCGGATAGAACTCCCGGCAAAAGACAAAAAACAAACACCAGCCCTATCCACTGAATCATTCCATTGAAACGAAACCGGTAACTCTGAACGCATCCTAAAAAAAACATCGCTCCCAAAATAGGATTCAGCCTTACCCAATCCTCTCCCTGTGACGCATAAGAGCCCCAGGGACCCCAAAAAAGAGAGGAAAAATAGGAAATCGCTGAATCCCATTGGTCTTTGCTGGAAAACCAATGGTTAAAACGAGACATGGCAAAAATATGTTCTCCATAACCCACCGACGCCATGGCTGCCAAAAATGGAACGACGGCTATAAAAAAGGGACAAAAAAACCACATCAGAAATTTTCGGTTTTTAAAAAAATGCTTCTGGGAAGGGTCGAAAAACACTATCAAAACAACCGGCAAAGCGATGACCGGCCAGGAAGTAAAAGTGAAATAGCCCAATCCCGTCCAAAAGCCGGATAGAACCGCCCACATTTTTTTATATTGAGGCCGGTCTTCCTGATAAAAAAGGGCCGTCATTCCAAAACAAATGAGTTCCCAGGGAAGCACTGAAAACGTAGGTAAACAAAACCTCCCGCAGCCCAGCGAACACAGGCTAAAGGCCCATAAACAAACCGCTAAAAAACTGAACGACCTGGGAAAATAAAGCCTCGAGATGAAATAGGTTAAGAAAACAGTGGCGGCGGAAAAAAGAACCGGGACCGACCACAAACCCCAAAAGGGCGACTGAAACCACCGCAATGAAAAACTTAAGAACCAAATGAGAAGCGGCGAATCCTGCGCGGCAGTGTAATAGAATTTCCAGTCCCACTTTTCGCTCAACCGCAATCCCAGTGAGCCAAAAAGACCTTCATCCCTCGTGGGCCAAATGGTCACCGCGCTCAACTGATAAAAATAAATCAAAACCACACCCGCCGCCAGCCCCATCCACAGCCAGGCGGGAATCGGGTTTAAAAAATCCTCGTGAAAAATCTGGATTGACTCTGTTTTTTCAGCGTGGGTTTGGCGGGCCGCTAAAATGAGCGGAAGGATTATCCCAAGGATTAAAACCGTGACCTTCCACATAAACGGCAAGGGGAAATATCCGAGAACACAATTAGCCGTGAGAAAGAAAACAAAAGAACCCCAGGGATGAAAGCGCTTCAGGTATTCCAAAAATAACTCCTGTGTAATTCGCGCGGCGGCTTTTGACACGATTTTTTCACTTTAGACGGGAAATAAATGGGAGCTTTCCTGTGAAGTTACTCTAACGTAACGGGATATTGGGCAACAAGGTGTTTTTTATGACCAAAGATTTATATGATGATGCCGTATTCAAACGAGAAACCAAGGAGAACTTCATGTCCGAACCTCACATTGCCGCCAAAGCGCCTGCCGCGGTTGAGTTGGAAGCGGGAAAAAATTACGCCTGGTGCGCCTGCGGCCACTCTAAATCTCAGCCTTTCTGCGACGGTTCGCATAAAGGAACTGAATTTACGCCGATCGTTTTCAAAGTTGAGGAAAAGAAAACCGCTTATCTTTGCCAATGCAAACACTCAAACAACAAACCTTACTGCGACGGCACTCACAAAACTTTGGCCTAATTTTAGCGTTAAAAAAGCCGTCTCCTTTTCGGGGGACGGCTTTTTTATTTTCAGCCCTTAAAATTTACTCGACCTGTTTACCCAGAAAAGGCACATTGGGCATCGAGATGTTTTGGAAAGCTTTAGGCAAAGCCGGCTCAATAAAACGCTGAATGACGCTTTGGTGAAAAATCCCCAGCATTAAAATTCCCAGCGCCAGCGCCAAAACCGGCATCTTGGCCGCGCCCGAAGAAGGATGATCCGCGTCCTCTTCTCCATGCTCATAAATGAGAACAATTAATTTAATAAAATAGAAAAGATTAAGCAGCGCCGCCGCCCCGATAAAAAACAAAAGAATCCAGTTATTGCGTTCTAAAGCGCCCTGAATCAAATACCATTTGCCCAGAGAACCGCCGGTGGGGGGAATGCCCACAATCGACCCCGCGAAAACAATCAAAGCCAATCCCGTCCAGGGTCTGTGCCGTCCCAATCCCGCTAAACGGGCCATGGGTAAGCTGCCCGGGGCCGTCCGCAAGGTTCCCGCGATAAAAAATAACCCTGCCACCACTAAAATCTGGCTCAACAGTTCCAACAGGGTTCCGGTTAAGGCGCTTTTGCTGCCGATCAAAAAACCCATCAAAATCGTGCCTAACTGGGCCACGCTGATAAAAGCCACCGACTGTTGAAAGTCTTTTTGCTGAAAAGCCAAAACAAAATGCCAAAAGAAAAAGGGGATGAGCGCGTATTGAAAAACCACCAGCCATAAAGGCTGATTAAACCCCGGCAAATTCAACGTGAAGAAAAAAAGAATAAACAAAACATAAACCACCACACGGACAAAAACCGAGGAGAGCAGTCCCATCACAAAAGAAGGCGTCTGCCCCACTAGCCTCGAGAAGAAATAAGGCGCGGGAAAGCTAAACGGGACCGTGAAAGCCAGCGCGGTTAAAACACCGCCGGTTAAAACAATGCCCGCGTTTTTAGAAATAAAAATTTGAGACAAAAGATCATTCAAGTTCAGCGTGCCTGTGGAAGCGTAAAGAAAAAAAGCGGCCAGCAGTAAAAAGGACGCCGCCACACTGCCGCTGAAGAAAAGATAAAAACCATCCCGCCAGTTTTTGGCCTGACCCACTACCAGCAATCCCGCCGCTGCCGCCAAAGCGGTTTCGAGGCAAAAATACAGACTCAACAAATCACGGAGAAATAACAGGCCGAATACCGAACCCAATAGCAAAAAAAGCAGCGCGTTGAACAAGCCTTCCTTCACCGCCTCACCCCGGCGGAGCATCCAATAAGGCAGTCCGTAAAACCAGGTCGCCATCCCAATCAGCCAAATGACTCCCGCAAGAAAAACCGTAAAAGGCGTTAGAACCAGTTCAATGCCCCAGGGCGCCGCCCAGCCGCCCAGGTTATAAGACCAAACATCACGCGCCGAAACGTCTATCAGGGCTTCTCCGCCAAAAATCCAACCCATTACAAAAACAATTAAAACCGACAAGCGGTTAATGAGCGTGGAGGAAAAAGACAAGGCTGTAATGACGGGAACCGCCAGAAGGGGAAGAATCAAAAGTAAAACGGGCAGATGTTCTCTCATAGGGAAACCCCATGATTTATTTTTTCAATGTCCAGGCTGTCATGCCTTCTCGATACACCCAGGCAGAAAACCAGCATGATTCCCAAAATGCCCGTGGAGGAAGCCAAAATGAGGAAGGCGGCCACCTGGGGCAATGGATTCAAATGCCCGTGATAAACGTAAGCGCTGGAGAGCCAAAGCAACGCGATGCTGATTTGAAAAACCAGCCAGGCCATGACCTTTTTCAGCAAATGGCTGGCGGTCCAAATGGAATAAAACGCTGTGAGCGCTAAAAGGATCAGTAATCCCCGGACAATGAAAAGACTATGGATGGCCAAAGCGCTTTTCCTTTCCGGAAGTTAAAACCTGATAAGTCCAAATAAAAGAACAAGCAGCCGTCACCAGTAGTAAGAACCCCGTGATTTCGGCGCCGTGAACCCGGGCTGTCGGCCCGAACAGGCCGGCCCAAAACTCATAATCCATAAAGTTGCTGCCCGTCCGCAGTCCCAACCATCCCGCCGCCAAAAGAAGAGAGGATGACAAAAGGGCCGTCCAGGCCCAGACCTGGGAGAAAGGACGGATGGGCAAATTTTCAACCACACCGATTAAAATCGCCATCAAAGTCATGACGATAAAAAACAAACTTAAAAAGACTAAGTCAAAACTGCGGTAGTCCAGCAAAACGGCTAGGACGGGAAAAGAAAAACCTGTTTCGGCGGTTCCCCGGTCAAGATAACGGGAGGCCACATGAAAAGTGGGGTTCTCATCACCCTCGGAAGGCAGCGCGGTCAGCCCGTAGAAAAGCAAAGCGCCCAATAGAGGAAGAATGATCCAAACGATCAAACGGGAAAAAAGAAACCGGGGAAAGGAAAAAGATTCTGTTTGTTTCACGGAAATCAAAAACCCTTCGCTGAGTAATGTAAAGAAGGCTTATCCTAACAGAAAGTTCATACCGTTTCATAATTGAGAAGGCTCGGTTTTTTTCGGTTATGATGGCGAAGTTCCTAGAATTTCAGGGTTGGAGTGCTATGGCCTCGGTCCATTCGTCTCAAAATTCCAAACTTTCCCTGCTGTTTCTTTTCCTTTTTTCCGCCACAGGCCAATTTTTCATCTCTCAATCGGGCCATTCTTACACTTTATGGATCGGACTCTTCTTTTATGGTTTGGCCCTGTGGGAGTTAAAGTCTTTTCCTGTTTTAAATGTCCCCGCTTCCAAAACACTATCTGAAAAAACAGAGTTTCTCTTTTTTATCGCGGCCCTGAGTTTCGGCTGCTTCTTCCGGCTTTACCAAATAGATATTCTCCCCGCTGGAATGCATACGGACCAGGGCCTCACCGGTTTATGCGCCCTTCGGATTGAGCACGAGGGCTGGCGGCCCTTCAGCGAAGTATTTAACTTTCAAATCCCCGAAGTGCTTCTCTTTTATCAGCTCGCGGCCTGGTTTCATCTGGTGGGCGACTCTCTCTTTAATTTCCATCTCTTTTTTACCCTTCAAGCTATGGCCGCCATGGTTTTCTTTTATGCCTCAGTCCGCCAGTTATCCGGCGCCCGCACCGCGCTTCTATCGTTGTCCATTCTTGCCGTTACCCGCTGGAGCTGGATAGAGACCCGCGCGGGTTATCCCAGCAGCGAGGTTCTTTTTTATCTTTTTGGCGCTTTGTACTTTTGGCTGATCGGCCTTCAAAAAAACAAGATCTGGGCCTTCGCGTTATCCGCGATTTTTATGGGAGCCGGACTCTACACCTATCAAGCTTTCAAGCTGGTCCCTTTTCTATTTGTGGCCTATGCCCTTTTCGAAGTCCTCAGCCAAAAAAAAGAGAAACCGTTTCGGCTTTCTACCGGCGCCATTTACCTGCTTATTGTTTTGATCATTGCCCTTCCACTTCTCCATTACTTTTGGAGCGAAAAGACATTCGGCAACCGCGAGCACGAAGCTTTTATTGGAACCGCGATCGCGGAACAAAAAAGTTTAAAACCTTTATGGGATGTCTGGTCCGGTAATCTTTTGATGTTTAACCGGACCGGTGATGAAAACGCGCGGCACAACATTCCAGGCCACCGCATGTTGGATGACCTGACTGGGATACTTTTTATTCTGGGATTTGCCCTGGCTGCGCGCCGCTGGAAGAGCCGGGATTCTTTTTACGCTTTGTCTGGTTTCGCCCTGCTGTTTCTCGCGGGCCTTCTGTCAAACCAGCCGAATAACTCAAACCGTCTGGTCATCCTTACCGCCTTTGTGGCTTTTTTTGCCGGATCCTTTTTAGATTTTCTATGGCCCTCGCTGGAAAAAATGTTTTCCCTGCGCAAAAACGCCGTAGCGATCGCGATGGTTTCCGTTTTAGCCCTTATCACCGCCCAGAATTTTTACACTTATTTTATATCTCAGGCGAACAATGAAGAATGCCGGCTCAGTATGGGGCTCGAGCAAAAAACGATGGGTCAAACCATCGACGGTTTGGAAACCCAGTCCCCCGGGCAATTTCATTTTTTCATCACGCCTTATTACGCTCAAAATCATGTGGTTCGTTTTTTGGGCTACCGGGGACAATCCGATAGTTCGGCGTTAGATTTGACCGCCTTGTGTCAGGGAAATTTTCCTCAAGATAAAAACCTGGTTTTCTTTTTAGAGGAAAACAAATCGGGTGAGTTTGAACTGCTGAAAACACTCTTCCCCGAAGGACAAGAAACCCTGCTGAAGAACTCCACGGGCCATGTTTTGCTTTACCGATACGACGTACCCGCCGCAACCCGTTTCCAAAAATGGAATAAGGGACTGGTCGGCACTTACAGGATTTCTCTTAACACTGAAGAAAAGCCTATCCTGCGGCGTCAGGACCCGGTGATTAACTTCACCTCCAAACAGGACTTTCCCTTCCAAAATTACCCGCCCTTCTCCATTCAGTGGAAAGGCCAAGTTTTAGCGTCAGAAATGGGGATTTATCATTTACGGCTTTTAACCACGGACACCGCTTCGATTTGGGTGGATGGTAAAGAGATGTTCAATTCTCAAAAGCCCAACGGGGATCAGGTTTCTCTGCGGAAGGGTTTCCATTTGATTCGAATCGACTATCAAAAAACCGCCGGCGACTCCATGGCGGCTCATTTGATTTGGGAAACGCCCGGCCAAACCCAATGGAAAGTCGTTCCCGCCCAGGCTTTCGGAAAGCTTTAAACCAAACTACTGAATCATTTTTTTGTACATGGCCTTCACCGCGAAATGGCCCATGACCATCGGCACAATCAAAATGTAAGGCAGGGCGATATAAAGATCGCTGTTAAACCGGCCCGTGGTCAGCATGCGTGAGACATCAATAAAGAAATAAAGCGGTAGCACTTTGGCGATCACCGCCGCGTAGGGCGGCATTTTGTCGATTGAAAAGAAAGTGCCGGAGAAAAGAATCAGCGGCGACACCACACCGGTGATGAAAAAGTTGAACTGATTGATGTTCTTCACCAGCCGCGCCGCGAAAAGACCCAGACTGCCAAAAGCGATGGCCGTAAAGAAACCTACCACCGGCACCAGCAAACCCCAAAACGAATGAATAATCCCAAAGCAGGACAAAACTAAAACCACCACCAGAGAGAAAAACGCGCCCTTAGTGCCGGTATAAAGCAATTCGCCCCAGAAAACTTCCGTCACGTTAATCGGCGTCGAGAGCATGGCGTCGTAATTGTGATCCACCATCATGCGGAAATAAGTGCCGTAGGATTCCTCAAACGCGGAGGTATAGACTGCCGCCATCATGGCCTGACCGGGCGCGATGAAACTTAAATAATCCACGCCATCCATACTGCCCACCGCCATAGCTAACCCCCAGCCGAAAGACAGCATGAGAATGAGCGGCTCAATCACCGTGGGGAAAGAGTTGGTGAAAAAGTGATTTTGATAAACACGGTAATGCCGGTACCAGACCGCGCCGACTAAATGAAAGAACGAGGGTATCTTGCGGGTTTTATTCGGATTCATGTAAATCCCTCCCGGTGAGTTTAAGGAAAAGATCTTCCAGCCCAGTCGTGCGGATGCGGAATTGGCCTTTGAATTGCACTGCCACCTTTTCCAGCTCCGAAGGCGCCGCGGCGAAGAGGAACAATTTATCCCCGTGAAGTTCTATCTGAAGCGATCCGCTCAGAGTGATCTGGTCTTTCTGCGAAGCCGGCAGTTCCAGCACATAGGCGGGCAGGGAATTTTTAACCAGTTCTTCCGGTTTACCCATCGCCAATACTTTGCCCTTATCCAAAACTAAAAGCCTATCGCAAAGCTCGTGCGCTTCTTCCATATAGTGAGTCGTGAGCAAGATCGTCACACCCTGGGCCTTCAGCTCCCGTAACTTGGCCCAAATGAGATGTCTCACCTGCGGGTCCAGCCCCGTAGTGGGTTCGTCCAGAATAATCAGGTCAGGCTCGTTCAACAACGCCCGGGCAATCACCAGACGGCGCTTCATGCCGCCCGAAAGCTCCCGGATACCCGAGTCCGCCTTGGCCTCCAGCGCCATAAAGGCCAGCAGTTCTTTAATCTTCGCGTTTAGCTCGGTTCGCTCTATTCCAAAAAAACCGCCGTAAATTTGTAAGTTCTGAGTGACCGTGACGTCTTCATCGAGATTGTCGGTTTGAGCCACCACACCCATGCGGTTCTTAATTTCCGCCGGGCTCTTGTCCGGATCTAAACCGAAAATGGAAAGTTCTCCCCCGCCCCGGGGCGAGAAACAATAGATCATCTTCATCAGTGTCGATTTGCCCGCGCCATTAGGCCCCAAAAAGCCAAAACACTCGCCAGGCTTCACCGCGAAGTCCACGCCGTCAACCGCGCGGAAATCGTCATAATTTTTAACAATTTGTCGGGCTTCAATCAGATGGTCGTTCGACATAGTTCCTCGCTCATCGGTTTAGAACCACAGAATACACAAAACAAAGGGAAAACTAAATTAACCCCAGGTGAAATCAGGCACGAGAAATGCACTGTTTAGAAGTGCAGACAATGAAGAGGGCGGGGAGGCACTTTATGATGAAACACATCGCCAGTTTTACCGCATCGATAATCGTTTTGGGAGTGACTACCACTTTGATATTGGCCAATCCGATCGTCTCCGGATTTGAGTATGGAATGAAAAAAGGCTGGATCAAGCCCAACAAGCGTAAATAGCGGTTGGGCTTGATTTTCTATTTTTTAGAGACTTTTACCTCATCGCCGATAAACCTTTTTCTCAGCCATAAACGGAAGTCATCCACATAACCGTAAACCGACGGCACAATGATGAGTGTCAAAAAGAGCGAGCTAATCAAGCCGCCGATAATCGCCACACCCATGGACTGGCGGAACTTGCCCACCTCGGTTAAGGCCAAAGCCGTGGGAATCATTCCTGCGATCAAAGCCAGCGTGGTCATCACAATCGGACGCAAACGGATCACGCCCGCCAGACGGATGGCCTCATCGCGCTCCACACCCTTCTTTTCCATCTGCACAATATAGTCCACCAGCAGAATGGCGTTCTTCGTCACCAAGCCCATCAACATAATCAAAGCGATCATGCTAAAAATGTTCAGCGTCTGCCCGGTCACCGCCAGCGCGATAAAAGCGCCGACGATCGACAAAGGAATCGACATCATGATGGTGAAAGGCAAAATCGGCGATTCGTAAAGGCTGGCGAGAATCATATAGGTAAAGAGCAGCGCCAACCCCACCGCGGTCAACATGCTGGTGACCAGGTCGCCCAAATCTTCTGCCTGACCGACAAAGTTATAAGTAACTCCCGGCGGCAATTTGGCCTCTTGCACAATTTTTTCAGCCGCCGAGGTGATGTTGCCCAAAGCGCCGCCCGGCCCTAACTGACCGGAGATTTGAATATAACGAGCGCGGTTGAGCCGGTTGATTTTCGAGGGGCCCACCGTGGTCACTGGCTCCGCGATGTCCGTTAACCGCACTTGCAAGTGATTGCTGTTCGGCACCCAGACATGCTTGAAATCTTGCTGCAGGTTTCTTTGGTCTTCCTGCATGCGCACCCGGATGTCATATTCCAATCCGTTTTGGCGGAACTTCGCCGGCACCGAACCTTCCACCTGAGTGTGCAATTCATTGCCCGCCTCAATCCCCAGCACGCCTAACTGGCGCAGCTTCACCGGGTCCAACACCGCCTGAAACTCCGGCTTGTTGCCGTCGTAATTGGTTTGTAAATCGGCCAGGCCGGGAATATTTTTAATTTTGACCATCATGTCATTGGCGATGGGTTCGAGCGTTTTGTAATCATCCCCCACCAAAACCAAATTGAATGGCGCGGCGTTATTCACCAAATCGTAATCCGCCACCTGGGGCTGATATTGTTCACGGTAAGACTCTAATTCTTTACGCACGATATCTTTCAGGTCCGAGGTCGACAGCTTTCGTGTCTGCCAGGGAGTGAGCTTGGCGTAGATGGTGCTGGTATTGTCATTACCCTGGGTGTCGCCGATAGTTTCAGAAGTTAAAAGAATCTCTTTATGCTTGCTAATAATATCGATGACTTTA
>JABDGD010000024.1 GCA_013286205.1 Candidatus Firestoneibacteriota bacterium | reverse complement strand
AAAGCGAGAGCCGGAATCAAGAAGCTCCAGGGCATATGCCATTGGATGGTCCAGCCAAAGGATTGAACGTTGATCACATTAATTAAAAGAAGAGCCAGCACTAACCCGGCCACAAATCCCATCACGTTCCCCAATAGACCAATCCAACCCGCTTCCCAAAGAATCATGCGGGATACCTGGCTGCGCCGCGCGCCGATATAGCGCAAGATCACAATCTCTTCCCGGCGTTCGAGAATTAAAGAGGTCAGCGTGGTCAAAATGCCCAGCACCGCCACAATCAAGGCGATGGCCTCCATACCGTAGGTAATGGCGAAAGTCTGATCGAAGACCTTCATGGCGTTGCCTTTAAGGACAGCATTCGATTGGATAAAGACTTTTGTACCATCGGGCAGGCGCTTCAAAATATCTTGCGTGACCGAGTCCGTCGAGAAGCCTGGCTGTAAGTACAAAGCCACGGCGTTGACGCTGTCGTCTTTAAATAACCGGGCATAAACCGCCCGATCCATCATGAAAGTTCCCCGCTCATTAGCGTAATCGTAATAGATACCCTTCACCTGCATGGAGACCGGCCCCGTGGGACTGACCAGCTCTACCCAATCCCCGGTTTTAACTTGATGCTTATTGGCCAGCGGTTCAGAAACCAACAGGTTGTTTTGACCCGCCAGCGACTGCAGCACGGCTTCGGATTGGCCTGCGGATTTCAACACCACCATACCGTTACTGGACAACACGTTCATATCTAGCGCGGTGATGGGTATATCCACACCCTTCCAGGTGATGGGAACCGTTCTTAATTTTTCCTGCGCCCGCACCCCGGGTATTTGGCCAAAGGCTTTCAGCGTCAACGGATCTAATTTGGATTCCAGCGAGCCACTCGTGTCAGTCGCGGGACGGATATAAATATCAGCCTTCAAGGTTTGCCCCAGCCAGATGACGACCGTTTGGCGGAAGCTGCCCACCATCACCGCCACGCTGACCATTAGGGCGACCGCCATCACCAACGCGCCCAGGGCCACGCTGGCTCGGCTTAGGTCCGACAGCAGGCTTCTAAAAGCCAGATAAGCTTCTGAGGGCAAAACAAAACGGGAAAGATTTCCGAAGATCGAATAAAACCATTTGAGAAAGAAAGGCGCCAGCAACACCAACCCGATCAGTAAAAAGAAAGCGGAGCCAAACCCAAAGAAGGGCAGCCCCGCTAAAGGCGGTAGCGTGCTTAAGCCCGCGGCAAGCACCCAGGCGATAAACCCCGCCAGCGTGAACTTCCACATTCTTTGTTCAAAGAGCACCACCGTGTAGCCCTTGCGTACCGATAACCCCGGTTCAATCCGGGCGGTCGATAAAGCGGGCGGAATGGTGGTGCTCTTTGAACAAAGAATGTGGAAGTTCACGCTGGCGGGGTTTATCGCCTGGGTGCTTGCCGCGGGCTTAAGCGGGCGGAATGGTCGCCGCCAGAATGATGAGGACACCAAATAAAATCCAACCGACCGCGTGAGTCAGGCTGGGCAGACGCTGTTCCAGCGGAATAGGCAGATAAAGATTTTGAATGGTCTTGCCGATAACTTTCAAAACGTCATAGGCCATGAGCTTGCCTAACAGAACCCCTAGTACCACCCCGACCAGCGCTAACAGAAAAGATTCCGCCAGCATCCAGCGCACAATTTGTTTTTGCGTAATGCCCAGCGTACGAAGAATGCCGATTTCCTCTACCCGGCGCACCACCGCGATGGACATGGAGTTGTAGACCAAAAAGGCCCCTACCAGCACAGAAACCAATGATAAGGCCAATAAATTGGCCTTAAAGGCCGATAACATCTTCTCTACTTGCTCGCCCCGGCGGGAAGGCCGTTCAATTTTGTAAGTGGGATAAAGTTTCTGAAGCTGGCTTTCGAGTGTTTCTCTGTCGGCCTTCTGCGGAATAATCCAATCCAATCGATCCAGTTTGCCGATCTTATTAAAAACTTTTTGCGCCGCCGCAATATCCATCAAGGCTAAAGACCCGTCCATCGCCTGGCCTATGCCAGAGTTTCCTAATAAACCATTCACCGTTAAGGTTTGAATTTGATCGTTAATGATAAAGCGGATTTTTTGACCAACTAAAATACTGTGCGCCTTGGCGTATTTCTGCGTTAGAAAAACGCCATCGGGTTGGGGCAGAAGTCTTAAAAGATCCTGAACGGTGAGAAGTTTGTCTTGAACACCCAGCACCTGAAAATCCCGGGCTTCTTTGTCTTTAAAAAGGTCCACACCCAGCACGGTCAGAAATTCTTTGGGGTAATCCTGCGGGGCCATTTTGCCCTGCACCACCGGCAGCAGTTCGCCCTGCTTGCGGGTATCGGCCAGGTCTTTTAAAAGGCTTTCAGGAAAGGAATTGCCAGTCGAGGACAGTGAAAGATTGGCCTTACCCGCCATCGCGTCGATGGAATCATGAAAAGAAGTAAGCGCCGCTTCGTTCGATAGCTGAATCGCCACCATGAGCGCGATACCCAGGGCGATACCCGCGATGGTCAAAATAAAACGGGCGGGTTCATCCTGAAGGTGGCGCAGGGTAAAGCGCCAGAAAAGTTCTTTGAAGTTAGGTGATTTATTTACGGACGGGGTAGATGCCATGCACCTGTCCATCCCGCATCATAATGACCATGTCGCCCCACTCGGAAGCCTCGCGGCTATGAGTGGCCATTAAGACCGCGCAATTTTGCTGGTTCGACACTTTACGAATTAAATCGAGAATCGCTTTGCCTGTAGCCATATCCAAATTACCCGTGGGTTCGTCCGCCAGCAAAAGTTTTGGTCCATGCACCAGCGCACGGGCAATCGCCACCCGCTGCTGTTCCCCGCCCGAAAGCTGGGAAGGACGGCGTTTTTCTTTAGTGCCTAAGCCCACCCGGTCCAAAACATCCCGGGCCTTGTCGCGGGCGTCAGAAGCGGATAAACCCTGAATGAGTAATGGCAGTTCGGTATTTTCTACCGCGTCGAGATGCGGTAAGAGATGAAAGAATTGAAACACGAAACCGATAGTCGATTGGCGGTACTGGCTGAGCGCCTCATCATTTTGACCATGCAGGGCTTTGCCCGACAGCCAAATTTCACCGGCCGTGGGCGACTGCATGCCGCCTAATAAATGAAGCAGGGTGCTTTTGCCGCAGCCCGAAGGCCCCATCACCGAGGTAATTTGCCCCTCTTCCACGTGAAAGTTCACGCCCTTCACGGCCTGAACGTTTTCACTGCCAGCGGGATAAATTTTAGAAAGGTTTTTAACGTCTAATAGAAGCGCCATGGGTTCCTATTGTAATGAATTACTGCGCTAATAGTTTCAAAGTCTCCCGCATAAAAGCAGGCAGGTCATCTGGTTTACGGCTGGTCACCATGCGGCCATCGGCCACCACTTCAGCGTTGACCCACTTGGCGCCGGCGTTCACCAGATCGTCAGTCAAAGCCGGGGTCGAGGTCATCTTCTTCCCTTTCACAATCTTGGCCGAAATGAAGATCCAGGGCCCATGGCAAATAGAGGCCATTACCCCGCCCTGTTTGTCGATATCCGCGACTAATTTTAAAACCAGAGGATTGCGGCGTAAACGGTCAGGCATCCAACCGCCCGGGGCCACTAAGCCAGAGTAATCTTT
Source organism: Candidatus Firestoneibacteriota bacterium (assembly GCA_013286205.1). GTDB lineage: Bacteria > Oederibacteriota > Muellerivitia > Muellerivitales > Muellerivitaceae > Bog-1183. Next base: position 29,130 of record JABDGD010000024.1, on the reverse strand, counting down.
CGCTTTAGCCTTGGCAATTTCCAGCGTAGAAGCGATGGGGTATCCGTGCTTACCTTTATAGATAGTCCCAGCCTTCTCTTCGCTAATCACATCCACTTCATAACCCGCTTCGATCAAACGGTAGTAAGGATACATGACTTCCATATCCTCAAAGTCTTTGCCCACCAAAAGGGCGATACGATCGGATGATTTAGGCATGACCTGCTCCTTTAATCTGTTAGCGGTTGTCGACGAGAATCTGTAATCGGCACATAGTCTAGTTTTACGTCACCCAAAATGGAAAGCTGGCAGCCTAACCGCCAATTGGGCTTGGCCTTGATGGCGGCCAAAGTTTGTTTTTCACGTTCTTCCATAGGAGACAAATTCTCAAGACCCTCGATGACTTCCACCAGGCAGGTCGTGCAAACCGCCCGCTCACAGCGGTAACGGATGGGCAATTCAAAGCGGAAAGTGGCGTCTACCAGCGTATCGTCATAATCCACTTCGCAGACTTCGCCGGTGACCGGAAACTCTATTTTGACTCGGGTGGGTTGTTCAGGCATCTGGAACCTTTATTGGAATTGCGCCCATTATAACAACGACCCGGCGTTGAAATGAAAGAGACCTTCTCTCTACAATGCCTCATCTTCCCTGGAGGCAACTATGGCCATTCTGCGCTTCGTGAACTTCTTCACCTTCATCTTCTGGTACGGCACTTTGCTTTATTTCACCTTTATTCAGGCGCCCGTCCTCTTCAAAAGCCTTCCCCGGGAACTATTCGGCCAAGTTCAAAGCTACCTCTTCCCCGCCTATTACTGGATTAGCTATATCTGCGGCGCTCTGCTAGTCATCACTTATAACGTGATTCACCCACTCAAGGACTATGTCCCTCAAGACTGCGTAAAAATTACGGTTTTGTGTTTAATGCTGTTGTTTTCGTTGGGACAGGGCTTGTGGATTGGCCCGAAGGTAGCCGAGTTGCGAATCGAACGCCAAACTGCCGAAGCCGCGAAGGATCAGCCTAAAGTCGAAGAGTTAAGCAAAGAATTTGGCAAAGCTCACGGTATCTCGAGCCTGTTTAACTTAATCGTGATTATTGCGGGAATGGTTTACTTGGTTTATTTGTTTAAGGAACTAGCGCCGCTTAGTTAGAACCTGTCTCCGCAGAATCTCCCAAAGGCTCCATCCGCTTACGTTCCCCATCGATATAACGCATCGCTGTCGAGAAACCATACACCGGCGCGGCGGAGAGGGCTTTGATATCGTTGGTCTTGCCGATCTTTTCTAAATATTCCATAACTCCGCCTAAAACCAACATGAGGAAGAAAAGCGAAGCGTCACTTAAGGTCCGAATGAGGTATTGGAGAAAGAAAATAGTGGTCGCGGGATAAAAGTGACCGTCATCGCCTAGCGGAACCATCATTTCAATGCGGCGGGTTTCCTCATCTTGAATGAGATGAATAACCGAAATGCCCTCAAAATTCTCGGGCACGATATCGAGCAATAATTGGCCTTGTCCCATGATGGTAGGACGCATTAAACCCTTAGGCGTCACCGTGTCGCCCATGGCGGCTTGTACATATTGAAGCAGCATCGGCGCTTGTTTGTTTTCACCTAAAAGAAAAAGAGCTTTGACGAAGGTAAAAGAAAAGAGCTGGATGATGTCCCGCTCGCGGGCGACAGCGTCTTCCTCAGTCGTTTGATAATCGACATGAGCCTGAAACCGGTTGCCAAAAAAAACGCGTAGTATGCCGACTTCAGACTGTGTCTCTTCGATCACGATTAATACTTAGGAACGGAAGGATCGACCTGGTCGCTCCAGCCCGTAATACCGCCGGCCAGGTTCACCAGGTTGTCAAAACCCTGCTGTTTCAAGAAGGTAATGGCCTTGGCGCTGCGGCCACCCATTTTGCAATGAACGACAATTTCTTTACCCTTGTACTTATCCAGTTCATGGAACCGGTTAGGCAATTGGGACAAAGGAACTAACACCGAACCCGGGATACGGGCCATGTCATATTCGTTTTGCTCGCGGACGTCGACCAGAACAAAGTCTTGTTTCTCGTCCATCTTCACCTTCAGCGCTAAAGCGTCGATTTCGTCTTTATTCACGGCGACTTCCTTGGTTTGAGTTTCTTCCACCTTCATACCGCAGAACATTTCATAGTCGATCAGTTCTTTGACCGTGGGATGTTCGCCGCATAAAGGACAATTGGGGTCTTTACGCAGTTTTAAATTACGGAACTGCATATCCAGCGAGTTGTAAACGACCAACTTGCCGATAGCGGGCGTGCCCACACCGGTAATAAGTTTAATCGCCTCTGTGGCCTGCATAGCGCCTATGGTTCCCACCATGGCTCCCATCACGCCGCCTTCGGCGCAGGACGGAACCTCTCCCGGAGGAGGCGGTTCGGGATACAAGCAGCGGTAGCAAGGACCTTCAGGGGTTTTGAAAACGGTCAATTGGCCGTCGAAACGGAAGATCGAGCCATAGATGTTCGGCTTGCCCTGTAAGGACGCCGCGTCGTTAGTTAAGTAGCGGGTCGGGAAGTTATCCGTACCATCGATGATCATGTCGTAGTTCTTGAGAATATCCATGATGTTGTCGCTCTTGAGGGCGACCACGTAGGTATTGACCACCACATCGGGGTTCAAAGCTTTCAAACGCTTAGCGGCCACTTCCACCTTGGGCTTGCCCACATCTTCGGTCGTAAAAAGAATTTGGCGTTGGAGATTGCTGACATCCACCGTATCAAAATCAACCAAACCAATAGTGCCCACGCCGGCCGCGGCTAAGTAGAGAGAAATCGGGCAACCCAATCCGCCCGCGCCCACTACCAAAACCTTGGCAGCCAATAATTTCTTTTGGCCTTCGACGCCAATTTCGGGCAATAAAATGTGCCGGGTATAACGCTTGATTTGTTCTGGGCTTAAATTCATACCGATTCTCCGTGAAGCCGTGAGTGGTGATAATTTCAATAAAACTAGGAAGGTTATAATAAGAGGGCAATAGGGTCGAATCAACCCTGAAGGGCGCGGCTAGGCTTTGTTTTCTAAATAATCTTTCAGCAATTGCAGGGTTTTTCGGCTTCTGAGTTTGTGCGTCTTCAAACCAAAGCCCAGCCGAAAATAAAGCTGGTTCCAAAAACCAACTACTTCCACCTTCATCCAATAAAACGAAACGTAGCAGTTGGCGCCTTCAGGGATAATCTCAAACGCCGCGCGGCCCCGAAAGGGCGTGTCGATATATTCGATAAAGATGCGGTAAGGCCATTCAAGCTGAGTAATTTGAAATTGAAACGGGGTTGAGGGAAATTGATTGAGACCGGCGGTAATCTTTTGGCCCACTTCCGCTTGGTCGGGACCATCCCATTCCATCATCAGCCCTGTGCGCCAGGCCATACGTTCTTTCCAATTAGTCAGAGCCCCATAAACCCGTTCGGGTTTGGCCCGAATGACAATGGACTCGGTGGATTGGTAAAACTTCAAACCTTCACCTGGCGGTAAGCCTTCAGCTTGTCGATGCCCAATTGGAGTGTCTCTTCTTTTTTAGCGAAACAGAAGCGAATCATGCCCACTGACTTGTGATCTAAATAGAAAGTCGAGAGGGGCACGGTAGCCACTTTGGCTTCTTTGGCCAGATGAACCGAGTAATCGTAATCATTGGGGTAGCCCGCCTCGGGAATCTGCGAGATCAAGTAATAAGCGCCCCAGGATTTAAAGGTTTTAAATCCGGCTTCACGCAAGCCCGCCATTAAAAAGTCGCGCTTCTTTTGATAGCCTTCGGACAAATGCTTATAAAAATCATCGGGCAATCCCATGCCAAAAGCGATGGCTTCTTGCAGGGGCGCGGCAGCACCCACGGTTAAAAAGTCGTGCACCTTGCGAATAGGGATGGTTAAAAACTCAGGAGCAATGATGTAGCCCACACGCCAGCCCGTAACCGAAAAGGTCTTCGAGGCGCCATTAATGGTAATGGTGCGGTCTTTCATGCCGGGAATATTGGCCATGGTTACATGCTTCTCGCCATCATAAATAATGTGTTCGTAAATTTCGTCAGTCACCGCCAGCACATTCCACTTCTGGCAGAGCTTGGCGATAAATTCCATTTCGGATTTTCTAAAGATCTTGCCGGTGGGATTGTTCGGCGTGTTGATGATGATCACTTTGGTTTTATCGTTAAAGGCCGCGGCCAGCTCATCCTCATTGAAATACCAATCGCTTTGATCATCCTTGGGCGGGTGAAGCTGTACGTAGCGCGGTACCGCGCCGGAGAGGATGGTATCTGGCCCATAGTTTTCGTAATAGGGCTCAAAGATGACCGCTTCGTCGCCCGGATTAATGACCGCCATCATGGTGGCCATCATAGCCTCGGTAGCTCCGCAGCAAACGGTGATTTCTTTTTCGGAATCCAGCTCCCGGCCACGGAATCTCTTTTCCTTGGCCACAATGGCGTCACGAAGGCTTTTAGCGCCCCAGGTAATGGCATATTGGTTAATGTTCTTCATGATGGCGTCGACGGCAGCCTGTTTGATACGCTCGTCCGCCGGAAAGTCGGGGAAACCCTGAGCTAAATTGACCGCTTGATGCGCCGCCGCTACCCGGGACATGGCCCGAATCACCGACTCCGCGAAGCTATTAGCCTTGTGGGAAATGAGGTTCTTTTCCATCCGATTCCTTTCATCTATACGAGCAGAGGTGGCCTTGACGGACACTTAGGATACTGCTAATTTATTTTTCAATGGAATCCATTTTAAACCAAACCAAAGAAAAATCCGCCTCTTCTCTGACCCCTCAGCAGACCAAAGAACTCGTCTGCGAACTCTGCCGTAATTTTTACAATCACGGCTGGGCTTCGGGCACCGGCGGCGGCATGTCCATTAAAGAGGGCGGCAAAATATATATGGCCCCCAGCGGTGTTCAAAAAGAACGCCTCAAACCCGAAGACATCTTCGTTTTAGACGACGCCGGTCAAACCATTGAAGAACCAGGCCGCGGTTTAAAACTGTCCCAATGTTCCCCGCTCTTCATGCACGCTTATCAGCTTCGTAACGCCGGCGCGGTATTACATAGCCACTCGTTGAACGCCATGATGGTGACCACCCAGTACAGTTCCCACTTTCGCATCCGCAATATGGAAATGCAAAAGGGCGTCGAGGGCTTTGGCGCTTTTGATACCCTCGAAGTGCCCATCATTGAAAACACCGCTTATGAATGCGACCTGACCGATTCATTGGCTGAGGCTATCCGTAATAACCCCAAGTCGCACGCCGTGTTAGTGCGCCGCCACGGGGTATATGTATGGGGCAAAGACTGGAAACAGGCCAAGACCCACGCTGAATGCTATGACTATTTATTTGAAGCGGCAGTCAAGATGAAACAAATGGGGATCGACCCCACGGTTTAAAAGTTTTAGAGAGACAGGGAGGCTTTAAATGAAAGCAATCTGGTTAGACAACGGAAACAACATTTCGGCGGAAGAACTGAACGCCCAGGGCGTCACCTACGAACAATTCGAGACCGACGAAACCAAATACCGCGGTCCCTTAGAACAAATCATGAAAGAACGCGGCTATGTGACTCTGGACCAAGTCCGCATGTTTCCCGAAATGGATAACTTCGAAGCCCTTTGCCAAAAGTTTGTGGGCGAACATTTGCATACGGACGACGAAGTCCGCTTTTTGTTGGGCGGCTCGGGCGTGTTCGAAATCCGCAGCCTGGATGACCGTTGGATGAAGGTTTTGGTGGAGCCCAGTGACTTTATTCTGGTTCCGGCCAACCGCTACCACCGTTTTTATTTAACCGACGAGAAGAAAATTCACTGCGTTCGTTTGTTTAAAGATCAATCCGGCTGGACTCCCGTCTACCGTAAAGATCTTGAAGCAACCGCCGCGAAGTAATTGAACTTTTTAAACCAAAAGCGGGAATGGATAAAATCCGTTCCCGCTTTTTTTGACCGCCGTTTGTTAACGTTTTACTCAAATCCACACTGGAAGTTCCATGTCTGACTACATCGTCACCCCTCATAAAAAAGACATTCCCTCGAGCCACCTTTTATCTGAAGAACTTCACCGCCGCGCGTTATCGGTGGAGATGGAAGTTAAAGGCACCAATTACAAATGGGAAAGCATTTATTTTTATGACCCCATTACTCCTGAAACACAGTGCATCGTGGAAAGAAACCTGCATTCACTGGTCTACAAAGTCTCTTTAACGCCAGAATCAACCCACGAATCTCAGGAACTGCAGCACGCCTTAGTGGATATTATTCTGCATGAAGTGGGCGGCAAGGTTTACGAGCCCGAAACGCAGAAGAGCTATGACCTAAAAGGCTTTCGCAATCATTCCGCCCAAAACGAATCCGAATTTGAGTTAGAAGAACCCAGCGGGACTTCTTACAAAAAATCATCCATGACCATGCCACCTCTGGGCGAAATTCTTTGGATCGTTTTCGCCTGGGCCTTAGTCGGCTTCGGTTTCTACGTTTATCATCAGGTATCCGAAGAACGCAAACTCTACGTACTCATTGCCTGCGGCTTGGCCTTTATCAGCGCCGCCGGCATTACCTTTTCTAAAACCAAATCAAAATGAACGCCGTTGAAAAAACCCAAAAACTGAAGGCCAAGGCCCTCAGTCTGGGCTTTGAGCTCTCCGGCGCGACCCGTGCGGTCCCTTCTCCCCAGTATCCGGATTTTCTCAACTGGCTCTCCAAAGGCTACGCCGGTGAAATGGGCTATTTGGAACGCCGAAAAGAAGAGCGCGGCGATCCTCAAAAAGTCTTAGCCGGCGCGCAGTCCATCTTTTGCGTCGCCCTCAGTTACAACCCTTCCGCCGAAAACTATCCCCTGTTAGAAAAGCACCCCATCTCCTGCTATGCCTGGGGCCAGGATTACCACAAGGTTTTATTGGAAAAACTGGAAGCTTTAGCCGCCTATTGGCGGGAACTAGAGCCAGGTGTTCAGATGAAATCCTATGTGGACACCGGACCTATTCTGGAGAAAAACTATGCCGCCGCCGCGGGACTGGGCTGGATTGGCAAGAACACGCTTTTGCTAAATAAAAAATTCGGTTCCTTTCTTTTTTTGGGCGAGATCATCAGCAGTGCCGAGTTAGCTTATGACGAAACCACGGACAACCTTTGTAAAAGCTGTACCGCCTGCATGGATGCCTGCCCGGTAGACGCGTTAGAAGAAGCGGGGGTTTTAAACGCCAACAAGTGCATTAGCTATCTCACCTTAGAACATCGGTCCGCTTTGCCCGAAAACACCAACCTTCACGGTTATCTGGCGGGCTGTGATTTATGCCAAACCGTCTGCCCTTACAATGCCAACGCGCCTGAGGGACAGGAGCCCTCTTTTCAACCGCGCGCCGAAGTACTTCAGCTATCAAACCCTTCAACCGTTTCCATGTCGCCAGAAGTGTTTAAACAATTCACTCAAAACAGCGCTTTAGAGCGGATCAAATACCCCATGTGGGTCCGCAATTCACAATCATCCTGACAACACTTTCTGAAAGCTTGTAAAACCCTTTCCTTCTTTGAGATAAAAAAGGTTGCAACCCTTCAACCCAGCGGAAATAATCGAACCCGTTAAAAAATTGATCATATGAATGGATGACTATGTCTTTTAAAAATATTTCGTGTCTGTTTCTAATATCGTTTTCTTTACTGCCCGCTTTAGCGCAAGCCTATACCACGGACGATTATTTCAAAGGCGCTCTCTCTTATTACCAACAAAAGAACTATCCCCAGGCCATCAAATATCTGAAGATGGTCGTGCAAACTGACACCAACAATTGGCAGGCCTATCAAATTTTAGGAAACTGCTATCACCAGATCAAAGATGACAGTGACGCTGTGGCTGCCTATGACAAAAGCCTTGCCGCCAATCCCAACAACCCGGGTTTGAAAAGTTATACCGAAGTCCTGCGCGCCACCAGCCCCACCCCGACGCCCGCTCCCGAAACTAAAGCCCGGGCTATCGTCAGGGAATATTACGACGGAGTCGCCCTGCAGGAACACGCCCGCAATCAATTGAGACAATATGGACAGGACAATCTATTAACCCGTGAAGACCGGAATATTGTGAATTACAACATGTCCACCTGCGCGCGCGACGACCGCCGCTTTCAATTGGGGTTGGCTTTGCTCGGACCCACATTAATCGGGCTCGACGCCGGCTTGTCTTTAGAACCAACGATGAACTTAGGCATCACGGGGGTTTATATCCCCGGTTCTATCTTTGGTCTATCCGGTGAGTATTACTACGCGGTGGAACCCCGGATTAAGTTTTACTCCAGCGCCAAGGACGCCTGCTTCTTTTGGGGATTCGGAGCCGTATTTGGCGCGGGCAACGACGGCAACTATTCCACCGGCGCCAGCTGGATCGCGCCTAACTTTAAGTTTGGATTAAGCCTGATGGATTCTAACGGTCTCTATTTTGAGTTGGATTGGGCCATCGGAGTCATCATCGCCAGCAGTTCCACCACTACCACAACCTTTGATTACAACAACGGGACTTACAGCAACTCAACCACCAGCACCAGCGCCGCGGCGCCCTGGCTGATTCCGGGTGTTCGAATTGGATTGGGTCTCTAGTTATTGGGGCAGAGGAATCTTGGGAGCTGACTCGATGGCGCTGCCGCTCTGATAAAAATTTTCCAGCGTATTTTTGAGCCAATGTAAATCCACGCCCATATATTCTTTTGGCAATTCGGCCCATTTCTCGCAAGCCTTCTCAAAAAGACCCTTGGCACCTATCTGATTGCCTTTGCGGAAATGCTCTAATGAAATCGCCGCCTGAATCAAACCCTGGTAATGAAGCCGGTCCTGCCCCTGTGAAGGGTGCCAGATATCTTCCAGCATCTCGTGGCATTCAAAATAATGTCTGTCATTAAAAAGCTTAATTCCCTCTAAATACTCATGAGGATATTTAGTTTCCTCATCCCAATTTTTAGTTTCCACTTCGGCAATCAGCGTCTGATCGGCCTCAGGGAATTGATAGGTTTTGAGATCTTGGGGTTTCACCCAGGCAAATTGGGAGCATTCAATCGCTTTGGGTTCCCCGCTTTTAATACCGCACAAAAAGATGTTCAGCCGGACCGACCGGGTAGGATAGTCGTAAGTCACGATTTTGAAGAACTTGCGGATATAAACCTCAATATCCAACTCTTCCTTGAGCTCGCGGATGACGCATTCTTCCAGTGTTTCGCCGATTTCTTTTTTGCCGCCGGGCAATTCCCAATAACCGCCGAAGGAATCGCCTTCCTTACGCTGGCTGATCAGGTACATTCCGTTTTCATAAACCAGGGCGGCGCCCACTTCGAGAGGTCCTTGCGTCATGAAACCCTTCTGGATTTATTTTTACCGCGGCGCTTCTTAGCTTTCTTCTTGCGTTGAAACGTCATCTTGGCTTTTTTGGCCGGTTTGGCCAGTTTTTCCCCGGCGATAAACCGGATCTTGCGTTCTTTCGAGAGCGTCTTCACTTGATATTCCCGCCGAAGCGCCGTGGAATAATCCCCCTGAGGCTCCTGAAAGATCAGCTTTACCGGGCCGCGGGTCGCGGTGTACTTAGCGCCTTTGCCCGTATTATGGTTTTCGATTCTCTTCTCAACGTCTTTGGCGATGCCGGTGTAATAGGAGCCATCGGCACACTCCGCCATATAAAGAGACCATTCGGCCTTTTTACGCTTCAAGGGGTTCTCTTAGCTGACGAACTCGATTTCGCCGATAGGCGGAATGAGTTTGGCTTTTTCGCCTTCGTGCAAAAAAGCGCGAATAGCGTTTTTGCCGTCCTCACCCATTTCAATCGTGCGTTCATTCACCCACATGCCCACAAACTTGTCGGCAATATCGCGGGAAAGACCGCGGCCAAAGGCCAAAGCATAATCCAGCGCCGCTTCACGGTTATCCAAAGAATATTGGATGGATTGTTTGAGTTGTTTGGAAACTTTCTTTTTAATATCTTCCGGCAGGTCGCGGCGGATCGCGTTGACGCCCATGGGCAAAACCATCCCGGTTTTCTTAAACCACCACTCGCCCATATCGACGATCTTATAAAAACCCTGCGCTTCATAGGTCAACTGGCCTTCGTGAATAATGAGACCCGCGTCCACCGTTCCCTTTTTGACCTCATTCATAATCTCGTCAAAGTTCACCAACACTTCTTGAAAATCGGGGAAGCAAAGTTTGAAAGACAAATAAGCGCTGGTCATTTTGCCCGGGATGGCGATCTTCTTGCCCTTGAGGCTTTCAAGCGTCACTGGCTGGTTGGCGATAATCATGGGGCCGTAGTTTTTACCGATCGAGCCACCGTGGGTCAAAACCGCGTACTTGTCTTTCACATAGGCGTAGGCATGGGCGGAAATCGCGGTGACTTCCATGCGGCCTTCTTTAGCCCATTCGTTCAGAGTTTGGATGTCTTTTAAAACGTGTTCGTACTCGATGCCTTCGGTATCAATCTTGTTCTTGGCCAGGCCGTAGAACATAAAAGCGTCATCGGCATCAGGGCTGTGGGCTAAACGGATTTTCATGGCAGTTCCTTTGTCTAAGAAATTTTCGGGAGCAGTTTACCCCGTTAGTTGATGTGTTCCAATACAGCGTTTAAGACTTTCTCGGTGTCTGTCAGGTCTGGAAACACATAATCGGGGTTTTCAGCCTTTAAAACCTCAAGTGAGTAATTGCTAGTGGCCACCGCGATGACCCGCACGTTTAAGTGGCGTCCGCAGTGAATATCGTTGGGCGTATCCCCAATTAGGACGATTTCCTTGGCGGAAAAACGGTGCCCGGCATATTTTTCAGCCACGTCCAGACCCCTTTGGGGCAGATCGGACCTTTGACGGGTGCCATCGCCATAAGCGCCGAAAGGAAAATACTGGTTCAGATTGTGAGGCTGGAGCTTGAGCCGGGCCCCTTCCTCAAAATTGCCGGTCAAAAGGCCCATCAACACTTCGGGGTGTTCGTGAAGCTTTTGGATAATCGCCTCTACGCCAGGCTTCAAAATAATGTAATCGGGCCGCTGGGTAATCTTGTCCCGCAGCGCTTTTAAATAAGCTTCCCGCAGTCTGGGCATGAGCGGAGTGATTTTTTCTTCGGAAAGGCCGTTGAGGCCCAAAATGTCATAAAAAATCTGGGGGTCCGTCTTTCCGCCCTGACGGTATTGGGACGTATCAATGGTCTGCGGGATTCCCGCTTCCTTCAGGACCATTTCCATCACTTCCTTCACCGGGTCCGGCCAGATGGTCCGGGAAGTGCCCAGAATGGTGCCGTCGATATCGAATAAAACAAGCCGGGAAGGTTTCATAGGAGCGTCAGTTTACAACAAAGTTTTTTAAATGGCCTGAAAAATGGCGGAGAGAAATGCGGGTTTGTTGGACATGTCTTGGAAGATGAAATCCGGGCCTTCGGCTTTGAGCACATCTATCGAATAGCTGCCCGTGGCTACCGCCAGCACCCTCGCGTTCAAGGCTTTCACGCAGCGCACATCACTGGGGGTGTCACCGATGACCACGACGCTCTTGCCCACAAAATCATGACCTTGGTGCTTTTTGGCTTTTTCTACCGCGATCGCGGGCAATTCGTCCCGGTGTTTGGCTCGGTCACCAAAAGCGCCGGACTCAAAAGTGAAATACTTTTCCAGCCCATGGGTGGCCAGCTTCAACCGTGCCGCGCCTTCACAATTACCCGTGAGAAGCGACAACACGATGTCGTCGCGCTTGGATAAATCCTCAAGTATTTCGCGTACGCCCGGCTTTAAATCCGCCGTGTGGGAGCCGTTAATAATTTTGGAGAGCCTTTTGAGATATTCCTCGAGAAGTTTGGGCATCCAGTCATAAATTTCTTCTTCGGAGATACAAATACCCTCAAACAACTCAAAAACCACCTGAGCGTCGGTTTTTCCGCTGGGCCGATGGCGGTAAGGATCGACTTTGATTCCCGTAATGTCGTGAATGACGTCACGCATCAGATCGACTTCGCCCATCAATACCTCATCGCCGGTTTCGGCGTCAGGCAATTTCCAGGCATCTTCTTTAGCGCTGAGGAGGGTTCCATCGATATCAAAGAGAACTAAATGGGTAGGTTTCTTCAAACTTAGATAACTCGTTCGTACTCATTGAGATCTTTTTTCCAAACCACCACACCGCAAAAACGGTCGCCTTCGGGGCATTTAGGCAAGGTGCCGGCCAAAGCACGCAAACCGCAAGGAGGCAGCAGCCATTTACCGATGCGGGGATGGGTTTCACGGACTTGCTGGGCTTCATCCACCGAGGCTTTCCAGATCTCTTCCTGCGCGTTATAGCAAAGACGCATGGCGTGCTTGTGATGCAGGTTCAGCAGGTCCGAGGACTCTGTAAAACGCACTGAAACCGCGTTGGGGAGCAAATAAGAGGCGAACTCATCTGACACGCCCATCTGGCGCAATTTATTGATTTGAGCCCAGGTATGGACCATGATTTGGTCGAATTCTTTTACCAACTCAGGGTCTTGTTCTAACAGCACCGGTAAAAGGTAATCGGGTTCATCCAATGTTAAAGCCTGCAAAGTCGGCCTGGAAGCCGGGGTCATGCGATGCCGCTGGTCTTGCGAGTCACCAGCGTGAGAAAGCTTTTTACGGAAGGTGTAATGGCTGTGGAAAAGAGTACGAGTCAGTTTGCTATGAGTGGAAACATTCAGAGTCTCACCCAAATACTTGTTTTTAGAAGGGTCCAACGCCATTCCAATAGCGTCATCATCGGAAAGAGCCGACGCTGGCAGGCCAAATACTTCCCGCACAGCGCTGGCTAAGATCCGTTCCCCCTCTTTGGAATAATCGACCAGCTTCGACATGCGCCCGTCCAGCGAAGCGTCAAACTCCTGCCGGAAGGCTTTGTGGGATGCGGTCGTACTTCTAAACTGCTGAACCATCTGAGCTTCCACGGTATTTTCAAAATCAATCGGCTCTTCCAGAATGGCTTTGTACTCCGGCGCTATCTTCAGCACCTCGTCCACCATCTTGCCGACAACAATACGCTGCTCTAATGGCGCGTCAAAGCTTTGGCACAGACGCCAGTAGCGCATCAGGGTCAAACCCGAAACTGTGTGATAAAGATAAGCGAAGGTCGCCACCGGCAGCACATAACGGGCCACTTCTTGCGACTTCTTTTGAATAGCCGTGTGGGCTTTCTTGTTGGTCTCGTCGATACCTTTAAAGCGTTTGAAATATTCTTTCGCGACCAGAGGCTTCAACTTTTCAGTCATCGACAGGTAAGCCTGGGTCTGAAACTCCACCGCGTCCTTATAAACCTGAACAGCTTCGCCGGTTAAAGGCGGCATCGCCACTTGGGACGGGTTCACCGTCACATAGCGCTGGGAAACCTGTTCCGAATTATAAAAAGGATGGCTGTGCAGAAAGCTCCACAAGAACTGGCGGGAAACGTTTTCGAGCGCGAACTGAAAGTGCGCGTGCTGAAGTGTGGTGTGGTGACCGGCTTTGTAAATAGACTGGGCCAGATCGTCGCGTTTTTGATGGCGGTCTTTTTGTTTTTCCTCGTCCAACCCCGCGCCAAAAACCTGATCGGTCGTCACGATGCCTTTGCTGGAATAGCAGGTGCGGGCGGTCGCCACCGCGTTGTCGAACGGCTTCACGAACGAGTTCACCAAAGTGACTTTGGGTTCGGTCGATAAAAAAGAAGCGGTTGTGGATTCCATCAGCTTGGACATGAAAACTCTTTATTCAGGATATTCAAATGTAGGAATGGCGAGGAGAAGTGGTAAGAGGCATTCTATCTAAAAACTTTTTGCGTGGGTCATTAAAAAGAAAAAGCGGACTCCCTTTTCAGGAAGCCCGCCTTTATCAGCGAAAACTAGCGGCTATTGTCAGAAGCGGCATCAGACGCGGTCGGAACAGCCGTCGGAGCGGCAGACGAAGAAGACTTCTTGGACTTCTTTTTCTTCTTGCTGGTCGTCGGTGTGGTGGTCACGGAAGCCGTGGTGGAAGCGGTGACTTGCGCCGTCGCGGTTCCCTTAGCCGTCGGTGTCGCCACAGAAGTCACAGCCGGTTTTTCTTTAACCATTTCTTTGACTTCGTGAGCTTTCATCTTCGGGTGCGCGGCGCTGTTGACAGTGAAGGAAAGCGAAATGCCTTCATCGTCCAACTTGAAGCTATAGCCCTTGCCCCAGGCCAATTGCACTTCATCCTGGAAAACTAAGTCTAAACGGTATTTCTGCGAACCCGTTAGGAAGCTTTCGATCTGCTGGAACGAGGTGACATAGGATTCTTTTTTCTCGATGTTGCGTTGTTGTTCTTTCGGCAGCCAAACTTCAACGGTCAAAAATTGGCTTCCGTCTTCAGGATTATAAATATACAGTTCGATTCCTTTGTGGGTGCCGAAAGTGTAGTAAGACCAGTCTGTCACGACGCCGCGTAAAAAGTGGCCGTGGTTGTCCGCGATCAAAATCGTGGAGTTCGAAAGCTCATCGTGAGAAGAGAGATAAGCGCCGATGGTTTGGAAGGCTTCTTTATAGCGGTCCGTTTGCAAATGGAACGGCGAGCTGGGATAGCTCATCAAATTGGTTTCCGACAGTTCTTTCACCGAAGGACCGGCTTGAGCGTTCATCGCGCCCATCAAAGAAACCGCGGCCATCAGAGCCAAAATTGTTAAACGATTCAAAAACTTCTTCATAAGTGCCCTACCTCCCATATTTAAATCCGAAGACAGCTCATTCTACTCAAAAAGCCCCAAACCCAAAGGTAAAGATTCAGTTTCAACCCTTTGAAAAAAGGTGTTTCTGACAGGGTTTGGGCCTTTATACTCGGGGCGCTTGTTAAATCATGGAAAGAGCCGCTTTGAAAAAAGATCCCCTTACATCCCCTATCTTTTGGGCCGTTTTTGTCGCGGCGCTCGGGTATTTTGTCGACGCTTACGACATCATTCTCTTCACGATCTTGCGCACTAAAAGTCTGCAGGACATCGGCGTACCCCATGATCAAATCTTTTCAACCGGGGTGGACCTGTTAAATTGGCAGCTGACCGGGCTGCTCCTCGGTGGCATTTTCTGGGGAATCTTGGGCGACAAAAAAGGCCGTCTGTCCGTACTCTTCGGGTCTATTTTTCTTTACTCCATTTCCAACATTCTCAATGGCTTCGTTCATTCGGTAGAAACTTACCGTGTTCTGCGCTTCTTCACCGGATTAGGATTGGCGGGTGAATTGGGAGGCGGTATTACTCTGGTTTCTGAAATCATGTCACGCACCGGCCGTGGTTGGGGGACGATGATCGTGGCTTCTACCGGCGTCACTGGCGTCGTCGCCGCGGCGCTGGTAGGCCAGCTTTTCCCCTGGCAGACCGCCTTCTTTGTGGGAGGCGGAATGGGATTGGGCCTTCTTTTTTTACGATTGGGCGTCAAAGAATCCGCCATGTTCAAGTCTTTGGGGAACCAGGCTCACCGGGGTGATTTTTTCAGTTTCTTCCGGTCAAAAAAACAGTTTCTAAAATATCTTTACCCCATTCTGGTCGGTATGCCGGTGTGGTATGCCGTGGGAATATTGCTGACCTTTTGCCCAGAAATTGGCGCCGCCATGGGACTCACCCAGGCCCCCAACCCCGGCCAGGCGGTTCTTTATGCCTACGCCGGATTAACGACCGGCGATGTATTGAGCGGCAGTTTAAGCCAGTGGATGAGAAGCCGTAAAAAAGTTATCTTCGGCGCGCTGATCTTATCCTCCGCCATCATTACCCTTTTCTTTTTCAAAGGCGGCGCGTCTTTGCCTATTTTTTATGGTTTCTTTACCGCCATCGGTTTTTCCATGGGTTTTTGGGCGGTCTTTCTGGTGGTCACCGCTGAACAATTTGGCACTAATCTTCGGGCCACCGCCACCACCACTATTCCTAATTTCGTGCGGGGTTCAGCCATTTTGTTGACGACAGCTTTTAAATGGTTAATGCCCGCTTGCGGCACGGTCGGGGCCGCGGCATTAGTCGGGCTGGTAACAATGGGATTAGCTTTATGGGGATTACAAAATTTGGAAGAAACCTACGGGAAGAATCTGGATTACACCGAACCAGCTTAAGACTAACGCTTGCTTTCGTTATCCTGCCTGATTTTCTCAGACAAAAGATACTTGCTCAACTGATCCATACTGTCGCTGTCTAGAGCCAAAACCAAAACACCAGCTGAATAGTAAGATTTGCCCACTTGATTGAAGGAACGAATCCACTTCACCTCGGCCAGCATGGTGACAGGGGTAATGTACTTCGGCGGCAAAATAGAGACTTCCACCCACTCGCCAACCTTGAAGGCATATTCACCCGTAATCGAAAGTCCGCCTTCGGAGATATCTTTGGTGACCGCGTGATAAGAGTGAAATTTTTGAGCCAATTGGGGCAGGTGGATAATGCCGGTGTCTTTATAACGGGGATAATGGAGAACTTTGGTTCTTTCCTCATCACCCAAAACACGGTAAGTCACATTGACGGTAGCGGCAACACGCTCGTGGCGGCGCTGTTCCATCCATCCTTTTTCAACAACCATTTCAAAGCCCTCTCTATTTGTCCAAAAACATCCCCAACGGCCACATAACTTACCACGAAAGAATCACAAAATCCTGCCGGAAAATCATAGAAAGAGCCTAGATAACAGTCTGGCGCTCCAATAAACTCGATGCATGAACGCCAACAAAACCTTTGATCAATCCGAAGCCGTCAGTGAAGGTTTGGTTCCCGCCAAGGGCTGGCACAAAATTTTCTCGGCCCTGCACAGCCCCAATTACCGCTACTTTTATATAGGACAAACGGTTTCACTCATTGGTACATGGACCCGCACCGCTGCTTTAGGCTGGGTTGCATTTCAGGTGACTCATTCGGAGTTTTTACTCGGTATCGTTTTTATGCTCAACGCCCTTCCCATATTAATCTTCGTCACCTATTCGGGCTCGTTGGCTGACCGCGTTCCTAAAATTAAAATATTCACTTTCACCAGTTGGTTCTCCCTGCTCTCTTCCCTGGCTCTTGCGGTCATGCTTTTTAGAGGCCCTGTCCACATCGCTTACTTGATGATTTTTTCCGTCCTCTGGGGCACCGCCACCGCCTTTGAAATGCCTGCCCGCCAAACTCTCATGGTTGAACTGGTGGGGAAAAAGGATTTAGTGAACGCCATCGCGCTTAACAGCGCCATGGTGAATTCTACCCGGGTCATCGGCCCCGCCATCGGTGGCTTGCTGTTGGCGTCTTTCGGTTCCGCCTGGTGCTTTTTAGTCGACGCCTTAAGTTATTTGGGCGTGCTTTTCGCGATTTATAAAATCAACCTGCCGCCATCCCATTACCAGCCCCGAGTGGTCAAAGCGGATTGGAAATATACTTTGGAGGGATTCAAATATTTAAGAACCAACAAAACCATGGCTATCGCCATATCGCTTCTGGCGGTCATGGGTACGGGAGGCTGGGCTTATCAATCTCAGCTATCCGCTTTTGTGGTAACTCAATTAGGAATGGATGCGCAAGGCTATGGATGGCTTTTGGCCTTGAATGGGTTGGGCGCCTGCACCGCCGCTTTATTTGTGGCCTCTCAGGGCGCCAATATCGTCAAAGTCCCTACGCTTTTTTTCGGCGCTGGAATTTACTCGGTCTTTATTATTCTCTTCGGCTTCATGCACCATCCCATTGGCGCCGCTTTTCTTTTGTTCTTCTCGGGTTTCGGAATTATTTTATTTTTCTCTATCGGCAACAGCATTGTTCAAACCCAGTCGCCCGATCATTTACGGGGACGCCTGATGGGCATTTGGGCGCTCATGTTTGGCGGCGGGATGCCCGTAGGCAGTTTCTGGATGGGGCTTTTGGCCTCCCACACCTCCGCTGGGTTTTCACTGCAAATGGGCGGTCTTTTCTGCGCCGCGGGCGCCGCGGTGGTTTACTGGCTTTTCAAAAAATAGCTTAAACCTTCATAACAATTCCCGAGCGTGGCTTGAGATTTCGTTTTTAAATCCGCTAGACTGCGGCATGCCTCCCAAACCCAATAAAAATTTGATCGTTCATCTAAAAAATCCGGATCATCTTCAAACCCTTGCCTTTGTGGTTTCAGCTTTTTTTGCCGGTTTAGTAGCCGTTCTTTACGCCATTCTTTTCAAAACAACCGAAGGTTTTTACCAGCAGGTCATGGCCGACCATCCCTATTGGCTTTGGTTCTGGACGCCTCTTTGCCTTTTGGCTGGATGGGCCGCTGTTTATTTTTTCGCGCCGGAAGCCGCCGGAAGCGGCATCCCCCAGGTTTTGGCCGCCAATGATTTAAATTACGCTAAAAACTCGGCCTGGATTGACCGCCTGTTGTCTCTTAGAGGAGTCGTTGTCAAAATTATCAGTTCTCTTATGGTATGTCTGGGCGGAGCAGTCACCGGGCGGGAAGGACCAACGATTCAAGTCAGCGCCGGTCTTTTTCACTTTGTAGGCAAAGTCACCCGCAAATTTATTCCCCAGGTAGACCCCCAAACCTGGATCGTGGCGGGAGCCGCCGCCGGATTGGCCGCAGCCTTTAACACACCTCTGGGCGGTATTGTTTTTGCCATTGAGGAAATGTCCATCACCTTCAAACGCTTCCGAACCGCCCTCATTATTTCAATCATTATCGCCGGGTTGGTTTCCCAATGGATTATGGGCAGTTACCTCTATTTGGGCTATCCCTCGGTCGGCGACATCTCTTTTTCGATTTTACCCTGGGCACTTTTAATCGGCCTCATCACCGGGTTAACCGGTTCCTTTTACGGCATCTGTATTAAAAAAATGCTCGATTGGCGCGGCCGGTTAAAAACTAAAACGCAGCTAGCTTTGCTGGCCCTGGCTTGCGGTCTGGCTTTGGCCTTCATGGCCTTTCTCAATCCCGACGCTTCGGGTTCAGGCTCGACGGTGATGAATGCCTTGCTCTTTAAAGGACAAAAAGCGACCTGGGATTTACCCCTGCTTCGTATCATCGGTTCTCTGGTTTTTTATGTTTCAGGAGCGGCAGGCGGCATTTTTGCCCCGGCTTTGGCCGCGGGCGCTTGTTTAAGTTCTTTTATCGCGACCTCTTTGTCACTCAGCTCGCCCGAACTCTTAGTATTGCTGGGTATGGCTGGTTTTCTCACCGGCGTGACCCGGACCCCCTTTACGGCTTTCGTTTTAATTTTGGAAATGACTGATCATCACAACGCCATTTTCCCGATCATGCTTTGCGCGGTTACAGCCGAAATATCCGCCAAACTTTTAGACGAAGAATCCTTTTACGAATGGGCTCGTATCCGCTTTATGCCGCCTGCGTCTCGCTCGAAACATAAATAAAACACCTCAAAATCACCCTGAAGTCCGTTTGAAATATGAGAACCATTGGGCTATCTTGAGGCCAGCTCATTCCCTTCAAAGGATATCTTCATGAACGTTCTGCCCCTCATTCTCGGCGCCATAGGCGTCATGGTGATCGCCTATCGTTACTACAGCGCCTTTCTGGCTTCCAAAGTGGTGGTGCTGGATGACAAACGCAAAACCCCCGCGCATACCCACAAGGATGGAAATAACTATCACCCGACAAATAAGTGGGTGGTTTTTGGTCATCACTTTGCCGCCATCGCGGGTTCGGGTCCGCTCATTGGCCCCGTCTTGGCCGCTCAGTTTGGTTATGCTCCCGGATTTCTCTGGCTCATCGCGGGCGTTTGTTTAGCCGGAGCCGTGCAGGACTTTATGATTTTGGTCGCTTCTATTCGCCGCAAAGGACGATCGTTGGCAGAAATTGCCCGGCATGAAATTAGTCCTTTAGCGGGCGCGGTCGGTTCGGTCGCGATTTTCTTTATTGTGGTTATCGCTTTAGCCGGATTAGGTTTGGCCGTAGTGAACGCTTTGAAAAATAGTCCCTGGGGAACTTTTTCGATCGCTATGACGATTCCCATCGCCTTTCTGGTGGGCTTTTGGATGTACCGCTGGAGAACGGGCCGGGTGGTGGAAGCCAGCATCATCGGAGTCACTTTAGTTTTAGCCGCGGTCATTGGCGGCGCCTGGATACCGGCCTCACCACTGGCGGGCTGGTTTACCCTATCCGCTAATCAAGTCACCCTTTCCATGGCCATATACGGCTTCTTTGCCTCGGTTTTGCCCATCTGGATGCTCTTAGCTCCCCGTGACTATCTGAGCTCTTATATGAAGATTGGAACGATCGCCGCCTTAGTCATCGGGATCATCTGGGTTCACCCTGATTTAAAAATGCCGGCCTTCACCGAATATGTGAATGGCGGAGGCCCTATTGTGCCGGGCAAGTTATTTCCATTTGTCTTTATCACTATTGCTTGCGGTGCTATTTCAGGCTTTCACGCGCTGGTCGCTTCGGGTACCACCCCCAAACTATTGGATAAAGAAACCGATGCTCGGGTGATTGGCTACGGCGCCATGCTGATGGAAGGACTAGTGGGAATTGTGGCGCTTCTGGCTTCTTGCTCTCTTTTTCCAGCTGACTATTTCGCCATTAACGTTCCTGCTGAAAAGTTTGCCACTTTGGGTTTAACTCCAGTCAACTTGCAGGCCCTATCTCAAGCCGTCGGCGAAAATGTGGCGGGACGCCCCGGTGGAGCGGTTTCGTTAGCGGTAGGATTCGCTCAAATATTCTCAGGTATGCCGGGTCTGCAAAACCTGATGTCTTACTTCTATCACTTCATGATTCTTTTTGAGGCCTTATTCATCTTGACTACCATCGACGCCGGTACCCGGGTAGGCCGCTTTTTAGCTCAGGAATTTGGCGGACGCTTTTGGAAGCCTTTCGAAAACCCGAACTGGGTGCCAGGCACGATTATTTCCACCGCGCTGGTCGTTTGTCTTTGGTCTTACTTTATTTGGACAGGTAGCGTGAGCACCATTTGGCCCATGTTTGGAACGGCTAACCAGCTGTTGGCCGCGGTCGCCCTGGCGGTAGCCACCAGCGCGATTATTAATACCGGAAAGGCCAAATATGCCTGGGTAACTTTTATCCCCATGCTCTTTGTGTCCACTACGACCCTGACCGCCTGCTGGCTGAACATCTGGAACAACTTTTTGCCCTTAGCGGATGCCCACCCGGAGAAAGCCTTTCAGGCCTATTTGAATGTGGCGGTAACAGTGGTCATTATGATTTGCGCGGGTTTAATTTTGTTTGAGTCATTTAAACGCTGGTATTTGATTTTGGTATTGAAGAAGCACCCGAAGAAAATCCACGACAAGAACCATAAAGACCACGAAATGCCCGAATATGGCTGCTGCTAATTATTGATTGATGACTTTTTCAATACGCGGATCAGGCACCAGCCAAATCAGCGCCACAATCACATAAAGCGCGTAGCCGATAGCCGGATGAACAAAGGATAAAGGTACACCAGCGGCATAAAGCACTATAGAGAGATTCCCCTTTTGATCTTTACCCACCGCGTGGGCCAACGTGGAATCCTGCCCATGATGGGCGATAATCGCCCTCACCAAAATGGTAAAGGAAACCGCCGCGCATAGCAGAATTACCCCATAACAGGCCACTGTCATCGCCGTAAAGTTATTTTCCCCCATCCAACGGGTAAAGAACGGCACTAAAGAAAGCCAAAATAGCAGATGCAAATTCGCCCAGAGAATGCCGCCGCTCACGGTTTTAACTGTGTGGATCAAATGATGGTGGTTGTTCCAATAGATGCCGATAAAAACAAAGCTAATCACATAACAAACAAAAGTAGGAATCAGGGACTTGAGGGCGGTCAGATCCGTTCCGGTTGGCAATTTGAGATCCAACACCATGATGGTGATGATAATAGCCAAAACTCCATCGCTGAACGCTTCTAACCGGCCCTTACCCATAAACCCGCCTTGTTTAGCCTAAAAATCCCATCACAAAGAAAACCAACCCGATCGCGCCGAAACCCATACTGACAAACCAAAACATTTTCTTACGGGTCAAAGCCGCGATCGCGCCTACCGCGATGGCCACCTGAAACAGAGTCACGCTGTGCGCCAGTGTTTCGTGATGCTTCAAATGGTCTTCGGACTCTTCCTCGAACTTTTTCGCTTCTTCACTGATCTTGTCCTGATCTTCTTTGTACTGTTCCATTTTCTTCACGTCTTGCTCGCTCACGGATTTTTTAAAGCTCTTGAGTAGTTCCACTTTCGTGCCGAGCACCGCGGACTTGATACCCTTGGCCTGGTAGTAGGCCCACTGATCCGAGGACTTGATGCGCTGAATCATCGCCTCGTTGGCGTGAAAGCCCGCCATGAGAGACGAGACCGCCGCTAAGGCTGCCAGAAAAGCGGAGGTAAGGGCCACGCCCATGACCCACTTTTCTTTGCTTTCTTCCGCATGATGTTCCATGTGTTCGTGCAAATGTTCGGTGGGCACTTCGAGTTCTTCCATATTTATCTCCTGGTTCAAAAAGTTAAGCGGTCATTTTTTATCAGTAACGAGGACAGCTGGCAATAGGGAAATAAAAAAGGAGAGCCTTTCGGCTCTCCTTTTAACAAAAATTTAATTCAAAAAAATTAAACCGCGATCTCTTTTTCACCCGTGCGGGCTTCAGCGTAGATCTCCTGGGGATGCAGCTTAATGTCCCAAACCAAACCGAACAAAGAAAACACTTTTAATACATAGTGAGACATATCAATTTCCCACCAGTAAATGCCCTGGCGTTCAGAGTAGGGATAACGGTGGTGATTGTTATGCCAGCCTTCGCCCATGGTAATGATGGAAAGAATGAGGCTGTTTTTGCTTTCTTCTCCCGTCTTAAAGCGGACTGAACCGAGCAAATGAGCCAAAGAGTTAATACAGAAGGTGCCGTGATAAAGAATGGTCGTGCTGGTGAAGAAACCCCAGCAAAGCATCTGCAAGCCATTGGTATGAAGGCCTGGAAAAGCATGGCCGAGGAAAACACCAAAAAAGAAGATAGAGGACGCCAAAATGAGCGGCGCGACCCCATGATTTTTATTGATCCAGCGGAGTTCCGGATATTTAGTTAAATCCTTCACAGCTTCTTCATTAGTGGGCGCGTAGCGCTTGCAAAGAATCCAACCCACATGAGACCACCAGAGGCCTCTTAACTTAGCGGAGTGAATATCTTGTTCCGTATCGGAAAACTTGTGGTGATGACGGTGATGAGCGGCCCACCAAAGCGGCCCCTGCTGAGCGCAAGAAGCTCCCCAGAAGGCCAGAATGAATTGGAAGAACCGGCTGGTTTTATAAGTGCGGTGCGAGAAGTAACGGTGATAAGCGCCCGTAATCGCGAACATGCGGGAGTAGTACATAAAAACGCACATGCCTACCGCGGCCCAGCTGATACCGGTAAAAATGGCTAGTATCCCGATAACATGGACCATGAAAAAGGGAATGCTGCCTCCCCAGTCTAATCTTTCATCGACAGCCAATTTTGGTTTTGAGTGTTTAGTTTCGGATTGATGTATGACTTGCTCGATTGGTTCGCTCTTTAAAGTAGCTTCAACTGTAGACATCTCTTATCAACACCTCATCTATAAAATTTAGGGTTAAACCTTGTGAGCTAACCCGCTTTTAACTTAGGGTTATTATAACCCCAATGGAAGGCCGGTGATATACCTGAATTGCTGGGTTTTCTCGATTAAATAGTTATCCACAATTACATGATTTAAAAAATGGTGAAATTCCACCTTCTTGAGAGCACCATTCTCACTTATAACATCGCCCATGTCGCTCATGCATGAGCTTCGACATAAACCATCCATAAAAAATAAACAGAGCGCCTATTCAAGCTTTTACGCCCTGTTTTTTTAAACCTTTAACGCGCTTGGAAGAATTTTATCTACCTGTCAAACGGCTAAAGAGAGGCTTTTAATTTTACAGAACGCTCTTTCCTGTTTTATGATAAGCCCACTAAAATTCAAAGGCCCTACATGAACGAAATGCAAGCAGTTGACCCGGCAGTTAAGAAAAACATCCTTTTTATCCGCGGCCTTTTAGCCCTTCTTCTCTTGTGCTTCTCCTATTTTCACTATCAAAGCAAAGTCGACGACTTAGTCAAAATTCTGGTCTATTGCGGGGTGCTTTTAGGCAGCTTTATTCCCTTTATTTTCTTAAGCGAAGAAAAGTGCGAAACGGTTCGTTTTCAAAATATCGTTTTCATGGTGGATTTGGGCTTTCTGGTCGGAGGACTAATTCTTTTTGGCCACGCGGATACTAATTTCCTGATTACTATTTTCTTAACCATTTTCATCTCAGCTCTCAGCCAATCCATCGGACGAAGCATATTGGTGTCTGTTTTTGTGATCAGCATTTATGTTTACATGCTCTATTACCAAAACGAGAACTTTAACTACTATGATCCCTTCTTGTTTTTGTCATGCGCTTTGTTAATGGTGGTGGCGATCCATGCCGGCTACCTGGCTTACCGCACCGTTCAGGAAGAAAAAGAAATTATTGACCTGGCCAAAAAAGCCACCCTGTTGACTGAAAAAGTCCGCGAGGGAGACCAACTGGCCCTTAACTATGCCGCCACCCTCAAGAACGTCCTCGACAGCCTGCCGATCGGCGCCATCGCGGTGTCCGTCTCCAGCAACATCATCTTCGTCAACGCGAAGGTCGGAAAGATTCTCGATATCCACCCCAAAAGCGTGACCAACCTGTACCTTCTGGCGAACGACTCCCCCCTGGGCGACTTAGCCCTCACCATGGGAAATGCTATTAAAAACCGCTTCGAATTGAAGAAAGAGTACCTGGTCATGGACTGGAATGGACAAAAGAAGCGGATTCGCCTCGATAGCTGCCCCGGTATGGGTCCGGGCGGCTCTGTTTGGGGAACATTATTCGTGTTGCAAGAAGCGCCGATGAACGCTGATGAAGATGGAACGGAAGCCTAACTCCTGGATTTTTCTTCGCGGCGGCAAAATTTGATCAGACAAAAATGAGTCTGAATAATTTTGAAATGTCAAACTCATCCGAGTACCCCCCGATAAAAAAGTCACTCGAAACTAAAAAAATACTTACATCTTCGTTAACGCGTGGTAAAATAAATTCAGTTAGGTTTCTCTTACTTTGAAGGAGGTTAACCTTGGCTACGAAGAAAAAAGTTGCGAAGAAAAAGAAGAAGGCTACCAAGAAAAAGAAATAAGTAGTCGCTTAAATGCTGCTGCTTTCAAGCCTGGATGAGCAATCGTCCGGGCTTTTCTATTTTCACAGGACTTTTAGACTCATCTCCCGTCTTTCCCTTAAACAAAAAAAGGCCCCCGGGTAACCCCGAGAGCCTTTGAGACAACTACCAACCTAATTAATTAAAACTTACTTTCCCGTCACGGCGCTCCACAACATCCTCAGCGGATCATAATATTTATCTACCACCCGTTCCTTCAAAGGAATGATGGCATTATCGGTGATGCGGATACTTTCCGGACAAACTTCCGTGCAGCACCGGGTGATATTGCAAAGACCGATGCCATGCTGATCTTTCAACAATTCGGTACGGTCTAACCCGTCAATCGGATGCATTTCTAAACTGGCAATACGGGCAAAGAAACGAGGGCCCGCGAAACTGGTTTTTTTATCATGCTCACGCAAAACGTGACAGGTGTCCTGACACAGGAAACACTCGATGCATTTGCGGAACTCTTGAGCGCGGTCAGCGTCCTTTTGCTGCCAATGCCAATCAGCGCCTTCTCGGGGCGTAAAGGGTGGAATACGCTTGTTCACTTCATAGTTCCAGGAAACGTCAGTCGCCAAGTCTTTCATGATTGGGAACGTTTTCATGGGGGTGACCGTGATGGTTTCGCCTTCGGCAAACTCGTTTAAACGGGTCATGCACATCAAGCGGGGTTTGCCGTTTACCTCGGCCGAGCAAGAACCACATTTGCCCGCTTTGCAATTCCAGCGGCAGGCCAAATCAGACGCCTGTGTGGCTTGCAAATTGTGGATGGCGTCCAGCACCACCATGCCTTCAGCGACTTCCACGTCATAATCTTTCAGCTGTCCGCCTTCGGAATTTCCCCGATAGACTCTCATGTGAATTTTTGACATTTTCACGGCTCCTTTGATGAACTCGGTTCTTTCCGCTTAGTGAGCGGGCGCTTCTCCGCGTAATTGTTTCAAAATTTCAGCCTTCAAGAACCCGCCCTTAATAAGTTCCGCTTCAAGTTCAGCGGGGACTTGCGGCAAATCTTCTTGAACAATTTCCATTGCTTCGCCTTTTTTGCGGACCACAATGCGCTTCTTGGCGAAATCTTTAGAGTAAGTCGTGTAATCCGTGCGGGTGTGACCGCCGCGGGACTCTTTACGTTCTTTCGCGGCGCGGGCCAAAGCTTCGCCCACGATCAACATATTGCGAAGATCTAAAGCCACATGCCAGCCCGGATTGAATAAGCGGTTGCCTTCAGCTGCAACCTTCTTCAACCGTTCTTTGAGCGCTTCTAAATCTTTCAAGCAGCCGTCGAGCAATGATTCTTCACGGTACATGCCGGCGCCCTTTTCCATGGCTGTTTGCAAGTCAGCGAGAATCGCGTAAGACACTTCACCTTTATTCTCGAAAGGCTGGTTCATTTCTTTGTTCAGGCCCGCCAAGACGCTGTCGTCAATCTTCGGCATCGAAGTCAACTTCGCGTAAGCGGCCGCGTTTTCACCGGCTAATTTGCCGAAGACCACCAGGTCGGACAACGAGTTGCCGCCCAAACGGTTGGAACCATGCATCCCCGCGGAGCATTCACCCGCCGCGAAAAGACCTCTCACGGTGGATTCCTGTGTTTCCGGATTCACCTTCACGCCGCCCATCATGTAATGGCAGGTCGGTCCGACTTCCATCGGCACTTTGGTAATATCCACGTCCGCCAGCTGTTTAAACTGGTGATACATGGAAGGAAGCTTCTTTTTAATGTCTTCAGCGCTGCGGCGGGAGGCGATATCCAAATAAACGCCGCCATGCTCGCTGCCGCGGCCGGCTTTAATTTCGTTCCACAAAGCGCGGGCCACCACGTCACGGCTCATCAGTTCGGGTGGTTTGCGTTCCTTCACACCCTCTTCTTTTTGACCTTCCACCACGACCTTTTGGAACCAGGCATTGGCTTCTTCTTCAGTTTCAGCGTATTTACCCTGATATTTGGGCGGAATATAGTTAAACATGAAGCGCTCGCCCTTGTTGTTCTTCAAGACGCCGCCTTCACCACGGACACCTTCCGTAATGAGCAAACCGCGCACCGAGTGGGGCCAAACCATGCCCGTCGGGTGAAACTGAACATATTCCATATCAGCCAATTCAGCCCCAGCCAAATAGGCCAAAGCGAATCCGTCGCCAGTACATTCCCAGGAGTTGGAGTTCACCGAGAAGAGCTTTCCGATACCACCAGTTGAAACAATGATCGACTTGGCTTTAAAGAGAACCGGACGGCCTGTTTCACGGAAGTACCCGTAAGCGCCCGCGATACGGTCGCCGTCTTTAAGCAGCGCGTAAATGGTGCATTCCATATGAACATCAATGCCGGAGTGAACACCCTTATCTTGCAAGGTGCGGATCAGTTCGAGCCCCGTGCGGTCGCCCACGTGGGCCAAACGCTTGTAAGTGTGACCGCCGAAGTGACGAACGTTGATATTGCCTTTGCCGTCAGTAGTGCGATCAAACACCGCTCCCCATTTTTCCAATTCACGGACACGTTCAGGAGCCTGCTTGGCGTGAAGTTCCGCCATTTTCCAATGATTGCCGAAGTTGCCGCCGATGAGGGTATCGGAAAAATGCTGCTGCCAGGAGTCGCGGGAATCGACTGTAGCGAGTGAAGCGGCGATACCACCCTCCGCCATCACCGTGTGGGCTTTGCCCAAAAGAGATTTACAAACCAACGCCGTCTTGCAGCCTGCGGCCGAAGCTTCGATAGCCGATCTTAATCCCGCGCCGCCGGCGCCGATCACTAGTACGTCATATTCAAAACTTTGGTAATTTTCGCTCACGTTACACCTCGAATTTAATTCCACTCCAACCTGGAGGGAGATTTAGAAAATCTTATAGTCCGTCCACACACCCATCGCCACCAAGCGCACATACAAATCAGCGAAGCCGACCGTAAAAAGGCTGGCCCAGGCCCAGAAGCCATGCGTCTCATTAATCTTGGTGACGTTGCACCAAATTTTGTAGCGGATGTTATTGCTCGGGCAGGAAGAGAAACAATCCAGCTTGCCGCCCACCAGATGGCGCCAGGCGTGGCAGCTTCCCACGTAGAAAGTTAGGAGGATCGTGTCGACCAAAAGAACTAAGGTACCCACACCGACGTAGTAGGTTTTGGGTCCTTCTTTAGTGAAAGCGTAAGCTAAGTCGATCCAGTGATTGATGACCAACAAGATGGCCAGGTAAAGAAAATAGCGGTGCAAGTTTTGAAGAATGAAGGGGAAAGAAGTTTCACCTTTATACTCACGCGCTTCCTCGCCTACCGCGCAACCGGGAGGATCTTGGAAGAACGCCCGGTAGTAAGCTTTGCGGAAATAGTAGCAAGTCGCGCGAAAGCCAGCCGGCGCCCAGAGAATCAAAATCGCCGGAGACCACTTAAACCACGAGGGGCTAATATAAGGAGAGAAAGCCGGGGAAATGTACGAACCCCACTTGTACCAGATTTCGCCATGAGGCCCAGTTGGCGTCAACGCCGCCCATGTCATGTAGACAATAAAGGTGATAAGCGCCGAGGCGATCGCCAACGGTTCTCCCCACCAATTGTCTTGTCTTAAGGTGACACCCAGTCCCTTTTGCGTTCTGACATCTGTATCCATGCTTCTCTCCTCAAAAAAAGTTAACGAACTATTACCACTTGAGATTCGAGCTATGTCCCGGTTCAGCCTTTTCGTTGGGATTGATATAGGTTTTGGAGAAGTTCACCGCGGTGGCGCCCTCCGCAAAACCCGTAGCGATCAAGTCCAGCTTGCCCGGATGGGTTACGATATCGCCCGCAGCGTAAATGCCCGGCACGTTCGTTTCCATTTTTTGGTTCACGGGAATCTTGTTCTTTTCCAGCGTCAAACCCCAGTCTTTCAAGAAAGAAAGGCTGGCCTGGAAACCAAAGTTCAGAACCACCGCGTCCATCGGAAGCGTTTCTTCCGCCATCGTATGGTTTTCATAAATCACCGCTTCTTCGACCTTGCCGTTGCCCTTCACGGTTTTCAATTCATACCACAACTTCACATCCACTTTCGAAGCCTTCAATTTTTGAACCGAGGATTCATGCGCGCGGAAC
>JABDGD010000023.1 GCA_013286205.1 Candidatus Firestoneibacteriota bacterium | reverse complement strand
GAGCCTGGTGAGCTATGGCGCTTTTGTGGATCTCAACGGTATCGACGGCCTCTTACACATCGCTGATATCGACTGGGGAAGAGTCAATAAGGTTGATGACTTCATTAAAGTGAACTCCACCGTGAAGGTGAAGATTCTTCAAGTCGATAAGGAGAAGGGCAAAGTCTCTTTAGGCATGAAGCAAATGCAGGCTGATCCCTGGGCCGAAGCCGACAAGCGTTATCACGCGGGTCAGGCTTTGGAAGTGGAGATCACCCACTTCGTGGATTACGGCGCGTTTGTGAAGACGCCGGATAACCTCGAAGGTTTCTGTCACATCACTGAAATTTCCTGGTCCAAGAAACTTAAAAAACCCTCCGAAATTTTCAAAATCGGCGAAAAGAAAAAAGCGCAGGTCATTGATATCGATGTGGCCAAGCGAAAGATCAATTTCAGCATCAAGCGCATGGAAAAGAGCCCCTGGGAACAAGTGTCTCAACGCTATCCCATCGGCGCGACCATTCAAGCGACGGTGACCAATGTGGCTGACTTTGGTTTGTTTATGGAAATCGAGGAAGGTCTCGAGGGTCTCTTGCACCAATCGGATATCGTTTGGGACAAGCGCACCAAGAATCCGCAAAAAGATTTCAAAGTGGGCCAGGCGCTCAGCGTGAAAATCTTAGGCATCGACGAAGAAAAGAAGCGCATTTCACTGGGCCTCAAACAAGTGGAAGGCGATCCCTGGGATAAGGTGGAAGAAAACTATAAAGCCGGCCAGGTCATCACGGCTAAAGTGACGCGTTTGGCTGAGTTTGGCGCTTTTGTCGAACTTGAAAAGAACATCGAGGGCTTGATTCACAAGACGGAAATCGCCCATTCTGTTCCTAAGAAGGTTGAAGACGCTTTGAAACCCGGCACTGAAGTCACCTTTAAGGTGTTAGGTGTGGATACGGGTAAGCGCCGCATCTCTTTGAGTATCAAAGCATTAACGGGCAAGGCGAGCAGCGATTCCAAGGAATCCGAGGAAGTGATGGTGGATGAAGAGGGAATGGTGATTCGCAAAACCGGTGCTTTCCAAAAAATGCTCAAGAAGTTCCTCAAAAAAGCTAAAGAAGAAGAGGGGCTCGAGGAAGACGAATACTAATAAATGATGCGTCTTTCAACATGGAAGCAATCATTGAAAATTTCTGGGGTTTTATTGGCGGGCTTTCTTCTGTTTCCAGGGGGGAGCTGGGCTGATAAGGGCATAGACGACCCCAGTCTGTTTGAGCAGGGGACCGCGCTTTTAAAAGCCAGAGCCTATCACATGGCTTTGGATCGCTTCTTTCTCGCCGGTGAACTCAGCCACGATGACGCTGTCAGGGCCGAGGCTCTTCGGTGGACAGGCGAAGCCAACCTCCGCGATAAACATTACGACATCGCCTATCACGATTTTTTAACTTCTCTCCGGCTGGACCCACTCTCCAATAACGCCTCCGCGGCCGAATTTAAATCAGCGATCGCGTTGGTTTACGGCAAAAATTACAGCGCCTCGCTGGAGCATCTCAACAATCTCGAAAAACAAAATAAAGACATCGTGGCCCTGAGCGATATTTATTTCTGGAAAGCCGAATGTTTTTATCAGATGGGGCAGTACGGCGACGCTCTTAAAATTTATGAGACGATCCTTCGGCAAAATCCAAAATACCCCCATACCCAATTGGTGAATTACCTGGTGGATTGGTGCTATTTCCAGGAAAAAGAATACGATAACGCTTATGAAGGTTTTAGTTCTCTCGCCAGTAAAGCCAAAGATCAAAACTTGGCCAAGCTTTCGGCTTTTCAGGCGGCGGAATGCCAGTTCTGGCAGGGTCATTATGATGACGCTCAAAAGGCTTACTCGCAGTTCGCCCAAACCTACGCGGGTGACAATATGGAACCGGCGGCTGATTATGGATATGGCTGGTCTTTGGCCAAGCAAGACAAACATCTGCAAGCGGCCAAAATCTTTCAGAAAATTGTCACGGACTTTCCCAAGCATCCCCTGGCGCCCTGGGCGGCGGTTCGGGCGGGCGCGGAAGATTACGCGGGCAATAATAATGACGCGGCCCGAAAAGACTATGAATCCGGTTTGACGCTGGCCAATGGTAAAAGCCCAGTGGATTTTTTGGAATATGGCCTGGGCTGGCTGGATTACGCTGAGCAAAATTATGATGAGGCGATTGTCGAATTTCGAAAAGTCGAAAAGTTCAGCCCGCAAAGCCCGCTTTATTGGAACGCGCTTTACCTGCACGCCGGCTGCCGCTATTTACAGGCCAAATATGATGACGCCAAAAAGATGTACGATCAAATCGTCGATCCCGCACCGTCTGATTTGGTCCAAGACGCGACTTATTGGGAAGGTTGGTGCGATTACGCCGCGGGCCGCTACGACCGCGCTTTGAAACAGTTTCTTTTTGTCTCTCAAAATACCCAGGGTGAGGCTCAAACCCGCGGCTTTTGGGGCGCGGCGGAAGCCAGCTATGAACTGAGCCAGTACGCCAAGGCCGCGGATTTTTACCAGCAGGCGCTAAAAAATAATCCTAAAGACGATTTGGCCGCGGACTGTTATTCAGGTCTGGGCTGGAGCCAGTTTCAGCAGGAAAAATACACCGAAGCGATTGAAGCTTTTAAAAACGTGATTGAAAAAAATCCGGGTTCAGCTCAGGAAGCCGAGGCTGTTTTACGCATCGCGGACAGCTATTACAATCTGCACGACTACGAAAAGGCCGCTGGCCGCTATCAGGAAGCCCTGGGCAAAAATATCGGCGACAAAGCGATGGATGCCCGCGAACAATTGGGCTGGTGCGCTTACCGTCAAAATCAGTTCAGCCAGGCTCTCAGCATTTGGGACGAGTTGATTCAGAATGATGATGCCCAGGACCGCCGTTCCCGGCTCATTTACTGGTCCGCCTGGGCCCACTTCCGCGCTAAACAATTTAAACAAGCCCAGGAAATGTTCGCGCGGGTGGAGGCGGACTATCCACTGGATACACTGGCTCCCGAAGCCCATTTGCGCGAAGGGGACTGTTTTTTCAATTTAAAACAATTCAAAGATTCTAAAGAGGTTTACCAAAGCTTTATCGACCGTTATCCCGGCCACGCGCTTTTGCCTGACGCGATGTATGGCTTGCAATGGTCCGATGAAAAATTGGGCGAAAGAAATGAAGCCTCCAGCGCGGCGCAAAGCTTTCTTAAAAAATTTCCTGATAGCGCCTTCGCGCCCAGCATTCAATACCGCTTAGCCGATACTTTCTTCCAAAATAAGAAATACAAAGACGCCATTGAGGCCTACACGCTTTTGCTCCAAAAATATCCGGATTGCACTGAAGCGCCTAAAGCCATGTTCTGGAAAGCCACCGCTCAGGCTAAATCCGATATGAAATCGGAAGCGATCACTTCCTTTACGGACATGATCAAAAAGTATCCGGATGACGCGCTGGCGCTGGAGGCTCAATTCAGCCTGGGTTCGCTTTACTTTGACGCTGGTGATTTTAAAAACGCGCTGACCAACTATACGCATATTTTTAAAACCAATCCCTCCCATCACCTGGCGACCCACGCGCTCTTTAATAGCGCGGTTTGCGAGAAGGAATCAGGCGATACCGAAATGGCTTTGGAATATTTTGAAAAACTCGTCAACGACTACGAAAAAGATCCGCTGGCTCCCGATGCCAGTTTGCAGGCGGGTATCTTGCTGGAAAAACTTGATAAGCCTGAGAAGGCTTTGAAGGCTTATGAGTTTACGATGAAGTCAAAAGACCAGGCGCTTGCCGCCGAAGCCGCTTTCTATCACGCGGATCTTCACAAAACCATGAAAGAGTATGAACCGGCGATCAAAGAGTTTAATTCCATCATTACCACTTACCCTGATCAGGACCAGTGGGTGGTCACGGCCTATGCCAAAGTGGCTGAATGTTATGAGGCTCAGAAAAAATATCAGGATGCCGCTGATACTTATAACCGAATTCTTAAATACACGAAGGTCAAAGCCTTTAGAACCGCCACGCTGAAGCGCTTAAAGGCGCTGAAACCTTTCCTGCACCCGGCCAAAAAGAAAGTTCATGAACCGGATCCAGTTCCCGGAGAACCGGAGACGGATAAATGATGAAAACTAAAACCTCGTTTACCACCAAGGCACCAAGACACCAAGAACGCCAAAGAGAATTCATAGAGAAGTCATTAAGGTTAACTTGGTGTCTTGGTGCCTTGGTGGTGAAAATATTAATGGTTTCTTTATTTGCGGTTACGGTTTCTGCTTTTGCTGAGGATTTAGCCACGCCCATTATTCAACCAACGGTTGAGCCGACGGCCGAACCGACGATCGAGGTGCTTGAAACTCAAACAACCCCTGTCGCCATGGACAGTCAAAATCCGTCTCAGGCGGAAGGTTCCAAAGCTCCGGTGACCAGCCGTCCCACAGCCGTACCCAAGTTTTCATTGCCCGATGTGGTGATTACGGGCGTGAATGAGTTAACGATTGGAGCCAAACGGTCCGAAGCGGTTGAAAACGACGTGAGCTGGGGAGCTCAAAACTTAACGGATTTAAACCGTTCCTCAGATGATTTGCCGGGGCTGAATAAATCCTTAACCGCTTTGTCCACGCAAGACGGCGGGACGCCGACCGATACGACCCTTATTCTTCATGGGGGAGCGGGCATTCCGGGCACTTTGGGCGGTTGGGGTCTCTTTGGTAAAGACTTTAGCGATATGGAATATCTCCTCTCGGGCTATTACTCCACCTGGGGCGGGCAAGCCACCAATGGAAGCTTTGACGGCGACCAAAAATACCGTTTTGGAGGCGAGTTCAAGCTAATGCCGGCGGATGATATTCAATTCCGGGTATCCATCTATTCCTCTCAAGTCAGCGCCACGCTGCCTTATCAAGGCGCCATTCAAGAAATACATCAGGGATTGGATATTAATGCCAATCTTAATTGGAAGTTGTCTAACGCCTGGCGCACCGAATTGCTCTTTAACAATAAGGTAACGACGCTCAATTATTGGGATCAAAGCACGATGAATAATCAGGTTCAGGAATATGACGGACGCTTCAAACTCATTGGTGAGGAAATCGATCCTTTTTGGAACGCATTCACTTTAGAGGCGGGGGATTATCAATCCACCTCCAACTTTACGGTGGCGCCTTTCACCCAATACAACCTGGCCTGGGCAAACGCTCAATCGCGGTTTAATTTCTCTGAAAATTTAGACCTCAACTTGTCTCTCGAAGGCCAATCGGGCAGCGGGCCGAATTTGAACTCGAAACTATTTCCGGCGGTGAGCGCCCGCTGGCGTTTTGTGGAAAATACCCAGGTGACCGCTTATTGGAAGACCGCTCGAACCCTGGACCGCTTTTTTGACACTTTCATGAACATGGAACACATCAGCCCCGAATCCGAACTACCCGTGGCAACGGAAAACACCGGTGAGTTTGGCGCCAAACTGACTCATCGGTTGGATGAAAATGTTGTTTTAAACCTATCCGCTTCCTCGGCCCAACTTCAAAATTACCATCAGTGGACGGATATTAACGCGGTCAGCCCTAACTTTATCGAGACCTATTCCACCTTGTCCGCCGTTCAGTTAAACCGTTTTACCGCCGATTTAGAATGGAAACTGGACCAGGTCTTAAAAACTAATTTTCAATATCAATGGACTCAGGGCACGAACAATTCCGGTAATAATTTCAACCTGACCTTCTTGCCCCAAAATCAGGGCGTGGCTTCTATTACCCGCGCGGACGAACAATGGGAAGGAACCTTGGCTTTGGTGTTAGTTTCGGACCGCCAGGCCCTGGATGCGGCCACCCTGGATCTGCCGGCCTACGCGACATTTAACCTGAGCGCGGCCTATCATTTTGACCGTGGTTTTTCGTTGTGGTTTAAAGGCGATAACCTGCTGGGCTCCAGCTATGTGTTGGAACCCGGTTATTTGGAACCCCAGTTTCATTTGCGCGGGGGTATTGAGATAATCTTTTAAACATAAGGCGGTTTTCACCACTCCCCCGAAAGGGGATTTTTTTGATCCCCGAATCTTTTTGTAGGGGACAAGGCACCAAGACACCAAGGAAGTCTTAATGTGGAATCTTGAAAATCAAAGTTAGGTTTTGTCTTACTTGGTGCCTTGGTGTCTTGGTGGTTAAATGAAGTTCTGAAGGTTTTTTTAGATTATTGGTTTAAGTTCAAACAGGAGGACGTCTGTGGCACAAAATTTTTCTCTCTTTGAAGTGATTTTAAAAGGTGGATGGGCCATTGGTATTTTGGTCTGTTTATCCATTATCGTTTTCGCGATCCTTTGGGACCGCCGTGGTTATTACAAAAAGAACCTCAAGCGCCGGGAAGATGTGATGGATTCTTTGCGGTCTTATTTAAGCCGCCGCAATTACACCGAGGCGCTGGAAGCTACCGATCGTAACGCTTCGTTCCTCGACAAAATTATTCACGCCGGGTTAGAGGCCAAAACCGAAAAGAACGATGTGAAACAGGCCATGGAAAGGGAAGCCAAAGCCCAACTGATCAAGCTGGAACAGCGCTTGCCCCTCTTAGCCACCATCGGCTCCATTGCCCCCTATGTGGGTCTGTTTGGAACAGTTTTGGGCATTATCCGCGCCTTCCAAGACCTGGCTTTGGCCAACTCCGGCGGCGCCGCCGTCGTGTCGCAGGGTATCGCGGAGGCGCTTATCTCCACCGCTGCCGGCCTCTTTGTGGCCATCACGGCTGTCTTCTTTTACAACCTGTTTCAAGCCCGCCTCAATGTGGCGGCGCAAGAAGCTGAAATTGTCATTTCTGAAATTGGCGAACGTTTAGAAAGTTAAACAAAAGGCGGCTTTACCACTCCCCCGAAGGGGATTTTTTGATCCCCGAATCTTTTTGCAGGGGACAAGGCACCAAGACACCAAGGAAGGCAGAAACAATTCAGATTAAAACGTTAAGGTTTACTTGGTGCCTTGGTGTCTTGGTGGTGAAAATAGGTTTAAAGGTTTAATTTTAAGGAGTTGCTTATGCAAAGCCGTTTACGGTCTCCGGGAAAACTGGTTGCAGAAATCAACACCGTGCCTTTTACGGATGTGGTTTTGGTGTTGTTGGTCATCTTTATGGTCACTACGCCCTTTATGTTTCAAGGAAGCTTCCAAATTAAGCTTCCTAAAGTAGCCGCGCCGTCACCTAACTTGCCCGAAACCATTACTATCACGGTGGCTCCCGGCGATAAGGTGTTGCTCAATGATAAAGAAGTTACTTTGGATGAATTAACGAGCCAATTAAAAACAATGGTTCAACAAAAGCCGTCGGCTATCGTGATGATTAACGCTGATAAATCAGTCACTCATGGGTCAGTGACCCAGGTGATGTCCCGCGCTTATGTGGCCGGTGTTACCAAAGTCGGCATCGCGGTGGAGATCGACAGTCAAAATAGCGCTACCGTACCCGTCAAGCTCGAAACTGCCAAGTAATAGGACTGCCCGTGGATAAGCGTTTCTCAAAATCCATTTTTTACTCGTTTCTGCTTCATGCGGCTATTTTGCTGATGATTTTTTTGATTTATCACTCCTTTATGGTAGTTCAAACACCTTTGTTGATGGATCTCACCCTCATCGGCCAAACCTCTCAAGGTAATGGAATGGGAGCGCCCTCGGCCCAAAGCGGTCAGATTCCTCAGGCGGAAAAAACCAACAATAATGAAATGCCCGCGCCGCAAAAGGAAATTGTGAACCCTTCGGTGGATAACTCCGAAAGGCCCGAAGTCGCGATGAAAAAAGTGAAGAAGAAATCCACTAAGAACAACACGCCCTCTGACGCCGATTTGGAAAAACTCAACAACGCCGCGCCGATCGGTATGGAAAATCAAAAAGAAGCTTCTACTGATATTAAAACTACTGAAGGTGTGGGTCATCAGGGCATCGTGGGCGCGCCTGATGGAGACGTTAATATTGAAGGTCAGTTAGCGGGCCGACAGGTCATCCGCAAAGTGAATCCTATTTATCCCGATTGGGCTAAAAAGCAGGGGATTGAAGGCGCAGTTAAGTTTCAGCTCACTGTTTTGCCTAACGGGCTTTTAAAGAGTGATGAGATTCAGCCAGAGCAAACCTCGGGTTATCAGGAGTTGGACCGCTTGGTATATGACGCGCTGATTCAGTGGGAATTTGCTCCGCTACCGCCAGGAATGGTTCAAGAAAACCAATCGGGCGTAGTGACCTTTACCTTTAATTTGAAAAACCAGGCTCAGTAAGTGGTTTTTAAACCGTGGTAGACTATCGGCGTTAAAAGTATCTGAAAGGGTTTTCAATGGCGAACATCGCGGTCATCTTTCCAAATGAAGGCTCCCAATATGTGGGCATGGGCAAAGAGTTTTACGACCGTACGGTCAATGTGCGCAACTATTACGATATTGTTGAAAAGCTTTTAGACATTAAAATCGCCCGTCTTTCATTTTTAGGCCCTAAAGAAGATTTACAGCCTACCGCCATGGCTCAGCTGATTACCTTGCTGGGCGACGTGTCCTTTTACGACCCTTTCTTTCAAAACAAACGAAAAGCCAATTTAATGATGGGTATCGGCGTCGGCGAAATAGCCGCTCTGGTCGTGGCCGAATGCATTCCTTTTCCTGTGGCGTGCCAATATATCGTTAAGCGCGCTGATCTTATTGATCAGTTCGCCATCAAGCACGGCGGGCAGAATGTGCTCCTTAGCGGTGTGACGCTGGATAAGATCGAGCCGCTGCTTAATCCGCCTACAGGCCAAATTCTTCTCACCCAATTATTGGCGCCCGATACCTTCATTCTTTGGGGCCCGCCGGCGTCTTTAACGCCGCTGATGGATCGTTTCAAAAACATCCGAACGGTTCGCAGCACCATCCTGAGCCCTCGCGGCCCGTTGTTTTCGTCGATGGCCATCGAGCTGGAACCCCAGTTTGACGCGCTCTTAACCGAGTGCCTGGGTGAACAACGTCTTTTCCCACCTAAAGTTACAACCCACCGAGTTTCCGATGGGGAACAGATCAATTCACCGACTGACGTCAGAGATGTTTTAGTGAAACAATATTCGACCCCGGTCGATTGGACCCGCGCGGTTCGTTTGGTCATCGACCGTGGTTTCCGTACCTGGGTTGAAGTGGGCCCCAAAGCCATTTATGGCGATTTTATCCGTAAGATCGACAAGAACAACCGGGTTTGCAATGTAGAGAACATGAAGAGCCTCTCGATTGCGGTGCAGGTAACTAGTTCTTAAAAAAGTAATTCATGAAAAATATAAAACTGAAGATAGCCAGCTGTCAGTTTCCGGTAACAAGCGACATTTCCAAAAACAGTAATGCCATTCAACGCCTTATGCGTGAGGCGGCAGCTCATAACGCCGACATCGTTCATTTTCCTGAAACGGCTCTTTGTGGCTGGGGTAAATGGAATAATCCTGCGTTCAAAAAATTTGATTTTGCGGTTTTGCGAAAAGAAACAAGCGTTATTCAAAAGTTAGCCGCCCAAAAAAAGATATGGGTCATTCTCGGATCGGCTCATCGGCTCGGTACGGATTTTAAACCCACTAATTGTCTTTACGTGATTAACGACAAGGGCAAAATCGTTGACCGTTACGACAAGTCTTGGTTGATTGAAGGAGATGAAGCGAAGACTTTTACTCCGGGTGATCATTTGGTCACTTTTAATTTGGGTGGAGTTTGCTGTGGATTAATGATTTGCAACGACACCAATTATTTACAAATGTTCAATGGTTATGCGCACCAAAAAGTAAATCTGCTTTTTGTTTCTATGGGACACGCTGGATTCAAAAATGATTTGGCGAAAATAGAGCATCGCAATAGTCCGCTTCTTGCCTTCTATTACCATATGTGGATTGTGGTAAGTAATTCATCGCTCAAATATTCTGGTTTGGTGACGCATCTTTCCAACCCAAATGGTATGGGAACTTTAGCGAAAAGTCTGAAACGGCACACAACGGGTATTTTGTATCATGATTTTAAAAATTCTAGTTTTGCCAGTCTCATGAAAAATCGATTACAAAAATTAGACTTGCGGGAAGTTTTTCATAACGGTAAACCATCGCGTCATCCTCGTGCAATTAACAGAGAAGCTCTGCCTTAAACGCAAAAGGGCAGGTCAGTCAGTTAAGGATGTACTACGCCGCTTTAATCATCCCCAATATCGTCAAAGCCGCGATGTATAGCGGATCCACAAAGGGTTTCATTTCCTCAAAGTGCTCCACGCCCTTGGGGGTGATGGCCAAATAGAAGTCTGATTCGCCAAAAGACCAGTCTTCGGGTTTGCGGGTGGCGTCCAGCTTGCGCTCCACATAGCCCAGGTCTTGAAACACCAAACCGGCATATTCGGGGGTGAAAGCAATTTGTCCCGGAACGACTTTGACTGATTTTTCCTTTTGCATGGGCCCTCTCCTAGATCGATATCAACCTGTCTGACTTAAGGTAGTATACAAGTGTATACCATCTTGTCAAGACTACAAATGAAGATGGCCAAGGCTTACAATGACAAGCAGTAACCTTTCAGCGGCCAAGAGCGTATTGATCAATAAGCCGCCGGATATCTTTTTCAGCGGGGAAGAAGGCCTCGGATGCGTCATGTTCAACCAGTTTTAATGTTTCTTGTGGCGGCGTTTTTGTTTCTCACCATCGCCCTGCAATCCTCCATGCCCGAACCAAGTTTTGGTAAAAGCGCCGCGCCTGCCGTTGAGGTGATCACGGTGACCGAAGATAATTTTCAAGCGGAAGTGATTAAGTCAAAAGTGCCGGTGCTGGTCGATTTTTTCGCGGTGTGGTGCGGCCCCTGCCGCATGTACGGTCCCATGGTGGATCGACTGGCTCAAAAATACGCGGGCCGTTTAAAGGTCGTGCGGGTCGACGTGGATAAAAGCCCCAGTTTATACGCGGCCACCCAGTCGCAAGTGGTGCCGACGACTTTTGTGTTCAAAAAAGGCAAGGCAGTAGACCGGTGGGAAGGTGTTCCGCCCGAGTCGGACATCGAAAAAGAATTAGCTCAATTCCTTCCCAAGTCCTCCAAACCGGTTCATGAAAAGTAAAAACCACGCTAAAAGTTTTTTAGACAAATACCGTTCCCTCCAAAAAACAAAGCACGCCCAAATGCTGGGTCTGCGGTCCAACCGCCGGCGAGACATAGGTCATCAGTTAAAACTCGAACAGGCTGAAAAGGGTCTCAATTTTATTTCCAGCGAAGCCCATCTTTACATCGTTAAACGGTCCCGAAGCTGGCGGGTGTTTGTAAACCGCGAAAGGGTACTGGGCAATCTGGTTTCCAGCCAGGCTCTTTGCTTTAACCTTTTTACCAATCTCAAAATGGGCGTCCTTCAAAAAGACCCGGCGGCCAGCCAGATGGTCAAAAGCATGTTTCCCTCATTGCCCATCGACAAAGTCGTCAGTGTGGATTTAGAAAAACTTCCCAAAATCGAGGGGTTTAAAAAGGTGGCCACCTCCTTTGACGCGGTCATTGTTTTTAAAGACGCTCAAGGTGTGGAATCCATTCTTGGTATTGAAGTGAAATACTTGGAAGGGTTGGATGAAAAGCGGGTGGGCGGCGGCAAAAGGTGGCATGCCCTGGCGAAGAGTTTTGATATTTTTAACGCCAAGGGATTGGCGGCATATCCGCCTCAGTCGGGTTTTAACCAAATTGCCCGCAACTTTCTATTAACCCTGGCCTATGCCAGGTACCCGCAAAAGAAGGTTTATAGTTTTACCCTGGGCCTGGCGGATGACAAAGAAACCCAAACTAAAGTGACTCGGTTTAAAAAGATGCTCAAAAAGCCTTTCGGCAATATGGTGCGGTTTGTCCCGCTGGAAGAGGTGGTGGAAAAGGGTTTGATGGCGCCTAAAGGGTTATATCGAGATGTTTTAGAGAGGTTTAAAACTCGGTACTTTTGTTAGGGTCTAAATAAGGTAGGATAGATCAGGTTTTAGACGCGAATTGAGATAAGGGCTTTTCAAACATCAGCCCTGCATCCGCCTCAGTTAGTAGTGAAAGGCGGCTTTTTATTCCCACTTATAAAATTGTTCATTTCACGGCGCCGGGTATCGATGTGGTCATTTTTCCGGTAACGGGTTCGTTCGCTTTTAGATCTAAAGAAGAACAGCTTTCCATGATCAGGCTCTTTCAAGCCAAGTCCAAAGCCGCGGGTTTTAAGGGCAACGTGGCGGTCGTCTGGGATGGGGAAGGCGGCAAAATGAATTTTATCGCTCCGCCCAACCAGCAGGGCTTTTTTGAAAGCGTCACCTCCTCGTTTATCGAAGCCAATCTCAACAAAAGCATTTCCTGGTAACGGCATAAAAAAAGCCTGAACGGAAAGTTCAGGCTTGATAAGCTCGATATTAAACGGTTCTATTTACGTTTTTTGCTTTTGTTCTTGTTCGCCTTCTTTTCTCTCTTAGCCATGGAACCCTCCTTGCTTCGCAATTCGTGTCCCACTCTAGCTCATTTAGCCATGGCCGCGTCTGATTATTACTAGTTCAGCCTCAGTCCTTTTCCATCCCTGGGGCCCGCGGCGAACCAGATGATTAAACCCAAAACAGGCAGCACGAAAACCAAGAGGCACCACAAAACCTTGTTGCCGGTTGGCAAACTGCTCCTGACGATATTCACAATGGCGAAAATGTCCGCGCAAAAAATAAGTAAACCAATCAAGCTCGTAATCATGTTTGTTTTCCTTTCAAATTAAATCCCATCTGTTCCGGTCGAACCGGGATGGTTAATGCACTTCAATGTGAGGCGGGTGAATCACCACATCGTTTCGATGTTCGTTGTAATACCAAAGAAAGAAGATGATGGCGATAACCACGACGACCCCTGAAACGGGCAAGTAAATATTGCCTTCGCCTTTACTATTTTGGAGCAGTTTCATTTGTTTTCTCTTTCAAAGCGTTTCTGTAAGGAAATATAAAGCAAGGAATGTGCCCGTGTAGAAAGGGTCCCGTGCCAGCCGAAGGATCATTTTTCGAAGCAAATGGCCCTCGTTATATCGATATTCAATAGAGCTTTTACAATTATTCGAACAGCCCCTATCAAACCGATAACCGAAAATTCAATTTGATAGGGGTGATAGCTTCTAACCGGGCGAGACTTTTCAATTGAGTGGTAAAAAGCTCATTTTGGGTAATTTTTCATGTGAAAAATGTTGTGAATAACGGTCATTCAATAAAAGAAGCCGCCACGGGATCGTCGGGATTGGGTACATAACTTGCTTTAATAAATCTCAATACCAAGTCACGAAGGAGAAGAACATGAGAACGATCGACAAATGGCTGGCCGGCCTTCTATTGGTGCTGATGGGCTTCGCCTCGGGCTGCGCCGCTACTCGAACCGGCACCATGGCCGGCACGGACAGCCAAAGTCCGGCTGTTTCAACGAATGAAAAACCTTTGGGCGCCGATTATGGCGCGGTGAATAAATACACCGCCAAACAATCGCCGAAA
The DNA here is from genome assembly GCA_013286205.1 of Candidatus Firestoneibacteriota bacterium. Lineage (GTDB taxonomy): Bacteria > Oederibacteriota > Muellerivitia > Muellerivitales > Muellerivitaceae > Bog-1183. Next base: position 19,573 of record JABDGD010000023.1, on the reverse strand, counting down.
ACTTTGGACGCGATAGACGCCGGCCAAACTTCCACGGGCAACGGCACACCGCCCTCCACCGGCAGCTCCACTGGCGACCCGGTGAATCAGTAACGAAACAAAGAAATAGCAGGTCAAACTTGCATCAAAATTAAAGGAGCCGTTATGCCACCGTTCACACTGCCGCAACTACCCTATGGGAAGGACGCGCTTTCGCCGCACATTTCGGCGGAAACCTTGGAATTTCACTATGGCAAGCATCACCAGGCCTATGTGGACAACCTCAACAAGTTAATCGCCGGGACCAAATACGAGAATAAGGATTTGGCCGATATCGTTAAAAATACCAGCGGGGCGCTGTTCAATAACGCCGCCCAGAATTGGAACCACACCTTTTATTGGAAAAGCATGAGCGCTGAAAAGAACCAGTCGCCCAAAGGCCCTCTGGCCCAGGCGATTGATCAAAATTTTGGAAGCTACGCGGAGTTTGAAAAACAGTTTGCCGCCGCGGCGGTAGGCCTGTTTGGATCGGGATGGGCCTGGCTGGTTTTGCTCAAAAATAAAAAGTTGAAAATAGTCACCACGGCCGACGCGAAAACCCCCATCGGCACCGCTTCGGGCACGCCCTTATTCACCATGGATGTGTGGGAACACGCTTATTACATTGATTACCGCAACGCCCGGGCGAAGTATGTGGAAGGTTTCTGGAAAGTTTTGAACTGGAATTTTGCGGGAGAAAACTTTGATCAGTCCATGGCGGTCAAACGCCCAACTGCATGGAAGCAACCCCTCAAAAAGAGCTCCAAGCGATTTCGGAAATAACAGACGCTTTGAGTAACCGTTTAAGACAATTTTAAATTTTGAATTCTCAATTTTAAATGATTGAGATTCTCTTCGTGAATGTTTTTATTTTAAGCCTTTAAAAATGAACGTCCCAATGGGACACAACAATTCATAATTCAAAAATTGAGAATTTAAAATTATTTTTTATTATGGTTTGTCCGCCGGCGTTGCCACGATTGGCGGCTGTGTTCCGCCGTAGGTTCCTAAATGACCTTCTCGCGAGATGTGCCTGATGTAGAACAAGAGAAGACCGAAAATCAGCAGGCCGCCCAGAAAGGTGCGAACGTAAACATTCTGGTGAAAAGGCGCGTTTTTGTCGCGGTCGACTAATTCCTTTTCAAACTGATTCTCTTTCGCTTCTTCCGCAGGGGTGGGCGGGGTGGTGTTCGGCTGGTCGGGTGCTTTCATGGGTTTTTCTCCCTTATCAGGTTTTGTCTTGTTGTCTTGCCATCGTCAGCTGATCAATCACGTTAGTCTTACTTAATCTTTTTGGCACACTAGAACTCAGGCTTCTTTCCACATCATCGTCCTCGCTATAGAGGTTGCTTTGAAGTTCCAGCTCGGCCTCAAGCCAATCTTCGGTTGGGTCGCCGCCCTGGCGCCCCCGGTTGAGCCACTTGTAATAAGCGGCTTCCTCAATGCTGTGGGGGTCGGCAAAGCGAAAGGATTGATCAAGCTTCGTTTGTTCTTTTGATTTGGTGTGTGGCATCAAGACATCCTTTATTGAGTTTCTGTTAACGCTGGTTTTTGTTCCCGAGATCCCGAATATGCTCTTCAAACAAGTTCTCAGAATTGTCGTTTTCGGCCACAGGGCGGCCTTTAGCATCAACGGAGGGGCTGGTGGAGGAGTTTGTTTCTTTGGTCTTCGCCCCGCTTTTATGCAGTGATTGATGTTCGGCTGGTTTGGTATTTTTTTTCATGTGAAACTCCTGTGGGGTTTGAGCTCGTAAAATTAAACGACAGGCTAATTTAAAGCATAAAACGGGCCAAGGAAGACCGGCGCTTTGATAGATATTTTTTGAGATTTTGATTTCGAGACTGGGAAAAGCTATCAAATTGAAAATCGATGAATCGTTTTGAGAATGGTTTTTTGTTTTGGCGGTTTATGCCAATGAATTCGCGATGGGGAATGGCACCTTACTTGCTCTACTCACCCCTGTGGTAAAGGCGACAGTCGCCGGAAATGGTAGGTTTCAAATGAAGAAAATCATTTTGAGTTTGTATGTGGTAGTGACGGCGGTTTTGGCGACGACCAATATGGGTTGTTACGCCGAAATTCGTGGTCCCCGGTGGCATTATGACCATGATTACGACGACGGTTATCGTGCGGGCCATCCATGGCATGAAGATCGCCATGACTGGGATCGTTAAACTTTTAACGTTGATCTGTTAATCGAAAGGCCGGTTCTGAAAAGAGCCGGCCTTTTTTTATGAATGACGAAGTTCTCACAAAATAGACCACCCCCCTTTACTTCGGTGAATCACTTTAGACAAAATCAAAAAAGAGGAAGGCCGCCTGACAGCGGCGCTGGGACTGACACAATTTGTTACAAAATGAAACAAGTCCGAGAAGATTTCTTTTGCTCCACCATCTATAAGTATCAATATCGGTAAAGCCGTACGAAAGGGGATTGCTCATGCAAGACAATCAGCTTCAGAAAAGTATTTTTCATCTTACCAGTGTGGTCACGAATTACTTTCCCCGGGCCGGCGCCAAATTTTTTGATTTTACCGTGCTGCCGATTGTGGGCAGCTCGCTTCTGGTTCATCAAATATTTGAGAGAAACCGCAAGTTTTTGGGCCGGGCCCCCTTTCAAAGAATCCTGGTTATTCCGGATATTCACATTGGCGACGCCATCATGATGCAGGCGGCGGTTCAGGCCTTTAGAGACTTTTTTCCGGAGGCCCGGATTGATTATGTGGTGAAGAAATCAGTCGCCGAGCTCATCGAGGGCAACCCGGCCATCAGCCATCTTTATCCCCTGTTTACCGGTACGGTTTTTCCCACTGACGAGGATGTGGAAAGCATTAAAAAACTGATCGCTGAAAATCATTACGATCTTTGCCTCAACTGCTCGCCTTTTTTTGAGGATTCACGGCTTTTCCCTGAGGATCAAAAAATCATCAACTTTATGACCGTCGCGCCCCAGCTGATGATGAACGAAAAGAACAAGACGGGGATTAACCATTTTCTTTTTCAGGCCTACGAGTTTGTTCAAAAACTGCTCGAGTCCAATTTTAATATCCGTCCCTTTGTTTCCTTTACGGGGGTGGGCTTGAGCCTTTCAGACAAGGCTTTTGAAAAGGCGGAAAACTTCATCTCCACCAGCGGCGTTCCGCATGGCAAACCAATTATTTTCTTTAACCCTGATACCGCTTCGCCTTACACCTTCATTCCCATGTCTTATCAGGTCGAAATACTCAAAAAGATATTAGCGATGGATGTATCTTTACTATTGGGCTCTGGTTTTACCCATGCGGGCGTCGAGCAGAAATTGTTGGAGTCTTTGTCGCTGGAAGAGCGCCAGAAAGTCTTTGTGGTGCCAACCAGCCTGCCGATTGACGCCTATGCGGCTTTGACCGACTTCGCGGATGTGTTTATGACGGGGGATACGGGCCCCTTGCATATCGCCGCGGCCCGTAAAAACTCAAGATCCGGCCATGTGAAGTTTAAGAATAAAACTTTTGTCAGCGGCATCTTTGGCGCTACGCCCGCCCGCATGTCCGGCTACGACTCTGAAAACCCACTTTTTCCACCGGCCAATCAAGACGCGCCCTCGCGCACTTATGTTTCTCAAAGCCCTTGCCGCAATATTACTTGCGTCAACAAAATGGCAAAGACCTGTGAAAGCCCCAAATGTTTTGAGGTTTTGGACGTGGATAAAATCGTGCGGGATGTTCAGCACCATTTAAAAACACTCAAAGCACCGTCAGCCGCCTGGAAGAGCGACCAGTACCGGCATGTCTTGCGGGACGCGAAATAATTTAGCGAATCGAGCCTGGCAAACTATCATTCCGATAGAACGTTTTTAAAATGAGATGACGGCCTCTTTAAAAATAACCTATTCGCATAGAAATCAGCCGGTTTAAACAGGTACGTTCCTTGCTTAAATTTAAGGTAGATCGAGGAGGGAACCATGATTTCAAAACATTGGGTGATGGCGGGTCTTTTTTCACTGAGTTCATTTTTGGTTTTTTCTACGGCGCAGGCGATCGAAGGCGGTGGAGGGAGCGGTAGCGGCTCAAACCAATCCGCTTCCGGACAATATCCCGTGGGCCAGGCGCCAGAAACGATCAGCATGCCCAGCACGCCCACTTCGGGTAATAGCTCCATTGACGTTGATAATGCGGGTACTGGTCAGACTCCGCAGGGCATGAACGACACGACCACCGGTTCCGTTTCGCCGGCTAGCACCCCCACGCGTGGCGCCGCCACGAATGGGGAAAATGAATAGGTCGCCCGTTGACACCTTCGTCAGCGGAAACTGGTTTTTAAATAAGGCTTCTTTTGGAGGCCAGATTGAGTTTTTAGTTAAGGAGGTTTGTCATGATCAAGAAATTAGGCGACGGCAGTTACCGGTTGATGTCGAAGAAAATAAATCCCAAAACAGGCAAGCCAAGGAACCTCGGTACTTTTTCCAGTCTGGATGCGGCGAAAAAACATGAACGCGAAGTTCAATTCTTTAAAAGAAGCAAATAAGACATAGTCAATCGCGGGGAAGTAAGACAAAGGGTTGGGCGGGGGAAACCCTACCCGACTCTTTTTATTCCCTACCCTCTCATCAGCTGTTTCTTCGCCAGATCGCCTATGGTTTTCAAAGCCCGCTCCCGTTTTTCAGACCAGCGGTGCGCGAAACTAATCACGGCGCAATTATCCACTTTGACGGAAAGTGAAAAGAGCGGCCCCGTCCAAAGGATGACTTTTTGGGCCCAGGCCTCTTGATGCAGCCTGAAAGTGTTAACCTTTCGGGGAAACTCAATCCAAAGATTACTGCCTCCGGCGGGCCGGCTGTATTTGGTGCCTTCGGGGAAATATTGGGTGATGGCCCGGGTGTAGTGGGGCAGCTGGTCGGCCAGGTACTTTCTTAATTTACGAACGTGGCGTTTAAAGAGGCCGTCTTCCATAAATTTGGCCAGCCCTTCCTCGGTGGCGGGATTACCGCACACATTGACCATGAATTTATACGCGATCAATTGGGGGTGATATTTCCCGCCGGATATCCAACCCACTCTCAGGGCCGCGGAGAGGCTTTTGGAAAAGGACGAGCAAAGAATCACGTTGCCCGTTTTGTCAAAGGCCTTGGCGGGTTTTGGCCGGGTTTCGCCCAGATAAAGATCGCCGTAAATATCGTTTTCAATTAAAGGAATATCTTTTTTCGCCAGCATGTCCACCAAAAGCTTTTTATTCGCGTCGGGCATCAAACAGCCCATGGGGTTATTAAAATTGGGAATGGAAATCACGGCCTTAATTTTGTGCCGGCTGATCGCTCTTTTTAAAACGTCCAGGTCCATGCCTTGCCGGGGGTCCAACGGAATTTCCACCGCCTTTAATTTGAGGCTGTTAATGGTGTAGAGAATGCCGGGGAAAATAGGGGATTCCACCGCGACGGTGTCGCCGGGCTTCACGAGGACGCTCAGAGAAATAAAAAGACCGTCCAGACAGCCGTTGACTAAATAAAGCTCATCAGGTAAAAGCGTCAGCCCGCATTCCAAATAATGCCGCGCGATTTGGATTCGAAGGGGAAGATTGCCCGGGGGGAAATTGTAAACCTGTCCGCCCGATCCCTGCTTTTCAAAGCCCGCGCTTAAAGATTTCTTTAAAGAGTTAAATGGCAGTATTTCGTGGCTGGGAAAACCCCAGCTCAGAACCGCGTTATCCGGATCGGAAAAAGCCGCGATGACATGAGGCACTTCACCCTCGTCTACTTTTTTGATGGCGATTTTTGAAAAGTTGGGCGGTGTTGGTGGTTTGCGAGGTTCCCGGTCCGACAGGGGCGCTTCGGCGTTGACGTAATAGCCCGACTGGGGGCGGGATTGAAGAACATTTTGGTTTTCCAGAATTTGATAGGCGTGAATAACGGTAGAAAGGCTCACCCCCAGCTGGCGGCTAAAAACCCGGATAGAGGGTACTTTTTTACCTAAAGGCAGAACGCCCTGTTGAATCTGTCCCAGAATTTGTCCGGCGACTTTTTCATAAAGTTTTTGGGTTGGGTTGGTCAATGAAACCTCGAAACGGATTATACCCCGAAGAATACAAGAAAAGACTCCGCCTCGAAGAGCACAGTTTGTTTGTTTTTAAATGGTTACAGATGACCGTGAAAACTAACTGTAACGGTTGGGGTTCGGGGGAAGTGTCTCTGGTTTTATTTTGGGATGCTGTTAACTTTCACTCTAACTAACGGCCTCGCGCCGTATTAACGTCATGGGGAGAATGTATGAAGAAAACGCTTTGTGGAGCCTTGTCGGCGGCGCTCTTAATCGGTTTGATGTCGGTGATGGTTTCTTGCGGTCCCTCTAACAGCCCCACCTCCTCTTCATCCGGGTCTTCGGCCACTTTCACACCCACCGCTACCTTCACCCCGCAATATTCGTCTGGGCCCACTACACTGATCAGCACGGTCATCAATCAACCCTATGGCATCGCTTATGACAGCTTGAGCACGGGCGGTAATCTTTGGCTTGTAGGCGAAAGCAACCCTGGTACGATTTACCAATATACGACCGCCGGGGTGAATGTGATTAACACCTCTTATTACTTCAGCACAACCGGTCAATACAATTTCCCAAATCAAGTCAGCGTTGATCCCAGTGGATATCTTTACGTATCGGATTATGGCAACAATCAAATTGAAGTACTGAATTCTGCTGGTGTTTACATTGGTGTCGCGCTTTCGGGCCTTACCAAACCCACCGACGCGGTGGTTAACTCGGCGGGCACCACCCTCTATGTGGTTGAGGAAACCAATCCTAATGTGACCATTCTGACCTACGCCATCACGGGCTCCAGTTATCCGAAAACCTATACGCCCACCGCTAACAGTTTTCCAACTTCGGGCTCATTTGATCCGCCGCGCGCCATTTGTATGGCCTTGGACCCCAGCGGCAATGTTTACGTCGGGGATTTTAATAATTCCACTATTATCAAATACGGCCCCACCGGCGCCAGCCCGTCTATTTTTATTCCCTATGTCGCTTCCACTACTTCTCCCTGGGGTTTTGTCTTTGACTCATCCGGAAATATTTTCGTGAACCAGCAAACCGCCCCCGCCTATATTCGGGAATACAGCAGCACGGGCAGCGCGGGCGTATCCATCGGCGGCTTTCCTGCCACCACAAATCTGACCGGACTGGCGATCGATGGCTCAGGCAATCTTTTCGCTTCGGATAGTTTTCACGGCTACGTTTATAAGGTGGCGAAATAATTTAGGTCTAAAGATTCTTGGGTAACTATTGAAAAGGCTTCTCTATCCAGAGAGGCCTTTTTGTTTTTCTCTACAGAGTAAAAAGGGGAAGGTGGCGGTTGTAGTTGTCCCAAAGGCATAAGGCCAGAATGGCCAAGAAGACAAAGAGTAAAACGTCCATCACCACACTGAAATTTCGACTAGGTTTGCTTTGATGATTTTTTGTTTTCAAATTTTTTAAAAGACGATTATAGAAAAAATCTTGAAATGATTTGGAGTTGTCAATCGCGGCGAAAAAGACAATCCCAATCGCGAAAAGAGTCATGATCGTCCAATAACCCGCCGGATTTTGATTTCGGTAAAGAATGGCGCGACTCACCTTGCCGCCGGGAATAGCTCCGGTGACTAGGAAAATAATGAAATAGACCATCAGAACCAGGTAAACCAGAATCGTTTTAAAGTTCATTCGCGCCTTGATCTAGCGATTTAGCAGACCCCGTAATACTAAGCTCCATTGCTTTCAATTCATAATTGAGAATTCAAAATTCGCCCAATTTACCCGCGAACTAAAGCGACCACTAACGTGAATAGCGTGCTCAACGCGTGCCAAGGATGAAACCCATGGGCGTAACTATCCCAGGCCACATAAGCGCAGACTGCCAAAAAAGCTATTCCCAATAACGTGCGGGTCACGCGGTAAACGGTGGGGCCCAAAGCCTTGAAAGTCGATTTCATCGATTCTTTAAACAGCTTCCAAACCACCTTGGTGACCGTTTTGACGATGTGATAGGTATGCTTCAATAGCCATTCAGTGATCTTCCAAAGCGTATGCCCGGTCAAAAGCAGGGCTTCGAAGATGCTCGGTCTTTCGCTTTTTTTGATCTTGGCTTTAATCTGGGTGATCACGGATATTCCGGCGGCAGTGTTCCAGGCTAGGGTTTCGGCTTCGCTCATCTGGGTGGGCACCTGAACTGGGGCAGGTGCCGCCTTGGGGGCCGGGGTTGTTGCTGTTGATTTGGGTTTAGGCGTGGCTTTAACCGGCACGTGGGCTTCAGCGGGAGTACCGCCCTTTATCGTCTCGACCAGCTTCTTGGTTTGAGGCGCGGTGAGGCCCTTGGCGATGACGACCTTAAGGGCTTCCTCGACCCTTTGGGGGTCATCCAGCTCGGTAAGGGCGAAAACAGCGTTTTCTGAAGGTTTATAGCCGGTTGGATTCTTGAGATTCTCAAGAATTAATCCCCGAGATGGGTCGGTTAGGACTTTAAGCAGCTTAACTCCTCGGCTGGCATAGGCTGGGTCGAGCCCCAAACGGGCAGCCACTTCCTTTTGGGTTAGTTCCGGATTGGCTTTTAACAGGCTTTCGGCGGCCATATAGGTCTCTAACCAGCTCATGGGCTGGCCCTGGTTGTCCAGAATGGCTTCCAACAAGGCTTCTTCCGGGGTAAGGCTCAAAACCAGCGCCGGAAGGCTTTCTAACCCCGCCTTTTGGGCCCCAGCCAAGCGAATATGCCCACTGAGCACCTGGTAGGTTCCGTCGGTATGGGCGGTGACTTTGATAGGGTTCTTGAGACCGGCGGATTTCAAGGAAGCTGCCATGTTATCGACCATCTGGTCGGTAATGACCCGGCGCGGGTTATGGGGATTCGGCTTAATGGCAGCTAAGGGGATGGTTTGGATAGTCGAGGTCTCGGGCACAACGGGCTCCTTTTATCGGTATTTTGGCCTACCTCCCGAAGCGATTTTGCGTAGGGAGGGCGGAATTTTAAAAGAGGCACTAGGGCGGTTACAACCAAAAAATGTCATGCAAACTGCCTAAAAAGACTGAGGTAGAATTGGCAGGATATCTTAGCGTTTTAATGTTTTTAGGAGGTCTTATGTTTTATGGTCATCTAGCGGTACTTCTTTTTCTGAGTTTGTTTCTTCCTGCAATCCCAGCTTTTTCAACAACAACTGACGATGGAATCAATTACGAGAAAAAAGAGATTGCTTCTTTTAACTGGGCGGACGGATCTCTAAAGCATAAAACTAGTGAGTTTGGCTTGATGAAGAACACGATGATTTGCTCCATGCTCTTTGGCGTTGATGGCGAAAAAAACTTATATTTTCAAGATCCTGGAAATGGAATAGAGGTCTTTTCGTCTGATGGAATTTTTTTAAGGTCTGTTGTTATACCCATCAGTTTTTCTCACGGCTTTGATTTGTGGATGGATGGGGATGGAAGTGTTTATTTTGGTGATCCTAAAAAGATTTATCGTGTACATGCTGATGGAAGTAAAACAGAGTACGAACGACAAAAAGCGTCTTTTGTGAGAAATGGGAAGTTCTACGCTTATGAAAATCAAGGAAAAGATAGAAGAGTTATTTTCGAAACTAAGGACAGCCATGAGCTGAAACCAAACGAGGTTATCGCTCCGGATTTGTTTTATGGCGTGGACTTAACCGAGGAAGAAAAACGCGATAAAAGAACTTTGGTGATAAAAACTGACAAAGTGAAAGACTTTATTAAGCTCTCAAAGTCTAATCTGGAATTGAAAAACGAAATAAGAATTGCGATTCCGAAAAAAGATGAACTTTATACATGGTTCAAATTTATTGGTGTGGATAAAGCAGGGCGAATAGTTTTGTTTGTCAGTTTTCAGGAAAAACATGGAGAGGTTTCGTCTTCCGAAGATTTTTATGTTTACTCGAAAACGGGAGAGTTGGTGTCGGTCATTCCCATCGATATTAGCCCCATTGAGCCGGTCGCTTACGATGATTTAAATCAAGGCGTTGTTGATGGAGATGGGAATATTTATTGGCTCGATTGTCAGTTGGATGGAGCAAAATTGTATAAATGGCACCCACTTAATTAACGCAATGAACGAGGATAGGACCGGTGAAATTATTTTTGATCGTCACTTTTGTATATGTTTTTCTGATTCTCACCGAGTCTTACGTCACTGATTTCCTTTTGTACCTTTTTGATTTGATAAGCTCGCATTCACCGAATGAAAGCACTGTTTCCAATGTCATCCGGGTCGTTTATTTGGCGGGCATTACGATAGCCTGGTTGTGCTATCGGTATTCGTGGAAAAAGAAATATACCGCGTCTTTGGATTCCAAGTCCTCGGATACTGAGGTGCAGGCAGCCATAAACCGTGGTCGAGGTGCTGGAATTCGATTAGGCATCATTGTCACTGTGGTGGGGGTTGTTTACGTGGTTTTGAGATATTTTGAAAAAATATAAAAAGGTTCTGTCACGGCGTTGATGATGAAAGGGTAGGGTTTGAAGTGGAATCAGAAATAAAAAAATCAAACTATAAAGATGCGCTTGAGCCAGTAGAACTTCCTTTTGTTTTCAAAATCCTCGTAGGACAACGATGGCCATGGGTTTTCAAAGTATTTCGTTGGGTGTTGTTTATCATCCTTTATCCGTTTAAAAGAATTATAAAGCAGATGCCTGGAGCGAACGTAGGTCACCTTAGCAAACTATACGATGACAAGAAGTACGAAGAAGGTTACCGTTACGGCTTAGAACAGCTTTCGAGTTGGTCAAGACGTCAAAAGTCTAATGTTTTTTTATTAGTTCATGACTTTATGTGGTGGCAAATTTTTGATCAGACTTGTTATTGCGCGGAAGAGTTGAATCGCGCTGATACCTTAGTTTTATTGACAGAACTTATTTCAAAGGCGCCTGAAACTAATATTATTCATTTAAAGGCAACTGGTTTATGTCATTTGAGTCATGTCGCTTGGAAATTGAACCAATCACAAACGGCCTTTGAATGGGTTGAAAAAGCTATCAAAGTAGACGATACCCACGCATGGGCGCTTTACTTAAGGGGTTGGTATGGTGTGGTTTTGGAACAAGGTCAACCATTACAGGATTTCGCTTCAGCCATTCAAATTGATCCTTCGTTCAAAGAACGAGTGTTTACGGATGAGTTTCTAATCAGTAAAAGTCCATTACTTATGAATTTAGAAGCGGAATTGGCCAAAGGGTAAAATGTTCGCCCGTTCTTTTGTTTTGCTAGATGTTAAAGAACATTGTGGATAAATAATAGTTCTCTCGAAAGGTCTTGAATGACAAAAATAACAAGGAAGATTAGTAAAAAACCTTTTCATAAAAACTATTATTTAGTTGATGCTTCTTTTTTAGTTAATAAATATCTAAACCCTTTATGGACTGATAATAAAATTGACAGAGACAGAATTTCTGTTTGTAAAAAGTGGTGGAAAGAGATTGATCGGCAAGTAAATAAAGGTGACGCTATGGTTTATGTTCCGGATCTGTGTATCGCAGAGGCGTTTAAAACTTTGTCCAAGAAAAACTATCAGGATAAGTTTTTTAAATATCCCGCATATTACAAAAGCGCTCGCCACGCACTTCGGAAAGATATTCACCTTTCGCCAGAAGATGCCAGAAGGCAAATTAGGAATATCAAATACCATGACATCGACACAAATAGAGATATTGTGATCAGCGTTGATAGGTTTTTTGAAAAGCTTCACAAGCTTCGATTTAAAGTCGGAATAGTTGATTTGATGTTATTGGCTTCTGGTAAGTATTTGATGGATTTTTTTGGTTTTGAGAGAAATGATTTATTCATCGTCACCATTGATAACGAGTTATATAAGTTTTCTAAAACATTATCTGACATACCGTTTGTTTTTAATCCGTTAGAAAATTCCGATTCTGTCGAAAATGTTTTTCGCCATTAAAAAAGTCCAATTGTGGTCTGACCTTTTGTTTTGATTTGTTTTGACGATTCAATTAAACGGAGTGAAAGAGGAGCAACATACCAATATGCAAAAACAATGGTGGGAGTATTTAATCGATGCGGCGATTACTTTTGTTGCCACCGGGTTTGGCGTCTATTTAGCATTCATTGTTGACAATTTGCGAGACAAAAACGCCAAACAAGATTTAAAAAAACGTCTTATTCGTGGATTGTCCACGGAAGTTGATAGATTGGAAAAATTCCTAATTGATAATCTAAATCTTGCGGCGTACACCGAATATTTTATCGAAACACACATCTTGGAAGACACGGTCAGAGATCAAATAGATTATTTGGATAATGCGGAATTGATTTCATCTTTGTCCGATCTGAGGTTACTAGTTAAAAAAATAAGTCGAAACCTGGAACTGTGGGCAGAATATAGTTATCAACCTCATCAAACCGGTGTTTGGAATACAGTTGGTGCCAATCTTAGGGGGGATTGGGGAAACATACGGCAAGAAGCATTTGTGGGAATAACCACAATCAAAGGTCTTTTAGAAAAAGAGACGAAAGGATAAGTTGCGCTGTAAGTAATAACTATTACTGATTGTTCTGTAAGTTGTCCTTTCTTTGAATGGCTTAAATCCCCAATAACCCCCGATTTCCTGTAAAATCCACCCCAATACTATCTAGGAGTTTTTCGTGGCCTTTGTACCTGAAGTTCTCATTGTTGGTCGCCCGAATGTGGGCAAATCGACCCTCTTTAACCGTTTAGCCGGCAAAAGCCTGGCTCTCGTCGACAATCAACCGGGGTCTACCCGGGACTTTAAAAGCCAAGAACTGAATTGGGATGGAAAGCTGCTGACCATTACGGACTCGGGCGGCTGGGTACCGGGCGAAAAAGAATCGATCGCTCAAAAAGTAGGGGAGCAGATTGACCGCAAAATCAAAAAAGTATCCGCTTTGCTCTTTGTGGTGGATGCCATTGAGGGTGTGACCCGGGCTGACGAAATGATTGCCCGCAACATGCGCAAGTACGGCCTGCCGACCTGGCTTTTGGTGAACAAGTCTGACCGCTACGAAAAAAATGACGAAATGATGACCGACTTTATGCAGTTGGGCTTTGAAAAAATTTATGCCATTTCGGCCGAGCACGGCATTGGGGTGGATGACTTTTTAGATGATGTGACTGACTTTTTAGAAAAGTCTCCCGCGAAGCCGCACGTGGAAGGCGAAAAAGAAGAAAAGCTTCTTCGTATAGCTATCTTGGGTAAGCCCAACGTGGGCAAAAGTTCTTTAGTGAACGCCATCTTGGGCGAGAAGCGCCTGATTGTGGATGACCTACCGGGTACGACGCATGACGCAATCCCTGTGATTATTGAAACTGAAGAGAATCCTTTGGTGATGGTCGATACCGCCGGTATTCGCTTGAACAAACAGCAAGACACCAACATTGAGCAAATGAGCGTCGAGCAGAGCCTTTACGAACTTCAAACCTGCCAGGTGGCCATCTTTATTGTGGATGGGGAATTGGGCATTACGCATCAGGATGTGACGATCAGCAAATTGATCTCTCAAGCCTTCCGCCCGGTTATTGTGTTGATCAACAAGTGGGACATTCATCACAAGGCGGCTGAGCAGGCTACTGCCGAGCGCATTACCAAACGCCAGTTACGCTACCTTCACTTTGCCCCGGTCATGTTTATTTCCGCTAAGTCGGGTTTGAACTTGGACCGTGTGTTGCCGATGGCTTATAGCGTTTACGAGGAAAGCTGCCGCCAGGTGCCGACCCGCAAGGTGAATTTGGCGCTTCAAGACGCCGTGAGCAAACAGAACCCGCCTTACAAGAACGGCCATCGCCTGAAGCTTCTTTATGGCTACCAACGCATGGGCCACCCGCCGGCCTTTGAGATATTCGCCAACCAACCCGGCAGCGCCACGCCGTCTTATATGCGCTATTTAGAAGCGGAAATCCGCAAAGCCTTTGATATGCCCAGCACCCCCATGCAGTTGGTACTTAAACAAAAGGTTGATAAAAAAGAACATAGTCGTTCACAATACAAGCGTAACTTTGACGTGAACGCCGACAAGCGCAAGAAAAAGCAGCGCGAAAAACGCGGCGACTTCAAAGATAAGAACGACAAGAACAGGTAACCAACGGCTTTGGAACTATGATGAACGCGGATGAACGCCGATAACGACTTTAAAATAGATTTGTTTTGCACAAAAAATTCATCAGCGTTTATCTGCGTTCATCATAGTTACAAGGACTTGAAAGAGGTTTGTAATGACTGACGTCTTAAAAGAAATTGCCATCCTAGTGACAGCCTATCTTTTAGGCTCCATCCCCTTCGGTTACCTGCTGGTCAAATGGGTCAAAGGTGTTGATGTTCGCACTCAGGGCAGCGGCAACATTGGTATGACCAATGTGTGGCGTGTGGCTGGGGCCAAGTGGGGCATTTTGACTTTGGTCTTGGATATCGCCAAAGGCGCCCTGGCGGTAGCTATCGCTCGTTACTTTGATCCTAATGACAGTCAAACTCTGGTGCTCACCGGCGTGGTCGCTCTGCTTGGCAATATCTTCTCGGTCTTCCTGAACTTCAAAGGAGGGAAGGGGATTGGCATCAGTGTCGGGGTTTTCTTTAGTCTTTTACCCATGGAAAGTACGGCGGGTTTGATCGTATTTTTAATTGCCTTGGCAATTGGTCGCATGATCTCCGTGGGTAGCCTTTTGGGTGTTACGACCATGGCTGCTTTCACTCTTTATGAATATCTTCAACACGGGCTAGACTACTGGTACTTAGGTTTGGCGTTGTTTGCCGCCGCGATGATTTGGTGGACCCACCGCCAAAACATTCAGCGCATTCTTAAGGGCACAGAAAACAAAATCGGCAAGAAAAAGAAGTAAAACCCCCATTTTTACCACGGAGTACACAGAGTTCCCAGAGTGCGACAAAGGCAAAGCTTCTTTGCTTTAACCCGAAAGACTCACTCTGTGAACTCTGCGTACTCCGTGGTAAATTAGCCTTGGTGAAAGCCTTGGTTTTGAAAGAAGAATTTCAATGAAGATATGTGTTTTAGGTGCGGGAAGTTGGGGTATCGCTTTAACGATTCATTTAAAGCGCGCTGGTCACACGCCCACCCTTTGGGCGCATAACCCTGCCCAGGCCACCAAGTTGGTTGAGACTCGCGAGAACCCCGCCTTGTTACCGGGAGCGTCTTTACCTGCCGACGTTCTGGTGACTCACAACATTGAAGAGGCGCTGAAGGGAGCTGAGGGCGTGACCTTTGTGGTTCCGTCTCAAGCGGTTCGAAGCACGGCGGCCAAGGCCTCTAACTATATTGCTGAACACGTTTGGGTAGCCTGTGCGGCTAAAGGTTTAGAAGAGGACACTCATCTACGCATGAGCGAAGTGTTAAAGCAAAACTTGAAAAATAAACCTTCAATTGCAGCTTTATCTGGCCCCAGTCACGCCGAAGAAGTTTTCAAAAAGCTTCCCACCACCATTGTCTCTGCCAGCTCCGATGCCGTTACCTCGGGCATTGTTCAAAGCGCCTTTCATGCCGACTACTTTCGGGTTTATAGCTCGGACGATTTAGTAGGCGTTGAGTTGGGTGGGGCTTTAAAGAATGTCATCGCCATCGCCGCCGGCATCACCGACGGCTTGGGTTTAGGCGACAACGCCAAAGCTGCCCTGATGACCCGCGGTCTTCACGAAATGACCCGCTTAGGTGTGGCTCTGGGCGCGAAGCCTGCTACCTTTGCCGGTTTAGCTGGCATGGGTGACTTGGTAGTGACTTGCACTAGCCGTCACAGCCGCAACCGCCTACTGGGTGAAAAGTTAGGGAAGGGAACTTCTTTAGAGGCTGCTTTAGGCGAAGTAGTGATGGTAGCTGAAGGGGCAAAAACTGCCAGAAGCGCCTTGGCTTTGGCACAGAAAGCTAAAGTAGATGTTCCGATCATTGAAGAAGTGAACCAGGTTCTCTTCAACGGCAAAAGCCCGAAGGATGCGGTGAAGAGTTTGTTAAGTCGTTCGGCCAAGTCTGAAAAAGATTTTTAACCACAGAGTTCACGGAGTACACAGAGTTTGAAACCGATAAAGAAAAATGCCCTTGGTTCGGGTTTAGATAACAAAACGTCAGGTGTCGTTGTTGATTCGATTTATGCGGTTCATACACAGTTGGGGCCTGGGTTGCTCGAAAGTGCTTATGAAGCCTGTTTGACCCATGAATTGGTTACTAGAGGAGTGAAGGTTGAACGCCAAGTTGAGGTTCCGGTAACTTACAAAGACGTAAAGCTAGATGTGGGTTTTAGGATAGATTTGCTGGTGGAGAAATCAGTCGTTGTTGAGTTAAAAACGGTTGAAGACATAAAGCCTGTTCACGAGGCGCAGTTATTGACGTATTTGAAACTGACCGGACACCGAATTGGTTTATTGGTTAATTTCAACGTCAAGTCTATGAAATACGGTATTAAAAGATTGGTTGTTTAACCCATGGTGTTTGATTTTAACTCTGTGAACTCTGTGTACTCCGTGGTTAATAAGATTGAGGTGTATGTTTGACCCGACGTGAGATTGTGAAAAGTTTAAACAAGCTTGGCCTTACCAAGAACCAAGCTAACGCGGCCGTCGACACTTTTTTCGACAGCATCGTCAAAGCTTTAAAGGCTCAAAAAACAGTTTCGGTGGTTGGTTTTGGATCTTGGGAGTGGCGCCAAAGAGAATCGCGTATGGCCCGCAACCCTAAGACGGGTAAAGCGGTGCCTTTGGGTAACCGCAAAGCTTTAGTGTTTAAACCGAGCCAGATGTTAAAGAATAAATTAAAGGGTTAGTGATTATGTCTAATGACGAGAAGCTTTTTTATAGCATCGGCGAGGTGGCTGAAATTCTTCAGCTGAAAGCTTATGTGTTGCGCTATTGGGAAACCGAGTTTAAAAAACTTAATCCGCAAAAGTCTTTCACGGGTCAACGCACCTACCGCCCTAAAGACATTCAAGTCGCTCTTACCATTAAGAAGCTCTTATATGACGACAAGTACACCATCGCCGGCGCGCTTCAAAAGCTGGATGAGTTGGAAGCGAATGGGGGATTGGTGGCTTTCAATGGTTCGACCATTGTTGCCGTCGTACCGGAGACCAAGCCCGCCGAAACGCCAACAGAAGCAGCTGCCGCTGCCGAAGTGATTGCCTCTGCACCGGAAACGAAACCCAAGGTGGACGTTCAAAAAGTGAAAGATTTGAAAAGCTTGATGGAAGCCACTAAGAACCTGTTGAAAAAATATAACCTCTCTTAACACCTAAAAAACAATTTTCACCACCAAGGCACCAAGACACCAAGAAAGTCGCGAGGCGATGTGGGTTTAAAATTGGTCAAAATCAAAATGTTTGCCTCACTTGGTGTCTTGGTGTCTTGGTGGTAAATTGGTTTTTCACGGTTTTTGTGAAATAGCTTTTGTTTCTTGATCAGGCTTATCATTTCGCCTATAGTATCCATCCTTTCGGAAAAGCAGCATTTTCGCTGATTTTTCGTGGTTTTCTGGACGGGGTGTAGCGCAGCGGCTAGCGCACTTGGTTCGGGACCAAGGGGTCGGAGGTTCGAATCCTCTCACCCCGACCAGAAAACTATTCTGGCTTGGTCGGCTAGCAAGCCGCATTGTTGGATACCCTCGGGGCGTGGCGCAGCTCGGTAGCGCAGTTGCATGGGGTGCAAAAGGTCGCAGGTTCAAATCCTGCCGCCCCGACCATTTTTGGTCGGCCGGTATCAACAAACCAGGTCATTTTTCAGCTGTTTTACCCCCTTTTGGACTAACCCCATAGTCAGATTCACCTTCAATAATTCAAAAAACTGACATCATTTTGTCCGCTAAATTTACGGAGCAAAAGCCCAATGGTTAACGGTTTTACCGCAATAATTCATGGCCGGGTTCAGGGTGTGGGCTTCCGTTTTTTCGTTAAAAATCAGGCAGACAACTTAAATCTGACGGGTTGGGTTCGAAATCTACCCGAAGGAAGTGTGGAAACACAAGCATTTGGGCCCATACCAGATTTGGAACGGTTATTGCATTACATCAATACAGGAAGCGTTGGAAGCCGGGTCGAGCAGGTCGACATCCAATGGTTCCGGACGGAGCAAGTTTTAAAAACATTTGAAATTCGAGGGTAGTCATGGCCAAGAAGAGTAATTTGAAATTAAAAGCCAAACATCAACCGCCCACGCTTTCCATTGCCGCCCCGGTGATCAAGCTGGTTCCTAAAGCCGCTGCTAAAAAAACCGTTAAGTTCGTCTCCGCTACGGTGAATGACCACGTCACCACTGACAGCATCAAACTTTATTTCCGTGAAATCGCCAAAGTGAAGCTCCTCACGGCCGCCGAAGAAGTAGCGCTGGCCAAACGCATTGAAAAGGGCGATCTGGAAGCCAAGCAGCATCTGGTTTCTGCCAATCTTCGCCTCGTCATTAACGTCGCTAAAAAATATTCTAACCAGGGCCTGGCCTTTCAAGATTTGATCGAAGAAGGCAATTTGGGTCTGATTAAAGCCAGCGAAAAGTTTTCCTGGCGCCGCGGTTTCAAATTTAGCACCTACGCCACCTGGTGGATCCGCCAGGCGATTACCCGCACCATTTCTAACCATTCCCGCACGGTTCGCGTGCCGGTTCACGTATCCGAAGACATTAACCGCATGGAAAGAGTTTTCCGTGAACTGACCCGCAAATTTGGCAGGGAACCGAACCTGTTAGAACTGTCGAAAGCTTCTAAGTTGAAATACGAAAAGATCTACAAGCTGCAGCGCCTGGCCCAAAAGAACATCTCGTTAGAAATTCAAGTCGGCGACAACTCCAATTCCAAATCCATCGGTGACTTTATTGAAGACAAAAATGTCTGCACACCCGAACAAAACATCTTCGGCCAATTGCGTTCTGAAAAGTTAAAGAAACTGATTTCTGAACTGAATGAGAAAGAGCAAAAGGTCATCTTGATGCGCTTTGGTTTTGACGAGGATCAACCCCGCACCCTGGAACAAACCGGTACCATTTTGGGTGTGACCCGCGAAAGAATTCGCCAGATTGAAGAGAAGGCCCTGCAAAAAATCCGCGGTCTGATGAAAACCCAAAAAGAAGAATATCGTGAACTTTTAGGCGAATTTGAGTAAGATTCCCAGCGTCATCGGCCGGTAGCCACACCTTTTTCACGCCCCCTCCAGCCACAAAACGACCTAAGGATCTTCCATGGATTTAAAAAGCTTTGTCCGTGATATTCCCGACTTTCCCAAAAAAGGCATTGTCTTTAAAGACATCACGCCGCTTCTGCAGAACCCGCCAGCCTTTACCTATGTCATTGATCAGTTAGCCGAACGCTACAAACCTAAAAACTTGGACGCGATTGTGGCCATGGAATCCCGTGGGTTCATTTTCGGTGCGCCTTTGGCCATTAAGCTGGGCGTCGCTTTTGTGCCTGTGCGCAAACCCGGTAAATTGCCTTACAAGACCCATCAAGAAACCTACGACTTGGAATATGGCAAAGACACTCTGGAGATTCACCAGGATGCCGTGAAGCCGGGCGGGAAGGTGCTGGTGCTGGATGACGTGCTGGCCACCGGCGGAACCGCGGCCGCGACCGTGCGTTTGGTGGAAAAGGCTGGCGGCA
>JABDGD010000022.1 GCA_013286205.1 Candidatus Firestoneibacteriota bacterium | reverse complement strand
GAGCCTGCATCACTCCGTCGAGAGTGAGAAACGACATGACGACTAACTTTCTCATAATGTCTCCTAGTTTCAGCGAACTTGGGTTAAGTATAAGGGCGTGCCGTCAGGGTCCATGAAGAAGGCGAGGATATTGATGTCGTTTTCTTGGAAGTGGAACCGAATGCCCTTGGCTTCCAGTTCTTTGGCGGTTTTGCGGATATCTTCTACTTCGAATCCAATGGATACAGCGGGCGCAACAGGATGAAGCTTTGGCCCCTCGGTCTTGGGAGCGTTAGATAAGCCTTCATGTCCCCAAGTGGCCGCACCAGGGCTAGCAGAGCCGTTATGGTTGGTCTGCATACCAATCTTTTTAGGGTGCAGGCCTATCACCAAGCCCTTGGTGGTCATTTCAGCCCAACTATCCCCAAAACGCAGGTCTTCATAAAGCCCGAGGAGTTTTCCATAGAACTCCACGGACTTTTCGAGATCATCCACCATGATGGTGACATAGGCTTTTTTGTATTCGGGCATGAAACCTTTCCTTTTTGATTCAAATATCAACTGTGCTAGTTTTCTTCCTCAATCAAATTGACATCTAAAGCTTTAATCAAAAATCTCAACACAAAACAATCAAAAGCAGAAAATTTTGACTAGACCCCGCTATCTGTCGATTGGTTTATTTAGCACAATACTTAATATTAAAGCTGACCTTCCATGAATCTTTCATTCCTAGCGGAGTCAATTTTTGAGCTACGACTCTATAATCAATAAAAATAGCATGTATACCAGCGTCCTGAACCACTACTACATTGTCTAAATCCCAAAAGCTTACTAGGTTTTTATATTGCTTTAGATTAACAATTTTGGGGTATGTACAAGTTACTGTAACTTGGCCTTTGTCAATTGGTTCAGATTTCAACTTATATCTAAAACGTTCAATGGTTTTAATTTCTTTAAAATTCGTTTCTATGGTCTCTACTTGCCAATTAGCTTTATTAATTGGATTTTTGTTTATTGGTTGAATAACAGTTTTATCTGATGTAAAAAAAATAGGCACAGGCTCAGATTCCGCTATTCCCTTTACATAAATTTCATCGGTCGCAAATTTCGAGCTCAACTCTGGAGATAACAAATCAATACCAAAAGCAGAATCAAACACAACTCCACTCGGTCGAGCAATGTCCATCAATCTAGAAGCTAAATTTAAAACGCTTCCAGAATAATCCAATATCGTCTTTTTGGAGGTCAACCTACAAGCGCTTCCGCGCGACACTCCTATCCCAATTAAATCCGGGACCGAAAAATTGATCATAGGATCATCCTTACAAAAATCCCTAAAATCATCTACCAACTTAAGAGATGTCTCAACAACTTCATTCGCAACACTTTTTAAAGACTTTTCGTCATAAGGAATTAAAAGCAACAATCCGTCACCCGTCGGTTTAAAAAAAATTGCATTTGGAAAATAATTGTCGATTATTTTTTTATAAACCCTTTTTATAAACATGGCCGCATTTGGCGACTCAACCGTTTTGCTAAAAGAAGAAAATCCTCTAACATCAACATTTACCACAACAACAAACTCAGATTGTCCAACCGCTTCATCTATTAGTTTTTTAAACACTCTGTGCAAGACTTCCTCCGAGAGAGCCGAAATAATTAATTTCGACTATACAACTGACAAAAGAAGTGTCAATCCACAAGATTCCGTTACAGTTTCAAGCACATAAATCATCCCCAATCCATCCACAAACACTTAATAAATCAGACTTTAAAAAACAAAAGCCCCCAAATTTTGGCTTAGGGGCTTTGATTTCAAATCTAAACTTTACTTTTATTTCGCGCTAATCACCAATTCCCCATTCTTCGCTACTTCAACCTTAATGGTTTGACCTTCTTTGATCTCTCCATCCAGCAGTTTCAAAGCCAGCTTGTCGATCAGGTCGTGTTGAATCAGGCGTTTCAGCGGTCTTGCCCCATAAACTGGGTCATAACCCCGTTCGGCCAGATACACTAAAGCGCCCTTGGACAATTCCAACGTCATCTTCTTGTCCGCCAAGCGGTTGCGCAGACCATCCAACTGAATATCCACAATGGATTCAATTTGGTCTTCACCTAAGCGATGGAAGATCACAATATCATCCACACGGTTGAGGAATTCGGGTCTAAAGAACTGGCGCAACTCTTTTTGAAGCGCTTCTTTTAAAGCCTCGTCGGTCTTCTTGGCTTCCATAATCTGGGCCGAGGCGATATTGCTGGTCATGATGAGCACGGTATTCTTAAAGTCGATCACCCTGCCCTGGCTGTCGGTTAGACGGCCATCGTCTAGCACCTGCAAAAGGATGTTAAACACATCCGCATGGGCTTTTTCGACTTCATCAAACAAGACCACGCTATAAGGCCGGCGTCTGACGGCTTCGGTCAATTGACCGCCTTCATCGTAGCCCACATAGCCTGGAGGGGCGCCCACGAGGCGCGAGACCGAATGCTTTTCCATATATTCACTCATGTCGATACGCACCATCATCTTTTCATCGTCAAAGAGATAGCCTGCCAAAGCTTTCGCCAGTTCGGTTTTACCCACCCCCGTCGGACCTACAAAGAGGAACGAGCCTAAAGGACGGTTAGGGTCACCTAGGCCCGAGCGGGATCGGCGAATGGCGTTGGCCACCGCGACCACCGCTTCGTTCTGCCCCACCACGCGTTTTTCTAAGGCGCTTTCTAAGTGAATCAGCTTTTGAGTTTCGCCTTCCATCATTTTAGAGATAGGAATGCCCGTCCATTTGGCGACCACTTCCGCGATTTCCTGATCGGTCACTTCTTCTTTGAGCATGCCGCCTTTTTTCTGAATCTCGGCCAGCTTGTCTTCTAACTCTTTCAGGCGTTTCTGGGCTTTGGGCAAAAGGTCATAGCGAAGTTCGGCGACCTTATCCAACTTGCCTTCGCGCTCAAACTTGGTTTCAGCGACCTTGAGGTTATCGACCTCTTCTTTGAGCGTGCGCAGTTCTTGAATGGACTTCTTTTCGGTTTGCCATTGGGCCTTCATTTGAGAAGAGCCTTCTTTAAGGTTGGCCATTTCTTTTTCCAGCTTGGCCAGACGGTCTTTGGAAGCCTCGTCTTTTTCCTTTTGAAGGGCCTGTTTTTCAATCTCCAACTGGCGAATCTTGCGTTCGACCTCATCCAGTTCCACCGGCATGGAGTCGATTTCAATACGCAGTTTTGACGCGGCTTCATCGATCAAGTCGATGGCCTTGTCGGGCAGGAAGCGGTTGGTGATATAGCGGTTCGAGAGAACAGCGGCCGCCACCAAAGCGGCGTCTTGAATGCGCACGCCATGATGCAGTTCGTAGCGTTCTTTGAGACCACGAAGAATGGAAATGGTATCGGGCACCGTGGGTTCACCCACCATGACCTGTTGAAAGCGGCGTTCTAAGGCGCTGTCTTTCTCAATGTATTTACGGTATTCGTTGAGGGTGGTCGCACCCACAGCGCGCAACTCGCCCCGGGCTAAAGCGGGCTTCAACATATTGCTGGCATCCATAGAGCCTTCAGCGGCGCCCGCACCCACTAAGGTATGAAGCTCATCAATAAAGAGAATGATTTGTCCTTCGCTGGAAGTGACTTCTTTTAAGAAGGCCTTCAGGCGGTCTTCAAACTCGCCGCGAAACTTGGCGCCGGCTACCATGGCGCTTAAATCCATGGCGATAACCTTTTTGCCTTTGAGGCCTTCGGGCACGTCGCCGGAGACAATACGCAGGGCTAAACCTTCCACAATGGCGGTTTTACCCACGCCCGGTTCTCCAATGAGCACCGGATTGTTTTTGGTACGGCGGGACAGCACTTGAATGACACGACGAATTTCTTCGTCGCGGCCAATGACAGGGTCGAGCTTGCCTCTACGGGCCAGGTCCGTCAGGTCTTTGCCGTATTTCTTGAGGGATTCATACTTCGCTTCGGGGTTTTGGTCCGTCACGCGGGTATTGCCGCGCACTTCGGACAGAGCGTGCAAAACCTTGTCGCGGGTCAGGCCAAATTGCTTTTCAACCTTCTTCACACCCCAATCGGTAGCGTGGCCCTGGGCCACAGGAGCATCCAACAGAGCTAATAACAAATGCTCCGTGGAAACATATTCATCTTTCATCTTGTCCGCTTCTTTTTGAGCGGCATCCAGCACCTTGCCGAGGCGCGGCGAAATATAAAGCTGTCCCCCGCCTTCCACTTTGGGCAGGCCTTTAATGTCCTGTTCTAAACTTTTTTCCACAGCCGATGGTTCCACACCGATCTTCTTCAAAATCGGGTCGACGACACTTTCTTCCTGGGTTAACAGCGACAGAAAGAGATGTTCGTTATCGACTTGTTGATGCCCATGTTCGCTGGCAAGGCTTTGCGCGGCCTGCACGGCTTTTTGAGCGTTAAGGGTAAATTGATTGATATCCATGGTTAAACCTCTAAAGATTTTTTTACCACGGAGTACACAGAGTTCACGGAGTAAGTCAAATTCTGGGGTAAAACCCAAAATCTTTAAGGTTTACTCTGTGTACTCCGTGAACTGTGGTTAATTGGTTTGGCTTGTCTAAATTAGGGCTGAAATGAAGGGTTTTCAATGACGGGCGTCACATTTCGAGGAGAAAACAAAGCTTAAAAGGCAACTTTCAGAATCCGATTATTGCCCCAATCAGCGATATAAAGATTTCCGGAAGAATCAGAAGCGATGCCTTCGGCAACATCCATAGAGGGGCCAGAAGTAGTCCAAGTCGAGACATAAGTTCCACTGCTAGTAAACTTTTGGACATTGTTGTTATTACTGTCCGTCACATAGATATACCCTGCCGGAGTAATCGCGATTCCTTCCGGACCCCTGAATTGATTCGGGCCAGTCCCCGCACTTCCCCACTCAGTGATGTATGCGCCCGCATTGGTAAATTCCACAATTCTGTAATTGTTCCAATCCGCTATAAGGACATTACCAGAAGCATCTACCGCGATGGCAGTTGGTGTATTAAGAGCTCCAGTTGCCGAGCCAACAACCAAACCCCACGATCGTATTAAAGTGCCTGTACCGCTGTACTCTTGAACAAATGGCGTGCCAACATTCAAACAATAGAAATTACCTGTAGAATCCGTAGCTAAAGCCGTGAGAGATGTATGAGTCCAAGAAGTTTCATACACCAAGCCGTCTGTCATCTTGGTCACATCACCATAATAAATATTCCCCAGAGAATCTGCCGCAACCTCAATATCCCCACTAGGAACAAGCGATACAAAGGAACCCGTACTTGAAAACTTGTAGCAATCAGTTGAGGGATTATCACTTGTCACAAAAACATTTCCCAACGAACTAACCGCCACACCCTCTGGGTATGTAGCAGACCATTGTTGAATAAGCGGAATCGAAGTAGCCGTAGGCGTGAATGTAGACGTAGGAGCTGCGGAAGATAACGGCGACAAGGTATAAGCTTTTGTGCAAGCGGTGATAAACGCCGAAAAGCTGGTTACGAAAACCATTCCGATAAATGAATAATAAAAATATTTCTTAACCATATATTCCTAATAGAAAACTTAACAGCCTCAAACATGGATAAAATATAACACCTTTTCATCTCTTCGATGACCCACACCCGGGGTTAAAACTAAGCCGCAAATGCGCCAAAAAATCCAAAAAACTAGCTGCCGTTGACGATCAAAAACTTATCCCGCTTTTTGACCTTGCCGTCGCCCTCAATCACATAAATATAAATACCCGTGGAGACCGGCGCGTGGTTGGTGTTTCGCCCGTTCCATTCGTATTGCACATCGGTCACTGGAATCGCGATAACCTTTTCACCCGTTAACGTATAAATGGTAATCGTGCCATTGGGGGGCAGGCAGTCAAACTTGAGTGTGCCGCGAACCGCGTGGGCCGGGTTGTAGGGGTCGGGCCAAACAAAAATTTGGCAGGTGGGCGTAGGCGTAGAAGTGGCCGTAGGGCTGTTGGTAGGCGTATTGGTAATGGTGGGCGTATCCGTAATGGTGGAAGTGGTGGTTACCGTTGAGGTATTGGTTGCCGTTTGGGTAGCCGAGTTGGTCGCGGTGTTTGTACAGGTGGTGGTCGCAGTATTGGTGGCCGTATGGGTAAAAGTAAAAGTGGGAGTGACGGTGGCCGTATTCGTAAACGTCGCTGTGGGACCCGACGGCGTATAGGTGGGTGTATTAGTGGGCGTCGACAAGAGCGCGATTTGGCTGAGACCGATATAAGTGGTAAAAGTTCTATTCTGACCCGGGTTTAACACAAAGTTTCCGACGGTTTCATCACCCTGCCCTGTCCACCAGTAAACAACAGCGCTGTCTAAAATGGTACTCCCCACGGGCCCGGTCCATTGACCCGCGGTTTCAACATTAGGCCAATAGGCCACCTCAAAAGCGTCTGGTTCGGTTGCAGGGAGATCGTAACTGTTATTGTAAATACTGCCTGTGGCGACTAAATTCGCGACGCCGGGCGGCGGAATATCATATCCCCACCATTGGGTCGGAACACTGCTGGCGCTAACGCGGTACATGGTACTGATTGGAATAGTTGATACCCCGTTATTAACCGAAATGTTGGCGCCATCCACACCATTGATATCCGTATCCACTTCGACCCGTTCGCCAAAAGTCAGTGGAACCGCTCCCACATTGGTATAAACAAACTGAAGCATGGCCGTATCCGGCAAAAGACCGGTTTGGGGATTGTTCACAATTTCGTAATGGGCTTTCATTTGCAGCCCCGCCACCACCGTTTTCGTGATTTCAATAAAGGCTCCTAAACCGCTTCCGGAAGAAGTCATTGGCGTCACCACAGTGCCGGTGGCGTAGTCGTATAACGAACCATTAACCCAGGAAGTGATGTGGCTGGTGCCCCCAGGGCCAGGAAAGGCGAACATGATTGATCTTGAAGGCAAGGTTACATAGGACGGCGAGGTGCCTAAACCCAAGATACCGCTGGATCCATCGCCCAAAATTTCAATGTAATTGCTGGAAACTGAAAAGATTTGAGCTTGGGCGCAGGAAGAAATCAAAAGAAACAAAAAAGTCACCAGACCCAAAAAGGATGTCTTTTTAAACAGCATACGAACCTCTTTTAAATAACCTTCCAAATCACGGCAATAAAATGCATCAAATATCATAAGGTCTATAAATTGTATCAAACGTTTAGATTTTAAAAGGGCGATTTCGCCCCATGACCCTTATTTTTCGTAAATATCCATCAGATCCACGCCTTCCCGGGTGACCGAATAAAGCCTGGGATTCAAAAAGTGGTGGTGCCCGCTAAAGGGCATGGTGATGAGATATTGGGCCTTATCTTTATCCATCTCATACTTCACGTTCTGGGGTAGATAGTACAAAGTCTGGAAGGGTTCCTGATAGCAGGCCGCCGTATAAGTTTTCTTTGGGTCCTTCCACTCATGCGCCTTCAACCAATCCACCGCTTCTTTGGCGCTGGTACCCCGTTCTTCCATTTCATAATTACCGTAAGCCCCGGGCAGGCCGCCGGTGAGTTCGTTAAAGTAAACATACTCATAAGGGTGAAGTAGAACGAGGTGAACCGCCACAATGAGCCCATTCACCGCCAGAAGCAGCATCCCCAGGCGAAGCCAGGGCGTGCCCGCCAGAAACCGGGAGGCCTCCACCGCCGAAACCGCGGCCACCGTGACTAACAGAGGTACCAGATACAAAAAGTGCCGGGCGCTGAGATAAACCGCCGGTTGAAGTATTAAAACCAGCGCCAGATTAACCCCCAGAGCGATTAAAAGAAAAACCAGAAGGCGGTTGCGGCCAATAGGCTTGCCCCAATAAAAGACACCCCCGGCCAGAACGAGAATAAAGAGAGGCATGGAGATCAGCCACCAGAGCGGCAGGTAAAACCAGGGCAGGTTGAAGCTGGAAACCATGCGGCCCGCGAAGAGAAACTGAACTTCCATAGGAAAGTGCCGGCTGGTCTGAATAATTTCCAGCAGGTGATGAAAGAAATCCTCCCTTAAATAAGGCCAGGTGGGCAGCATGACCAGGACGGATAGAACCAATACCAAAAAAATGTCCCGCACGAAGTAGATGGCCCGCTGAAACTTGAGTTCTTCCATGCGCTCAAAGACATAAAAGAGCGCCCAGATAAAAAACAACGAGGCGCCTACCAGCCTTAACGAAATAGCCAGGCCAAACAGCACCCCTAAAACCGGCACCCGGATCCAGGCCGGATGATCGCCCCACTTAAAGATCGCCGTCAGGGCCAGCAGGTAAAAAACGCAAAAAGAAATATCACGGACATCGAAAGGAATAAGCCCCAGGAACCGGGGCGTGAGCAATAGAAATACAGGGCCCAACAGGGCCTTCCAGGCGCTTTGATATTGGGCTAAGAGCAAAACGTAAGCGCACACAAAGACCAACGAGGCGAAACCAATGTTGAGCATGTGAAAAACTTCGAAAGAAAAGGCCGGGTTGAGCACCCGCAAAAGCATGGGGTACCAGTAGCTATAGGAAATCCAGCCGTCGACCACATCGTGAGCTGGTTTGACCAGGAACATCGTGGCATTGGGGTCTTTACCCGTTAAATAGCGAAGCAGTTCGTCGCCCCGGGAATAAACCGAGAACTCATCCCAATCGATACCAAAGTCGCGGTAAGTGAAGAGCGCCAGGACAAAGTAAACCAAAAGAAAAAAGAACAGAGGCAGATAGTCCATAAAGGTTCGGGGAGATTTAACAGGAATCATGCGGATAGTTTAGCCCACAACCAGGATAAGACAAAATCCCTTATCAACCTCACGGCACTCAGCCCGCCCTGTAAAACCACGGCGAATTGAGTGAAGAAAGCTTTAGAAGAGTTCTTCGGCCAGCGCGACGATGATACCCGCAGGGCCCCGCATGTAGCAGAGTCGGTACAGGTTCTTGTACTGGGCCACCTCGCCGATGAGTTCGGCGCCGTTGGCGCGAAGGCGGGCCACTGTGTCGTCGACGCTATCAACCGTAAACATGACGCTCCGGAGGCCCAGCGCGTTCGGCGGCGCGACCGCCGGCTCCATCTTGACCAGTTGAGGATGGCGAAACTTCGTCAGTTCAAGCTGTCCATGTCCATCGGGGGTCTTCATCATCACGATGTCCACCTGGACATTTTTAATCCCGTTGACGCTGTCTACCCACGGGCCTTCGACCGGCATCTGGCCTTCAATCGTCATGCCGAGCACGGTAAAAAAGGAGATAGCGGCCGGAAGGTCGTCAACGACGACGCTGATGTGGTCCAATCTTTTAATGGTCATATTCATAGTTTAGCAGAGGCTCTTCGTGAGGGTCTAGTCCGGCCCAGCCATCATCTGGATTGAAAGATTTTTTGAATGGTGAAAATTATTTGATTTTCGAGGTGTAGATATCGTCAATAAAAACGCTGGTCGATTGAATCTTTGGCGACGAATCGGGCTGAACCTTGCCCGGCATTTCAAAATAATACCAGGTGTCCCCCACATGGCCCGTGGGTTTGAGCCGCATGATCCAACTGTTGTCGATGGCGCCCGCGTCGGCGAAGTTGGATGGCGCGGTTTGAATAAAGTCGTCGTTGATCACATAGACCCAGCCGGTCTGCGGCGCCTGCAAGTCTTTGCGTGTCCAGTAGTTCCAGTTCATCCCGTAAATTTTAGGATTGGCCGAACCCGCGTAGGCCAGTTTGATGTGATCCCAACCACGGGCCTTGGCGACTTTCGCCAATCGTTTCGTATCCTGGCCCATATCCAGGTTAGGTCCGCCTAGCCAATAAACGCGCCGGTCACTGGAGGTGAGTTCGTTGAAATAACTGACCTGTTCGGGATAACAGCAAACCACGCTGAGCCCCTGAAAGATCAGAAGACCTCCCCAGAGCAAAAGAAAAACATGGTTCTTAGCGGTACTTTGCGCGGCCATCCAATCCCCCGCCCGGCCCGCCATGAGAAAGCAAAAAGGATAGACCGGCATGATCATACGCAGGCCCATGTCGTGGTTGAACGAAAAGACCGCGAAAAAAACCAACAACGGCACCCATTGCCAGGCCGGCAGTTTGACCTTGCCCCAAAAACCCAATATCCCGCCCATCACTAACAAGAAAAGGAACGTCAGCGGCGACTTTAAGAGAAAGGCTGTCGGGAAATAATCCCAGTGAGTTTGAGTGCTCAGCTCACCCTTGAAGTAATAAGCGAAACCAAAGGAGTTCGAAATGGCATGAAGCGCGTTGGCGAACAAGCTGATCGGCGAAGGATGCCCCACGATGGCTAAGGTGCCAGGCATATATAAGAGGCACACCCATAGAAAAGCCCCGGTCAAACCCCAGGCCCATCGAAGAACGATGGCCTTTAAATCGAACCGAGTTTTCAAACCCGCGATGATTTCCAGCAAGGCAAAGGTTGGCAGTAAAAGAAGACCAGTTAGTTTAGCGGTGACCGCCATACCCAATAAAAGACCCGCGAGTAACGCCTGACCCACGGAAGGTTTTTGAGTTAACTTTTGAAATTGAATGACCGCCAGGAAGAAAAAGAGAGTCAGCGGTATCTCCGCTAAGGCGAATCCCGAGAAAGCCAGCAGTACGGGCTCAAAAGCCCAAAGGGTCAAAACGGTCAGAATAAAGAAGAGGGATTCCCGCCGGGCCCAGGCGAAGAGAGCAAAACCCAGGGCCAGCCCAAATAAGTAAGTGATCACCCGAGCGCTTTGTAAAATCGACTCGAAACGCGCCCGGTTGAGGACGTTCATAAAATACCCGTCCCGCATGGTATAACCCGAAAAGTTCATTCCCGATTTGGATTCAAGCCCCATGAAGCGCGACGGTAAAGCCTGCAAGGCTTTCGCCAGAGGCGGATGTTCAGCTGAGGAAATCACATCGCCCTGCCAGTAATAAAAACCGTCGACGATGTCGACCATTTCATCGCCCGCGGGAGAATCCTGGGAGAGACGGGGCAGAATTTGAAGTGAGAACAAAATAGCGAACAGAACAAACCAGTACAGGGGGGCTTTACACTGAGAGGACGAAGCTTTCGTGGAGGTCATGCTTTTAGTTTAGCTCACACCGAAACGGAAGATAAGACTTTTAACCACGGAGTACACCGAGTTCACGGAGTAACCCTTAATCATCTTTAGGGTTTAATCCAAAATTTTTCTCACTCTGGGAACTCCGTGAACTCTGTGGTTCAACAGACTTTGTGTTAAAAGGTTTTGGCCTTCACGCCCTGATGGTGATAAATGGGATAGTTCGGATTTTTCGGCAAAAGCGCCGGATTAAATCCTTTTTCCGCGATGGTCTTTTGATACCACTTGGCGCTGTTCTTAAAAGTACGCTTCTGGGTTTTAAAGTCCACGTGAATAATGCCGAAGCGCGGATCGTAGCCAAAGCACCACTCAAAGTTGTCGAAGAGCGACCAGGCGTAATAACCTTTCAGGGGCACACCCGCCTGAATAGCCTTGTGGGCCTGTTCCAAATAAGTTCCGTAATAGTGAACCCTCACATCATCCGCGATGAGTTCTTCGGTGGTGTGTTTGGATTCACGGGTCGGGTATCCGTTTTCAGTGACAAACATCTGCTTGAAACCGTAATCTTTCCAGAGCGAGACCAGAATGTTATAGAAGGATTCCGGATCGACCGGCCAACCCAGATCGTTGATCGGAATGCCATCGGTCGGGCCCCAATCGTTATCAAAAATGTTGGACCCCGGCGCGTGACCCGCATAGTTGGGGTTGTAATGATTAATACCTAGAAAATCGATGGGCTGCGCGATGTCTTTAAAATCCTTCTCATAGTCCGAGGCTTTGGTACCGGTGAAGTCATAGAAAAACTGAGGATAACCTTTACCTACTAGCGGATCGAGAAAAACACCATTGTGAAGAGCTTGCATATTTTTAGCGTAAGGAACAGCCGCTGGATTGTTGTCGCGGGTCTTCCATTCGCAAAGAGCAACCACCCAGCCAATTTGCCCGCCCAAGTTGAGTGAGCGGTAAACCTGAACAGCTAAGCCATGAGCCAGGTTCATATGATGAGCGGCCTTGGCATAACTTTTTCGGTCTTCCTTGCCTGGCGGAAAAAACTTTTGCAAATATCCGATCTCGGCGGTGATGTTCGGCTCGTTCATGGTAGCGAAGATAGGAACGTCTTTGCCCAGGGCTTTGAAAACCACCTCGGCATATTCTTTAAAGGCCATGGCGGTCTCACGGTTTTCCCATTCGCCCTCGGCCCAGGCCGGGACTTCCCAATGGAACAGGGTGGCGTTGGGCGTGATGCCCGCCTGTTTGAGTTCTTTAATCAAATTGCGGTAAAAATCCAAACCCTTTTCGTTGACCTTCCCTCTTTCGGGAATGATGCGGGGCCAGGAAATGGAAAAGCGGTAACTTTTCAAACCCATTTCTTTCATTAAAGCCACGTCGGATTTATATTGGTGATAGTGATCGATAGCGATGTCAGCGTCTTGACCGTTTTCGATACGGCCCGGGGTTTTGGTCCAGTTGTACCAGTTGCTTTTACCCGCGCCGTCGGCGAGAGGTGAACCCTCAATTTGAAAAGAGCTGGTAGCGGCGCCCCATATAAAGTTTTCGGGGAATGAAATAAAATGGTCAGACATTGCGAAGACCTTTCGGTGAAGTGGTCTACCTGCCGAAGCTGCCTGCCTACCGAAGCCTTGGCGGAGGTAGATGAGCGGAGGAAGGCGAATAGTTTATTCGTTTTCACACCGATAAAACAATCGTTTAACTGAATTGTGACGTTCAAATAAACCCCAAGAAAGCCCTTTCATCATGAAACAGAAAATCGTTTCCGTCGGCAACCCGATTCTGCGGCAAAAAATAAAAAACGTAACAACCGCTAAGCGTAAGAGCAAAAGCTTTCAAAAGTTCCTCAAGGACATGGTAAAAACCATGTATCGGGCCAACGGCGTGGGTCTGGCGGCCAATCAGGTGGGCGTCAACCAAAGGGCGCTGGTAATGGAATGCGACACCAATAAGCGCTATCCCAAAGTGAATTCGGTGGAACTTCAGACTTACCTGAACGCCCGCATTGTGAAATACTCGAAGCAGAAGGAAAAGGGCTGGGAAGGCTGTTTGAGCATACCCGGCTACCGCGGCATTGTTCCCCGCTCAAAGTGGGTAACCTTTGAGGCCATCACACCCGAGGGGAAAAAAGTCCGCAAGACCGTTAAAGGATTTGAAGCCCGCATCATTCAACATGAAGTGGATCATTTGAATGGGCTTGTTTATGTGGACCAAATGCCGGATTTAAGAAGCTGGTCGCATCTGGATGAGTTTAACCACCACTTCAAAACTAAAATTAAAGACAGAAAATAAGGGCAATTTAACCACGGAGTACACAGAGTTCTCAGAGTGAACATCACAACTACAGCAAAGATTATTTTTAAAACTCCGTGCACTCGGTGAACTCTGTGGTTAAATCGGTTTAAGGAGTTTTATGAACCTGTTTTTAGCCCGTCATGGGCAGGCGGCCACGTTGGAAGCGGGTAAATCCATGCATCTAACCCAGGAAGGCCGGGAGGAAGTCCTCAGGGTCGCCAAAGAACTACTGCGCCGAAAACTGAACATCCAGCAGATCTGGTACAGCCCCAAAACCCGGGCGGTCCAAACCGCCGAGATTTACGCGAAGGCGTTGGGCATTACCCCCGGGAACCTAATTGAAAACAAATACCTTTCGATCGACGCCGATATCGATGTGGTTTATCCCGAAATTTTAGAGAGCGGGATAGAAAACCTCATGATCGTCAGCCACGAACCCAATCTGGAAGAATTGTCATCTTTATTAGTCAGCGGTTCGGACCATCTTCCTCAGTTCATATTCCCCACCGCCGGGGTGGCAGCTTTTGAACAGGGCCCGAACTGGCGTTGGGCCTGGCTGTTAGAACCCAGCAAACTCGCTTAAGACGCTTTCCTTTTAATAAAGACAAATATCAAAAACTGTTATAATCCGACCTTGTTGCGCAACCCTTTTGGAGGATCACCCCTTATGTCCACCACAGTCAGCGGAATCCAATTCGATCAATTGATGGCGGGAGTCGACGAAGAAACCACCAAACAGGTCGAGGACAGCATTGTCCTTTTCGCCAATGACGCTGACACCGCGATGACCGCCGAAAAATACAGGGCTGACAAATTGCGCCTGGGTTACAACGCGCTGGTCGACTTTTTAATCTCTAACAAACTCAACGAACTCAACAATCAACAGATCGTGTTCCTCTGCACCGGCGCCATGGGCGATAAAGTAACCGTGCAAATGCAGCCTGCCCCAAAAGAGATTCAACTATTACCAACCGCTTTTTATGAGATGTTACTAAAATCATTTTCAGAGATGACTACTCCCTGCAAGTACCCCATCTTTTCGGTGACTGATAAGTTTGTGGCCATCGCCAAAAGCGAGCTTTTAGCCATGTCCCTAGGCGATGACCGCAAGAAGGCTTTACGTAACTCACCCCAAGACCAGAAGCGTATGCGCGAAGAACTGAAACGCAAGCTGGATCAATCCAGAGCTGAAATTGGATCTGCCGTAACTCAAATTGATATGTTCTTCCCCAAAGCGCTCGGCGCCTTTAACGAAAATTCTGTGAAGAACGCCAAGATGACCATTGAGATGCTCAAGAAGGTCGCGGTTTCCTGGAGCAAGGGCGACAACGCTTCCCCGCAGGAAAAAGCCATTCTTCAAGCCTTCGAAGGCAAAGTGGGCGACGCCGGAGCGGGACTAACCAAGTGGGTCGAGGAAATTCAGGGCTACCTGGCTAAAGTGGTCGATAACGCCAAGATCGTGGCCGAAAAGAACAGCGCCATCATTAAGGCCAACAATGAAATCGCCAAGATGGATAACTCGGCCCCCGTGGCCACCGTGGGCGGACCTTTATTCTCGTCCGACGTTATCTCTTCTATTAAAGGCGATGTGGACAGCACCAACGGCGTATCCGTCAGAGCCGCGGAAGCTCATCCCTTAAAGGTGCCTTTTAGCGCCTCACGCGTTCTGGTTTCCAAGCAATTTGGCGAAGGCGAAGTTTACAACGACCGTCTCTGCACCAAAGAAAATGTGGCAGCCTCTTTAGAGAAGATTCTTAAAATTCACACCAACCTCTTCCCCAAAGACTTTGACGGCAATTACATTGTGCCGATCATCATGATTGAACCCTTGAGAAACTATGTGGACTTCTTTGATGACCGCTTCATCATGTCGCTGGTGTCGGGTGACGCCGCCCGCCGGGGGCCTTTTGCCAGCTTTACGCCGGTGGATGTTCAGGTTTTGAAGCTTTGCGCCCTTTATTTGACCAAAGACAACATCTATGACTACCGCGGAGAAGTGAAAGTCGGCACCTTCATGGGAGACTATGTGGGCCGCGTTGAAAAGAACACTAAAGTTAAATGGACCGGATCTGATAAGAAGTTCAGCATGGTCTCGACCCAGAGCATGGAAGACACCGCCAGCCGTGAGGATACCGTCGCTGACTACGTGGACTTCATGAGCGCCATCGCTAACGGCACTACGCCTAACCCGAAGATTTCTAAACGCAAAATCAACATCATGCTCAAGTACATTCACTTTGATCAGGTGGAAAAGAACATCGCCAACATCCTGAAGCTAATCGCCCAGACCGAGCCGGGCGAAGCGAAGGACTCTATTCTTTCTTTCGCCAAGAACGACGTGGATAAGGCCAAGGAATTGATCAAGGCCTCGCTGAAGATCGACCCCCAGACCTCCAAGATGTTCGCGGATAACGCAGAGTTCGCTATTACCCGCGTGTTTGGCCGGGGTTAATCTCCCAAACCGTCCTCAAGACTTAGAGGTCCCATTCCTAACTCAACGCTAGGGATGGGTTCCTCTGTTTGTTTCCTCTACGTAAACTTCCATACCCCTTTATCTTTATTCCCCAGGCTGTACTCTATAATTCATCTTTTGCCTATCTTGAAGGAGCTGCTATGAAAAAATTTATCTCTCTGTCCGCTATCGGCGAGGACCAGCCCGGCATTGTGGCGGCCCTGACCAAGGTTTTTTATGAAACCGGATGCAATTTAGAAAACTCCAGCATGACTCAATTGCGGGGTGACTTCGCGGTGTTGATGATGGTGTCCCTGCCCGAATCAGTCACCTTTCAAACCCTGAACGGACTGCTGCAGCCCATTATTCAAAAATGGAATTTGGCCGTGACCATGCGGGAACTGAAGCCCGAGGAAGTGGAAAACTTCGGCATCCCGTCGGTTTTGCCCTACACCCTGATGGTTTACGGTTTAGACCATCCCGGCATTGTGTACCGCGTGGCACAGACCGCGACCGAACAAAAGATCAATATCACGGACCTTCGCACCCACGTAACCGAAAACAACGGCGCCTCGCTTTATTCCCTGATTCTGGAGATGGAGATTCCCAATCAAGCCACCCTTTTGAGTTTTCAAAAGAACCTGGAACATCTCAAAGAAGAGCTTCATGTGGATATGACCCTCAAACCCGTCGAAGTGGACGAATTATAAAAAATGGCCATTCAGCCGGTCCTCACCTATCCCCACCCCTCGCTGAAACAAAAGATCGCCGACTCTCCATTGAACCTTGAGCTTTTAACCCGGGTTCTAACCGACTTAAACGACACCATGAACCAGCATGATGGCTGTGTGGGTTTGGCGGCTCCCCAGATCGGCTATAGCCAGCGCTGCGTCATTGTGGATGTGTCACAGTCGCCACGGGCCGGCGAAAACCACGGACTCTTAAAACTGATTAACCCCGTCATTTTGGAGGCCAGTGAATGGAAGGTCAGCCGGGAAGGCTGCTTAAGTTTTCCAGACCTGCTGGCTAATGTGAAAAGAGCGCAAAAAATTAGACTTTCCGCCTATAACGAAAAGCTGGAGCCTTTCGAGATGACCGCGCTGGGATTTGAGGCGATGGCCATACAACATGAGCTGGACCACCTGGACGGCATCCTGTTTTTAGACCGGATTCGCTCCTCCAAAGACCTTTTTGAAAGAAGAAAACACCCCGCTTCTCTATAATGTTGTCTCATTAAACCCAAAGGAAACCCATGTCCTCGCAAAACGATACGAATCTGGTTTGGATGGATTTAGAAATGACCGGCTTGGACCCCAAGACCTGCGTCATCATTGAGATCGCTTCCGTTGTGACGGATAAAGAATTAAACCTCATCGCCCAGGGCCCCGCCCTGGTGGTTCACCAGCCCCAATCCGCACTCGATGCCATGGACGACTGGAACCAAAAACATCACCGGGAATCGGGTTTATACGAAGCGGTTCAAAAGTCCACCACCTCCCTGGCGGACGCCGAAAAACTAACTTTAGATTTCATCGCTCAACATACCAAAGCCAAAGGCAGTCCCCTTTGCGGCAATACGATTTATCAGGACCGCCGGTTTTTAATTGAATATATGCCCACTCTGGAAAACTACCTGCATTACCGTTTGGTGGATGTGAGCACGATTAAGGAATTGGTCAAACGCTGGTATGGTCCTGAATTTCAATCACCTCAAAAGAAGCAAAAACATAAAGCGCTGGACGACATTCTCGAAACGATAGAGGAGCTAAAATTCTACCGGAAGGCAGTTTTTAAATAGTTTTCAGCCACGTCCCCTTTGGCATCATATTTGCTTTAGCTGGCCTAATTCCCCTCTCCTACGATTAAAAAAGCGTAGGATTTCATTAAGAAGACTCATGCATACGCGGATATTTCCTGCAAGAAATTCGTCTCATTTAAATTAAACCGCGACACCATTTGGGAATCCGAATGTCTAAACCTAATGATGCGATTCATGCTGACTCTTAACCCAGGAGGCTGATAATGTCCGTTTCTCTTAATGACACTAAAAAGACCATTGAAATTTTGCATGTGGAAGACAACGCGGGCGACGTGTTGTTAATGAAAGAGCTTCTAAAAACATCTAATTTCCCCATACATTTGAGCGTAGCCCGGGACGGCGAAGCCGCGCTGGATATGTTGAGAGAAGGAACCGCTTTTGCCGGAAAGGGCAAACCCGACATTGTGTTATTAGATCTCAGCCTTCCCCGCTTGAGCGGCTTAGAGGTTTTAGCCGAAATTCGAAAAGATAAAAATCTTCGTGAAGTGCCTGTATTGATCATGAGCGCTTCTCAAAAAGATCAAGATCTTCAAAACGCTTATCAAAACCAGGCCAATTTTTATATCGTGAAACCCATGGACATGGATCATTTCTCAGTCGTGATGACCTACATTGAAAAATTTTGGCTTTCGCGCGTTCAGTAGCGTTAAATGGCTTGAGGAGAATTGGGTCTAATTTAAAAGATGCCCAAAACGATCAAAATTTAACCCGCCGAATGTCCATGGGCAGGACTATAAATTGAGGCGCTTTATGGATGCTTCCATCACACGTTCGAGACTCTCTCCTTTACTCATCGCGTCTGGAATTTTCA
Organism: Candidatus Firestoneibacteriota bacterium; assembly: GCA_013286205.1. Classification (GTDB taxonomy): domain Bacteria; phylum Oederibacteriota; class Muellerivitia; order Muellerivitales; family Muellerivitaceae; genus Bog-1183. The sequence continues at coordinate 16,492 of JABDGD010000022.1, read as the reverse complement.
CATTTTATTTCATTATGGCCAAACTGGGCCTTCAGATGGCCTTGGTTCATCCCAGCGCCACCGCCATCTGGGCTCCCACCGGCATCGCCCTGGCCACCTTTTTGATTTTTGGCAAAAAATTCTGGCCTGCCATTTTCTCCGCCGCCTTCCTGGTTAACTACCTCACCGCAGGAAATCTGCTAACAACCTTCGTCATTGCCTCCGGCAACACTTTAGAAGGCCTATTGGGCGCCATGCTGGTGCAGCAATTCGCAAACGGCCGAAAAGTATTTGAAAAAGCATCAGACATTCTCAAGTTTATCGTGATGGCAGAATTGATCAGCACCCTGATCAGCCCCACGGTGGGCGTCACCATTCTGTGCGTCGAGGGCTTTGCTCATTGGAATTTGTACTGGGATGTCTGGTTCACCTGGTGGCTTGGGGATTTGTCGGGGGCCTTACTGGTGACTCCTGTTTTGGTCCTCTGGTATGACAACCCGCGCGTCAATTTACGCCAGCTTCCCGTCACCATCGGTTCATTCTTAGTGCTTGGCCTCATTGGTCAGGCCGTCTTTGGCAATTGGCTCTTCCCCGGCAAAGATATGGACGCTGAGTTTCTTTGCATTCCACCTCTGCTCTGGATCGCCTACCGCTTTGACCGGAAAGAAACCGCCACCGCCTCTCTCATTTTGTGCGTCATCGCGATTTGGAATACCGTGCATGGCGTGGGGCCTTTCACCCTTCCCTCCAAAGACCAGTCCCTGATCTTGCTCCAGGTCTTCATGAGCGTTATTTCTATTTCCTCTCTGGCCCTGGCAGCCGCCATTTCGGAGCGAAAAACCGCTGAGGAACATTTGGAACGGGCCCAAAAGGCTGAAAAAAAACTGCAGGACAAAATTGACCAGATTCAGCTGCTCCAATCCATCACCGCGGCGGCCAATGAGTCCATAACCCTGCCTGAAGCCGTGCAGTTAAGCCTCAAGCTGATCTGCCGTTATATGGGCTGGCCCGTGGGCCATGTTTACTATGTGGATCAGAACGACGAACACCTGCTCAAACCAGGGGCCCAGTGGTTTGTGAAGGACGAGCAAAAATATAAAAATCTGCGGCAGGTCACCGACCGCTACATCTTCAGACCCGGTGAGGGCTTGCCCGGAACGGTTTACGCCAGCGGCTCGCCGATGTGGATCGAGGATGTGGTGCAGTTTAAGAACTTCCCCCGGATCCGCATGGGTCAGGATATTAAGGTGCGGGCTGCCTTCGGCTTCCCCATTATGATCGGGAAAAAAATCGTGGCAGTCCTGGAGTTTTTCACCGACCGGACCGTACCTCCGGACAAAGAGCTGATGGAAAGCATGAAAACCGTCGGAACCCAATTGGGCCGGATTATTGAACGCCATAACGCCGAGCAGGCCCAAAACCAGCTGGCCCTGTTGGTGGAAACCAGCTCGGACTTTATCGTGACCACCAATTCGGAAGGTTATATTTTGTATTTGAATGAAGCCGGACGGGCCATGGTGGGGTTGGATAAAAATACCAACGTCAATGTCCTGCGGCACGAGGATTTTGTTTTTCCAAACGATATCCTGAAACTACGGGGAGAAGTGCTGGATACCCTGGTAACGCGGGGACATTGGGAAGGCGAATTTAATCTAAAAAACTTTAAAACCGGAAAACCTGTGCCGATTTATTTCAGCGCCGGACTTTTAAAAGACCCTCAAACCGGCCTACCCGCCACCCTGGCGGCGATTGGCCATGACGTAACTGATATCAAAAAGGCTGAAGAAGCCCTGCATCACAGTGAAAAGCATTACCGCGCGCTGATTGAAAACGCCCTGGATATCGTGACCATTTTGAACGAGGAAGGCCGCTATACCTACTTGAGCCCCAGTATATTTAACGTGCTGGGCTACAGCCCCGAGGAACTGATGGGGACCAACGCTTTCGCGCTGATACATCCGGATGATGTAGAACAGGTGGTCAATAAATTTAACGCCGCCCTAGCGGTTCCCGAGCAGCCCCAATCAGTCCAATTCCGCTTCAAACTCAAGGACGGCTCCTGGAAGCCGTTGGAGGCCATCGGCAAAAACCTTCTTTCCGATCCCAGTGTCAAAGGCATTGTGGTTAATTCCCGGGACCTGACAGATAAAAGGGCCGCGGAAAAAGAGCTGGCCAGCACCAACTCTTTTCTCAGTACCGTTTTAGAAAACATACCCAACATGATCTTCGTTAAGGACGCCAAAGACCTGCGTTTCGTGATGTTTAACAAAGCCGGAGAAGAACTTATCGGCGTTTCCCGGGAAAACTTGATTAATAAAAACGATTATGATTTTTTCCCCAAAGAACAGGCCGATTTCTTCACGACGAACGACCGAAAAGTCATCGCCGAAAGAAAGCTGCTGGATATCGCCGAGGAAAATATCCAGACCCAGGACAAGGGCAACCGGATTTTGCACACAAAAAAAATACCTGTATTTAACGACGACGGCACCCCCCGCTTTCTCATGGGAATTTCAGAGGACATCACCACCGCCAAGCTAACCCAAAAATCGCTGCGTGAGAGCGAGGAAAAGTTCAAACTTCTTCTCGATAACGTTCAAGATTACGCGATTGTTCTTTTGGACGAACACGGCATTGTGGTGACCTGGAATGAGGGTGCTGAAAGGCTGAAAGGATATGAGGCATCTGAAATTATCGGCAAAAGCTTTTCCTGCTTTTATACGGCTGAAGACATTAAAAAAGATCACCACCATCAATTATTGGAAACCGCTAAGACGAAGGGACATTCCAACGACATTGGTTGGCGTGCCCGTAAAGACGGTTCTCTCTTCTGGGCAGATGTTATTATCACGGCCCTTCGCGACGACCAGGGCAGGCTGACCGGATTCGCGAAAGTAACCCGAAACATCAGCGACCAGCGGAACGCCGAACTTGCGCTCCAAAAACAGGCCCAGCTTCTTCAATCCATTATCGATAACATGGGAGAGGGCCTGTTGGTTTGCGACAGCAAGGGCAAAACACTCTTCGTGAATCCCGCGGCCAATCAAATGTTGGGAGGACAAATTGGCGACCCCATACCCAACGGTTCCAAACTCAAAAATGAGGTCTACTGGGCGGATAATCAAACTCCGATTGAGCCTCAAGACTTTCCCATCTCCCGTTCGTTGCAGGGCGAATCATCCGACAACGTGGAACTCTATATCAAAAACAAACAGAAACCCGATGGCGTTTATATTCTCGCCACCAGCCGCCCTATCCGCGACAGCGATGGGAAAATCAGCGGAGCCGTATCTGTGTTCCGCGACATCACAGATCAAAAAAAGATTGAGGAAGAACAGCAAAGACTTGTCACGCTCGTGGAACATAGCCGCGACATGATTGTGTGGAGCACCCCTGAGGGTGAAAATCTTTACATTAACGCCGCGGGACGGGAAATGATCGGCGTGGATCCCAATATGGACGCAGCCAAAATCAATCTCAAGACTTTCGCGCCCTCCGATGGAAAAGATCAGGTGAAGTCTTTACGTAAAAACCAGTCCGCGGCCCTTCAACAGCGCGGTTTTTGGGAAGGCGAGCTCAATATCCCCCATCAAAAGACCGGCAAATTAATTCCCATCCACTTCAGTATCGTGATGTTAAAGAATCCCAAAACCGGCAAGCCCATTGGTACCGCCACTATTGGCCGCGACATTACCGAACGCCAGGAAGCGGAAAAAACCCTGCGGGAATCGGATACCCGCTTCCGGTCGGTCGTTCAATCCTCCACCAACGCCATTGTGATCGCAGACGGCAACGGGAACATTCTTTCGTGGAACAATGGCGCGCAAAATACTTTTGGATACGCGGAGAAAGAAATCATCAATCAACCTTTTACCCGGCTTTTACCCTCAAAATTTCAAGAAGCCTACACCATTAACGAAACAAAACTCCAGAATCAGCAAAACTCCAAACTTTTCGGAAAAACCATCGAGCTTCAGGGCATCCGAAAAAACGGATCGGAGTTTCCCATAGAACTTTCCCTATCCACCTGGAAAATTGATGACGATACCTATTTTGGGGGGATTATCCGCGACATCACCGAACGCAAAAAGATGGAAGACTTGCTGCGATCCAACACCGAACTTCAGCAATTCGCCAACGTCGCTTCCCACGACCTCCAGGAACCTTTGCGCATGGTCGCCAGCTACGTTCAGCTTTTATCGGAACATTTGAAAGGCAAATTGGACGAAGACTCGACCGAATACATGGGTTTCGCGGTGGATGGCGCCAAACGCATGCAAATGCTGGTAAATGGACTGCTGGAATATTCCCGGGTAGAAAGCCGCGGAAAAGAACTTCAGGACGTCGATATGAATCAAGTGTTTAACCAGACCATCTCCAACCTTGAAATTCGAATCAATGAAACCCATGCCAAAATTAACCACGGCCCGCTTCCCCACGTTCTGGGTGATCCGGTTCAATTGGCGCAATTAATTCAAAATTTATTCTCAAACGGCCTCAAATTTCAAAAATCTGAATTTCCTGAGATTGATTTTTCAGCGAGCGAAAATGAGAATGAGTGGGTGTTCGCCTGTAAAGATAATGGTATCGGTATCGATCCCAAATATTACGACCGCATTTTCGTGATATTTCAAAGGCTTCACCACCGCGACGAATATTCGGGCACCGGCATTGGATTGGCTGTCTGCAAACGAATTGTGGAAAGACATGGCGGGAAAATATGGGTTGAGTCGAAACCCGACTCTGGGGCCACTTTTTACTTCACCTTGCCCAAAAGGAACGGCCAATGACGGATGCCGAGAAAAGCTCATTAAAAATACTTTTAGTGGAAGATACGCCGGGAGATGTCCGGCTGATTGCAGAGGGTTTTAAAAGAACCCATTTGGAACCCGTGTTTGACGTGGTTTCAGACGGCGAAGAAGCTTTAAAAGTCCTTTTAAGCGAAAAAACATCACAAACCAAACTTCCCGATCTGATCCTGTTAGATCTCAATCTGCCTTTGGTCAGCGGCCACGAAGTACTCAAACAGATTAAAAATAATAAAGAACTGCGTGAAATACCCGTTGTGATTCTGACCTCATCTTTATTGGAAGATGACATCACGAAAGCGAGATCCAACAGAGCCAATCTTTACGTCATTAAACCCATTAATTTAAACGAGTATTTTGAGTCCATACTTAAAATTGAGCGTTTTTGGCAGGATTTTCGCGATACCAAAAAGGGGTTCCCTAAAAACAACTAATACTTAAATTATCGTTTGTATTTTCAAGTTTTTTTACCGAGGGGTTGAACTTGCTCCGCTCGACCGGGAGTATAATTGACTTAGAGGGATTTTCTAAAGGAGTTCTCCTCCCCTTACCTTTTCCCTTCGTTTTGCCGCTGAAAGGACTCACCAATGTCCGAAAAACCTCTCAACCTTCTTTTAGTCGAAGACAATCCGGGTGATGCCCGCCTTTTTAAAGAATACTTGAAATCGCCTGATCCCAATGCTTTTCATTTGGACTTGGATTCATCCGTCAAGGCCTGTTTAAATCGTTTAGACCACACCTCCATGGATCTCATTTTATTGGATCTGAATTTGCCTGATGGGACCGGGTTAGACACCCTGCATCAGGTTCACGACGCCAAACCCGAAATACCCATTATCATTTTAACCGGCAACGAGGATGACTCCTTGGCGATCGAATCCCTTAAAAACGGCGCGCAGGATTATCTCGTTAAAGACAAAATTGATGGAGATCTTTTGAGCCGGTCTGTTCATTACGCCGTTGAACGCTTTCACCTTTTCAAAAAAATAGCGGAAGAACGGCAAAGATACGAGTTGGTCGCGACCGGATCGAACGATGGATTGTGGGATTGGGATTTAATCAGCAATCAAATTTACTATTCGCCCCGTTGGAAAGTTCTGTTTGGTTTAGAAAACGACGAGATTAAACCGGTGCCTGAAGAGTGGTTGACCCGCATTCACCCTTCCGACATCGCCCGGACAACCCACGATTTAGCCGAACACCTGGCCGGAAAATCGCCCCACTTCGCCAATGAGCACCGCCTGCTGCATAAAAACGGCACATACCGCTGGGTGCTCAGCCGGGGTATCGCGGTTTTTAGCCCTGATCATAAACCCATCCGTATCGCCGGTTCCTTTACGGACATCACCCGTCACAAACAGCTTGAGCGCAACTTGGCCCAACAGGCCTATTACGACCCCCTGACCAAAATGCCCAACCGCCTGCTTTTCAGCGAGAACCTCAAGAGAGCCTTCGCGCATTTACAGCGCGACTCGAAGTATCTTTTCGCGGTTCTTTTCCTAGACGTGGACCGGTTTAAATATATCAACGACCGGTTCGGACATCAGGCGGGCGACACTTTACTGGCGGAATTCGCCAACCGGTTAAAAAGCTGCCTTCGGCCCAGTGATTTTCTGGCACGGGTCGGCGGCGATGAATTTAATGTCTTGCTGGATAATTTAACCGATACCCGGGAAGCGGTTTTCATCGCGGAGAGAATTATAAAAGCGCTGGAGACGCCTTTCTTTTTTTCAGGAACGGAAACACTGATTACCACCAGTATTGGCATCGCCTATTCCAACTGGAATTGCTCCACATCGGATGATTTGGTAAAGGCCGCGGATAACGCCATGTACCAGGCCAAACAGGCCGGTAAAGCCCGCTACGAGATTTACCACAGCGCCTAATCTATTTTTTTCTCTGTTTTAATCCGCCATGCCATCTTTGGTGCCATTCCCACGCGGTTTTCAAAATGTTTTCCAGGCTGGAATACTTTGGCTTCCATCCCAAAACTTTTTGGGCTTTTTTGGATTGCGCGACCAGCCGCGGCGGATCGCCCGCCCGGCGGGTTCCAATTTTTAACGGCACCTTACAGCCGGTCACTTTTTCAGTCATCCGGATCACTTCTTGAACCGAGTAGCCTTTACCTGTTCCCAGATTGAAAAAATCGCTCTGCCCCGTCTTCATCATGCGTTTGAGCGCCAAAAAATGCGCCGCGGCCAAATCGGTCACATGGATGTAATCGCGGATACAGGTTCCATCCGGCGTGGGATAGTCGGTGCCAAATACGGTGATTTCCTTACGCAAGCCGGCCGCCGCGTCCAGGATGAGGGGAATCAAATGACTTTCAGGCTGGTGCGCCTCTCCCAGCGTTCCCGAAGCGTCCGCGCCTGAAGCATTGAAGTAACGCAGAAAGGTTGATTTCAAACCATAAGCCTGATCATAGGCGGTCAAGATGCGTTCCAAAATGTACTTGGAATCGCCATAGGGATTCACCGGATTTTTAGGATGATTTTCCGGCATGGGAACCTTTACCGGATCGCCATAAACCGCCGCGGTGGAAGAAAGAACAAAATATTTTGTTTTCTGCTCCAGCATGATCGAGAAAAGATTCATCGCGTTGCCCAGATTATCGCGGTAGTACTTTTGGGGATCAGAGACCGACTCGCCCACGCTGATGTGAGAGGCGAAATGCATGACCGCGGCGGGTTTGTAGCGCTTAAAGGTTTGAATGAGCTTGGCGCGATCGGCCAAATCACCTTTGACCAGCACAGCATCCTGAACAGCCCAGGCATGCCCCATCGAAAGGTTGTCATAAACAATTGGATTAAATCCAAAATTTTTAGCTTCTTTTACCGAATGACTGCCGATATAACCGGCACCGCCGGTAATGAGTAAATTAGGTCGCTTTTTCAATGATTCGTTCCTTTAGAAAAGTAAAAAACCCATTAAAATCCGGCTGTCACATCATAAACATATCAAATTTTTGACGGTAAACATTTTCCAAAATCAGACTCTTTTTGATGCCTGGGGCTCAAATACCCTTACCTATAATCAGTCATCCCCACTCAACCTACGCCAAATTCAGCACAGCAAACGGATGACTCCTTTGCCTTCTAAAAAAAATATCGCGGTATTCTCCAACTTATCGGCACCGCCTGTTCAAACCGAACCGCTTCAAAGCGCCGTCGTCACCCTGAACAAAGGACTGATGTCATTGTATCACGCGAGCGCTGAACTCCAATTTTCAAAACCTCTCCCTGCTTTGCTGAAGGCTATCTTAAAAGGTTTAAAAACCGGCACCGAAATCTCCAAAGCCGTCATTTTCATCAAGGAAGAATCGTCTTTCAACCTGAAAGGCCTCTCATCTATCGGCTTCACTGAAAAGAAAATACAGGAAACGCATGTTTACATCACTCCCGAGGAAGAATCCGAACTTTTAAAATTAAATCCACTGCCTCACGATATCAGTTCGAATCAAACCCGTTTGAGCAGTTTCTTCGAAAGCGCCCTGGACATTAAATCTCCCGGTATTATCCCCCTGGAAATTCGAGACCGCCTCATCGGTATCTTGGTTTACGAAAAACCCGACAGCCTGCTTCACCAGGAAATTTTAATTATTTTCTCTCGCCAGGCCGCCTTGACTATTGAAAACGCCAAACTCTTCGCCAAGGTGGAAGACATGGCGCTTAAAGACACACTCACTGGTCTTTATAACCGCCGCTATTTTCAGCAGATTTTAGATTACGAGCTCAACCGGGCCAAGCGCTACCATCAGCCCATTTCCCTGATCTTCCTTGATGTGGATCATTTCAAAAAAATAAACGACACTTATGGTCACTCCACCGGCGATCAATTTTTAAAACAAATCGCGGGTAAATTCGCGTCACTTTTCAGAACTACGGATTTGGCGGCCCGTTACGCCGGCGATGAGTTTGTGGCCATTCTTCCTTCAACGAACGGGGAAGGTTCCACTATTTTGGCCCAGCGCATTCTGGAAGTTTTAGGCGACCATCAGGTGGTCATCCGGGGAGCGACGCTTCAAATTTCGGTCAGTATCGGCGTGGCAACTTATCAGGATCTGGAAGGAATCGGCAGCAGCGGCCTGATTGCCCGGGCGGACAAAGCCATGTACGAGGCGAAAACACAGGGACGTAATTGCGTGAGGCGCTTTGAGGATATTAAGAAAAAAGCCGTTTTGTAGGTTAAACGGATTTGAGTTAGCCGACCACAAACAGTTTCTTCTGATCACTTGCCCCGCCAGCGGGCTCATCTTCTAAAACCTTAATTGTCTGTAATCGGGCATCGGATTGACCGTTAATGCGGGCGCCCGAATCCAAAACGTTCATTAAGTAAGTATAAATTTCCTGGGTGATGACTTCCCCGGGGCAAAGCACCGGAATACCCGGCGGATAGGGACAAACAATCTCAGCGCAAACCTTGCCCACTGAGCGCTTGAAGGGGATTTTTCGGGTTAACTTGGTTAAAGCCTCGCGCGGATTGACTTCTTTATGAGGCACAAAGGGCGGAAACAGAATGCTCTTGCGCTTCTTTTGATTAATAAACATATCTTTATAATCCACGACAATTTTACGCAGGGCCGCCACAAACTTTTTCATTTCTTTAGGCGTGTTTCCGCCGGAAACAAACAAAAGAACATTTTGAAAATCAGACATTTCGGTTTGAATGTCATATTCGGAGTTTAATATCTTCGCCATGTCATAACCCAGACAAGGCAAACCCTTGGTAGAAACCGTCAGTTTAGTCACATCTAAATCTAGAGAAGGAAACTTTTGAACCGTTTCGCGGGTGAGGCAGGATAAACCCGGTATTTTGTTAATCTCGGCACGGGCTTCTTCACACATTTTGATGACATCATCTAATATCTGCTCGCCTTCATGCACCATTTGATAGCGGGAAATATCCAAAGAAGCCAAAATGATATAAGAGGGACTGGTAGTTTGAAGCATTTGCAGAGTCGTTTTAAGCCGCATAATATCAACCCGAACACCCTTCACATGAAGCATGGAACCCTGACTTAAAGCGGCCAAATGCTTGTGGGTGGATTGAACACACATGTCAGCGCCCGCGTCGATAGCGGACTTGGGCAAGCCTGAATGAAAGTGCAGATGCCCGCCGTGCGCCTCATCCACCAATAAAATTTTGTCATATTTATGGACTATGTCCGCGATGGCTTCAATATCGGTCGTTAAGCCAAAGTAGGTCGGATTTGTGACCAAAACCGCTTTCGCGTCCGGGTGCTGGCGGCAGGCTTCTTCCACCTGTTCCGGAGTTAAGTTGAGAATGAGGTCTGTCCCAGCATCAATTTTGGGCATGATATAAACCGGATCCGCGCCGGCCAAAATCACCGCCGAAATAACCGATTTATGCGCGTTGCGCGGGATGATGATTTTATCGCCAGGGTCGCAGACCGAGAGAATCATCGCCTGGTTGCCGCCGGTCGTGCCGTTGACCAGGAAGAAAGAATAATCCGCCCCATAGGCCTGCGCGGCCAAAACCTGGGCTTCTTTAATGACCGTACTGGGTTCGTGAAGGGAATCCACTTCGCTCATCACCGAAAGGTCGAGGCGGAAAACCTTCTCGCCTACAAACTGCCGGAAATTTTTAGCGATTCCCTTGCCGTGTTTATGCCCGGGCGTGTGAAACGAGATTTTATTCTCGTTAGCGTAGCTAACGACGGCGTCATAGAGCGGAGTTTTGTCCTGACCGTCGAAGATAGACATTTATTTAGCGTTTTTCTCCTCGCCCATAAACCGGTAAGTCAGGGGCGCGTTATCGCGAATAATGGTGGTTAAGCTGACAAAGCCGTCGCGGATATATTTAGGGACAAAAAACAGACCCTCGTGGGTCTCGCCGTCATAATACTTTAATGTCCCAATGTTTCTTTCCTTCAAAATCTTGTCCACTTGATCCCGTTTCATCGGTTTGGGATCGGTTTTCATGGAGGCCATGGTAAAGCTCCATGGAATATCAAACGAAGGAACGTTCGCCGGCCAAGAATAAACCAGCGGAAACACTTTTTTCAGCGTGTTATGAACCGCCGCCAGGCAGCGCAGTTCTTTTTCCGCCGAACAGCCGGATTGAAGCGAAACCATGCCGCCGTCCGTCAGTTTGGTGGCCACCATTTTGTAAAACTCTTCGGTATAAAGCATATAAGCCGGGCCTTCTTCAACCGGTTCCGGAATATCAATAATGATAACGTCGAACTTCTCGTTACTGTTTTCCAAAAACTTACGGCCATCCTCATATAAGAGGACGGTGCGCTTGTCTTTAAATGCCCCACGATGCCATTCGGGCATATATTCGTCGCAAAGTTCCACCACGCGCTGGTCAATATCAATCATCCAGCACTTCTCTACTGTTTTGTGGCGGAGCACTTCATATAAAGTAGCGCCTTCGCCCCCGCCGATAATGACAACTTTTTTCGGGTTCGGATGGGTTGTCATAGCTGGGTGGACTAAATTTTCGTGATAGATGAACTCATCGCCTTGAGCGGACTGCATATGTCCATCAAGAATCAGGCATTTGCCGTAATGGCTGGATTGGATAACTTCGACTTTTTGATAGGCCGTTTGTTCCGAGGCATAAATCTTAGTAATTCCCCTCATGTGGGCTTCATCCGGGGCGTAAAACTCGATATGCCAATGCGGGCTAATAATGTCGGCCATGAAAAGTCGTCTCCATTCAATTGGGTTGGAAATAATCGGCTAAAATCGATCGTTGTGGTTAAGGCGAGTGAGAAAAACTGCCTATTGAGAGTAGAGAAACCTTCATTCTCCGCGAAATTTTCCGGAGAATTATTTTTCAAGTATAAAACGATCGACTATAGTGTCAAGGACAAAATCGATTTTTCACTTGAGAATTGAAAAGTTTTCATTCGTCGAAGCGTTCCAAAAATTCATTTTTAAAAATTTAGTTTTTTAGGAAAAATGAACTTGTTGAATTCAAAAATCACCGACAAAATCATCAGCCTTTCCCTGCTTTTCAGTTTTTTCATCACCCCTCTGCTGTTTTTTACCCAAACCCATGACCAATTTGAGCTCCCCAAAGTTACCTTTTTAGTTTTATTGGCCCTTCCCCTGCTGCTTTTGGGACTAAAAGAAAAAAGCCATACACCCACTCGCCCGCTAGCGTTATTCCTGCTGCTCTTCTTGCTCAGCCAGGGTATCGCCTGTCTTCCCGGCGTTAGTTTGAGCTGGGTTACCAGTTTATGGGGTGACTATGAAAACTTTGCCGGATTTTCCACGCTTGTAACCTACGTCATCTGGTATTTCATCCTGTCCCGCTATTTAAATGCCGAGCGAATCGAAAAGATCTTTTATTTCGTTTCCCTCAGCGCCTTTTTTTCTTCGCTTTACGCGATTGGCCAGCATTTTCAGTTCGACTTCATCCAATGGAATCCCGATTCGATCAGCGCTACCCGTGAATTCGCGGCCCTGGGCAACCCCAACTTCCTTTCCGCCTATATCGCCATGGCCATTCCTCTCTTTTTAACCCTGTCCTTCCGCCCCCAAGAAGACAGAGTTCAAACCCAGCCGGTTTTTTCTCCCATCTTTTCACTATTTCTCATTTTGGGCGCAGGCTTTCTATTTTTGGGCACGGCTAAAAGCCAACTCTTTCTGCATTTGGACCCCTCCAACAATTTCAGCTTTATCACGCGCATTCTGGGCCTGCTTTTTCTTTCCCTTTTTTGCATCAACGCCAGCCGCTTTCAATATTTGCCTGTCAAAATTTTTGTCACCACCATTCTCATTCTGGGCCTTTTAAGCACCGCCAGCCGCGGAGGCTTTTTAGCGGCCCTTCTGGGCGCCGGAACATGGTTCTATTTGGCCTTTCAAAACCAGAAATGGAAAGAAATGATCCGCCAGCGCTGGGCGCTGGTTTCTAAATTTCAGCTAGCCTTCTCTTCGGCGCTATTGGGCGTTTTTGTTTTATTTTTCGGCTGGTCTTTTATTCAACGATTGTTCGATTCAATCATTCACGCGTCTCAAAGCCTGGCCACTTCGCGCTTACACATTTGGCGCCCGGCGGTCATGATGATCAAAGCCAATCCGATCTTCGGCACTGGTTTAGATACTTTTAAAATCGCCTTTCCCTTTTACAGCGGTATCGAATTTAATCAGATTGACGGTTTATTCACTTCATCCCGCATGGCTCATAACGAATTACTTCAAATCGCGTCCACCAGCGGACTTCTGGGATTGGCCTCTTATCTTTTACTATTGGCGGCATTTGTTTTTTATTGGCTAAAAGCCTATCAAAACAGCGGTGCCTATGAACGCTGGTATCTGATGGCGGTTTTATCTTCCGCTTTAGCCTATCAAGTTCAAAACTTCTTCAGTTTTGGCGTGGCGGCGATCAATTTGGTCTGGTTTTTCCTATTGGCCTCTCTCACCTATTTCGGCAAAAAAGAAGACAATACCCCTTCATCCCGCGTCTCGTTATATTTTCAAAAAACTGTCATCACATCCCTGATTGCACTAATTCTTTTATTCCCCCTTCGCCGCTTAGCGGCGGATATTGCTTATGGGCGGGGTGATATTTACTCCAGTGCTGTCAAAAACCGCGACGCGCAGACTTCTTCTGACGCTCTTATTTATTATTCCAATACCGAAATTAACTATTTGAGCCGGGCAGTCAATCTTTTCCCCTGGGATGTGAAGTACAACCTCTATAAAGGTCTGGCTTATGAACAAAGAGGCCGATTGGATACGACCCAGGCGCTGGAATGGTTTCCGGAAGCGCTGACCTGTTATCAGAAATCCATCCAAATGAGCCCTGCCAACGCCTATTACCACAACGACGAGGGCCGTGTTTATTCCGTACTCAGCGCTTTTAACCGCGAATATCTAGAAAAAGCCGAACAAGCTTATGGCCGGGCCGTTTACTGGTCTCCCGCCAGCCCTTATTTCATTCTTAATTGGGTCACTAGTTTGGAAAAAGTGGGAAAAACCGAGGAAGCCCGTCAGCAAACCGCGAAATCGTTCAGCATCGACGCCGCTTTCACTTCTAAAATTTTGGCCCAAATGGCTTTTGAACGTTATCAGGCCGGTGATAAAGCTACAGCGTTTCGTTATGTGAACGAAGCGGCAGGCAACACGGCCAGCCCCGAGGCTTTTTATTGCCGTGGTTTAATTTATTTATCTGAAAAACAAAAGAAAAAAGCCCTGGTGGATTTCATTTATACGCAAAATCTACACCCAGATCCTTATAAGAACGCTTCGGTTCAGCATTTGGATGATTTAATTCGGGAATGTCAAAAATAAGAGTCTTCGGCTTCTTAAAAAATCAGGGATTACTTTCGTAAGCCTTTTTGCCGCATCAATTCAAACATCAGCCGCAGAATCAAAACCTGGGCGTCTTTGTCGGGCTCCACAAAAGAAATCCGGTTAAAGCGGGTCACCGTTCCGTCCACCCGCCACTCGTCCTGGCCCACCACCTTGCCAATCACGCGGGCAGAGGTATGCATGCCCAGGTTACGGGGCAGCATAATTTCCAATTCCAATTCAGTGCCAATCGGGTCATGTTCTTTCACTGCCAGTTTCAGCCCGCCGACCGAAATATCCCTGCTATGGCCCGTGACAGAGCTTTTTTGAGGTTTTGAATCTTCGCCGTAAACGCGGTATTTCACCGGCACGGATACCTGCGTCCTGACCGACCCGCGCTTTTCTATTCTTTTAGGTACTTTCATCACGACTCCCCTTCACAACAACGCTCATCGGCAACCCTGTTTACAATTCTATCTCAATACTGTCATCACCCAATATGCCGTATATCTCGTTAAAGAAGGCTCTTGAGGGCTTCACCTTAATTCCCTCCGCTTCCAGCACCATTAACCCATGATGGGTCGTCTGCATGTGGAAGTAAACTTTCGCGTCGCCCTTATATTTCTCGCAAATCGCTTTCACCTGGGGCAGCAACCCCTCATCCATTCCCACCACATTGAGCTTCAGTTTCACACCTTTGGCCCATTTCACCGCCATATCGTTCATATCAATGATTTCATTGGCGATAATCTGAATCCGGTCCCCGCTTTTATCCAGCCGGCCCTTTAAGCCTACCAGTTTGTCCTTGCCGAGTAATTTTTCGTATTTTTTAAAGGTTTCGGGCCAGGCAATCACTTCCACATGAGAGTGAAGGTCTTCAATGGTAAAACGGGCATAAACTTCCTGGCTTTTCTTGGCCATGCTCTTCGAAAAACCACGAATCAGCCCCGCCGCTCTCATTTCAAAGCCATTCGGTAATTCCTCCAGCTCATTGAGCGGAGTGACATAGTGTTCCAGCTCCCATTCATGTTCCGACAAGGGATGGCCGGAAAGATAAAAACCTAAAAGTTCCTTCTCCGCCATGAGGGCTTGCGCGGGTGACTCCTCAGGAATATCCAAAGATAGCTTTGGGGCCTCGGCTTTGGACTCAAACAATGAGGTTTGACCCGATTGGGAGTCCGCCTGATCCACCTGCGCCTGGCGGAAAACCTTGGCCGCCGCGGCTTTGAGCGCCGTCCGGGAGGTCTTGGTGAAATCAAAAGCGCCCGCGGCGATAAGGGACTCCAGCATTTTGGGCGTAAAGGTTTTTAAATCGACCCTCTGGCAAAAATCAAATAACGATTCATAGGGGCCAGCCGCCCTGCCCTTTAAGATCGCTTCCACCGCCGGGAAACCCACATTTTTAATCGCGGACAGCGAAAAACGGATAGCTCCATCCGCCGTCACACCAAAGACATCCGTGCTTTCATTCACATCCGGCGGCAAAACCTTGATCCCCATTTTTTTACACTCAAAAATGCTTTGTGAAATTTTGTCGTGGTTGCCCGACTCGCCCGTAAGAAGGGACGAGATAAATTCCGGCGCGTAGCGCGCTTTTAAATACGCGGTCTGATAAGAAACAAGCGCGTAAGCGGCGCTATGGGACTTGTTAAAACCATAACCGGCGAACTTGGCCATCAGATCAAAAATAGCGTCCGCGGTCTCAGCGGGTATTTTGGCCTCATGGGCCCCCGCTAAAAACTTGCTTCTCATCTGCTCCATTTTTTCGTAGTTTTTGCTGCCCATGGACCGGCGCAAGATATCATCCTGTCCCAGGCTAAAACCCGCCAAGTCTTTGGCGATGCGCATCACCTGTTCCTGATAAAGAATGACCCCATAGGTGGTCTTTAAAATGGGCTCTAACTTCGGATGCAAATATTGAACCTTCACTAAACCCTTTTTACGGTGAATAAAATCATCCACCATGTCAGAGCCCAGCGGACCCGGACGGTAAAGGGCCAAGAGCGCGATCAGGTCTTCCATTTCCGAGGGTTCCAACTTGCGCATGTAATCCCGCATCCCACGGGATTCCAACTGAAAAATGCCCATCGTTTTAGCTTCACGTAATAATTTGAAAGTAGCCGGATCATCCAGAGGTATTTCGGATAGATTCAGTTTGATGTTTCGATGGTGTTCTATCATCCGCAGGGTATCGTCGATGATGCTCAGGGTACGCAGACCCAGAATATCCAGTTTCAACAGCCCCACATCCTTCAGGGCGTTCATGTCATATTGGGACAAAAGGTCATTTTCTGTGCCGCGGCAAACCGGAATGGATTCCAGTAAAGGCTCATTGCCAATGATGATCCCCGCCGCGTGGGTGGAGACGTGACGCACCAGGCCTTCCAAAGCACGGGACACATCCCACAGTTTGCGGTAAGGCCCGTGCTCGTGAGCGAT
>JABDGD010000021.1 GCA_013286205.1 Candidatus Firestoneibacteriota bacterium | reverse complement strand
CGGTATTCAAACTTCTCAACCGCGCGCATCAAACCGATGTTACCTTCCTGGATCAAGTCCAGGAACGGCAAGCCGCGATTCGTGTATTTTTTCGCGATGGAAATGACCAAGCGCAAGTTAGCTTCAACGAGCTCCATACGGGCGTAGTAGGCTTCACGTTCGCCCACGCGGATGCTCTTCATGATGACCTTGGTTTGATCCCGGGTCGACATGGATTCTTTTTCTAATTTCTTAATGTGGTGACGGGCTTCATCCCAAGCTTTGCAGGCTCTTTCGAAGTCATCGCCCTTGGCACTGCTCTTCTTTTCAAGAATCTTAATTTCGCTGTGGGAGCCGTGCTTCAAATAGCTGGGCAATTTGACGTAGGCTTCCGGCGTCAGCTTCATTTGTTTTTCTTGCAAATGCATGATGTGTTCTTGTTCTTCAATCAGTTCGCCCTGTTCGCGCAAGCGGCCGATCATGCGTTCTTTAACTTTCTTTTGGAACTGGCAGTCTTTGATCAACCAGATCAAATCGATCAGCTTGGTATCGAGCTGTTCGGCCAATTCTTTACGTTTATCCGCGCCGAGGGACTTCAAATGCACCTTATGCTGCATTTGTTTAATTTGCTTTTCCATGGCGTTAAGTTTGACGTTGTTTTTACGGATTTTGGTATAGATTTGCTTTTCAGGAACCCCGCCCGGCAAGTCCGCGTAGGGATCCAGATCAATAGTTTCTTGGAGAGTCTTCTTCTTTTTAATAATGTCATTAAAGAGGTCATGCAAAATCTGGAACCCCATCGCCGAGCCCCAAACCGCTTTTTCCACTCTGAATTCGCCCGCTTCGATACGCTTAGCGATCGAAATTTCTTCTTCACGGGTTAACAGGGAAATACGGCCCATTTCATGCAAATACATCTTCACCGGGTCGCCCATGCGGGTTTCGACGCCGGCAGTCTCAAAGTTCTTTTCAAACTCTTCGCTGTCATCTTCATCTTCATCTTTAGTCGCGCCAGCCGCGCCCACTTCTTTATCGCCGTCCGGAATCACCGGAGCTTTTTCTTCCTGGTCGACAATCTTGATGTCGTTTTCGCCCAGCATTAAAAGAATATCGTCAATTTCTTCGGAAGAGACGACCTCATCCGGCAGAATATCGTTCACCTGTTTATAGGTAATGTATCCCTTCTCTTTACCGACTTCGAGAATTTTAGTGACGTGTTCTTTTGCCTTGGTTGGTTGCTTCATTTACTTTCCACCTCTTGAGAATGTTGTCTCTTTAACATCATGATCTGCTGAGCCAACAGCAGAGCCTGCTCTACATCTCCGGCCTTTTCCGCTTCCGTCTGCCGACTCCTCAAGTCCGCCAGCTGGCGCTTGAAGTAGCGCTTCTTCAGCGCCGTGGCCAAATCAATTAACATGGCCTCTCGATGCTTTTTCTCCGATTGGTTCTCAATACGGATAAAAGAAGGCTCCAATTCAGGAACCTGATTCAACTGCTCGGGTTTGATATCCCCCGCGCTCAACTCCTCGAATAGTTGCCTAAAGCTTTCGACGTAGAAAACTTCGGGCGACAATTCGTTCACGGCCCAGGGCACAAACTCGCCCTTCTCTTCGGTCAGCAGCGCTAAAAAATCCGCTTCAATCTGTAAATCGTTCGCCGCGAAAACCGGTTTGGCGTTCGGCGCACTTTCTTCCTTTACATCAACCGGCTCCACCCGCTCCGGAGCGGTTTTCCGAGGGCCTTTTTTGCGTTCGGTATTCACAATCGTCAACAGATCCCGGTTATCCAAGCCCAGCTCAGACTCGATCGCCGAGCAGGCCGCCTGCACCAGTACCTCGTCCGGTATCTGCACAATCATCGGCACAAAACCTTGCAGCGCTCTCATGCGCTCTTCCACGGGCGAACCCTGGAACTTTTTCTTCAACGACTGCGCCCACCAGCGGAAAAATCCGGGGGCCTTCTCGACCATCGCCTCAAATTCTTCCTTTGAGTGCTTTTGCAAATACTCGTCAGGGTCCTTCACGTCAGGCATGACTAAAACACGAATATTGAGGCCTGCCTGAATCAGCGGCTCAAAACCTCTGAGCACCGCCGCTTGGCCTGCCATGTCCGCGTCGTACGAAAACACCACTTCGGTGGTGTAGCGCTTCAAGAGCCTGCCATGTTGAGACGTTAAAGCGGTTCCTAAAGTAGCGACCGCGTTTTCCAACCCAAAATGATGCAGCGCCAAAGCGTCAAAATAACCTTCCACAACCAAAACGTATCCCTTCTGGCGTATAGCCTCACGGGCCATGTCCAGCAGGTACAAGCATTCACTTTTCTTAAAAAGTAAGGTTTCGGGTGAGTTTAGGTATTTTGGTCCTGCTTCATCGCTAAGCGTTCTGCCCCCAAAGGCGATGATTCTAGCATAGTTATCTTTTACCGGAAACATCAGACGATTGCGAAACTTGTCGTAATCCTTGTTCTTTTCCTCGTTATGCACAATAAGGCCCGCGGACAGTAATTCCGAGGGGGTAAACCCGGCTTTTTGACCCGCTATTTTCAGGCTTTCCCAACCATCGGGAGCGAAACCGATCTGGTATTTCACCGCGTCTTCTTTGGTGAATCCCCGGCCTTTGAAATAGTCCCGGGCGGCCTGTCCATCCTGGGAGAGGAGCCGGTCATAAAAAAACTTACCCGCGAACTCGTTGATGGCTTGCATCCGTTCCCGAACTTTTTCAGCCGCTAGGTCTCGGGTGCTTTCTTCCTGTTTGGGCAGGGCGATGTTGGCTTTGTCCGCTAAGAGACGGAGCGCCTCCGGGAAGGGCATCTTCTCCATTTCCATAATGAAGGTGATGACATTGCCGCCTTTGCCGCAACCAAAGCAATGGAAGCCGTTGCGCGAAGCCGACACGTTGAAACTCGGCGACTTTTCGCTATGGAAAGGACAAAGACCCTTGTAGCTGTTGCCCGCTTTTTTGAGCGAGACATATTCGCCCACCACTGACACGATGTCGGTAGCGTCTTTGACTCTTTGGATTATTTCGTCGGAATACTTCATCGGTTCCTTGTTACTTTCTAAACTTAACCACAGTCACACCCGCGCCGCCCTGAGACGGTTCGGCCATCGTAAACTCGACGTTCTTATGATGAATCGGTAAATGGGTATGAATCGCCTCGCGTAAGGCACCCGTACCTTTGCCGTGAATAATACGAACAAAGGGCAACCCCGACAGGAGCGCATCATCTAAAAATTTATCCACCAGCGGCAAAGCCTGGTCGACCATTTTACCCCTCAAGTCGATGTCCAAACTTCCTTTTTCATCCATAGCTTTAGCACTCATTACTCCGCTTATTTGTAGAGGGGCTTTAGGTTTAGGTGTCGCTTTAATGACCAGGCCCAAATCAGAGTATTTGCAGGTCAACTTCATGCCGTTGTCCATTTGAATGACCGCTTCGGCCTTATCTTCGTCCACACTCACAATCAGCACATTGCTGTCGCCCGGTTTAAACAAAACCTTGTCCCCCGGATGGGGATCCGCCACTTCTAAAATGATCTTTTCGGGCGCGGGCGCCACATTCTTTAATTTTTGATTCACTTCCTGCTTGGCGTTGCGCATCCGGTCTTTATTCAAATTTTGACCGGCAGGCGTTTTAACGCCCTGTATTAAATGCTCCATCTGGCGGCGGGTATTTTTAACAATACCCTCAGCTTCGACCTGAGCGGCTTTTTTAATATTTTTCGCCTCGTCTTTAATTTGACGTTTGGCTGTTAAAAGTTCCTGCTCAGTTTTTTTCAGTCCGTCACGGATTTTTTCAGCTTCTTGCTTCGCTTTTTCAGCGGCGTCTTTTTCCTGTCCCAGTTTTGCCAGCAATTCTGACAAATCAGCTTCTCCCGGCGGCAAATGGGTTTTGGCTCGTTCTAGAAGTTCATCGCTGAAGCCCATTTGCTTGGCCAGCGTTAAAGCGTAAGAGCGTCCCGGAATGCCCGAGACCAAACAGAAGGTAGGCTTGCCCGTAGTTTCATCAAACAACATGGCGGCATTCGCCATACCCTTCTCTTCCTGGGTTAAAAGTTTGAGCAAAGGTTGGTGAGTGTTGGCCAAAACAAAAGCTCCCTTTTCGCGAAACACTTCAAGGCAAGCCAATCCTAAAGCGCCGCCCTCTCGGGGGTCAGTGCCGGCGCCGAGTTCATCGAGTAAATACAAAGTTTGAGGTCCCGCCTGATCCATCATTCGTTTCAAAGCCACTAATTTGGCCGCGTAAGTGCTCAAATGGTCAGAGAGACTTTGTTCATCTCGAAGATCGGTGTCAAAGTGAAGAATGGCTGGAATGGCGCTATCCGCCCGGGCCAAAATCGGAATACCGGACTGAGCCGTGGCACAGGCCAGACCAAGGGTTTTAAGACCAACCGTTTTACCACCCGCATTGGGACCCGATACCAGAATGACCTTTACTTCATTTTCAAAAACCAAATCGAGCGGAATTACTTTTTCACGGAACTTGTCCTTGGCTTCCAGCGCCAGCAAAGGATGGCGGGCTACCTGTAGTTTCAAAGAACCGCCGGTTTGCGGCGTAATAAATTGGCCGTCATAGCGGGAGGCAAAAAGGGCCAGGGCCCCATGGGTATCAATCTCGGCGCAGGTTTGAACCGTGCCCTCAATTTCAGCCGAAACTTCTAAAACCGCCTGGGTGGTTTCCCGGAGAACTTTCCTGATTTCTTCGTCTTCACGCAGTAAAGCCTCTCGAACCCGGTTATTGCTCTCGACCATTTCTTTGGGTTCCACAAAAAGCGTCGCCCCTGAGGCCGATAAGCCATGCACAAAGCCCGGCACCGCGTTTTGATGATCCCGCCGCACTGGCACCACTAAACGGCCTTCGCGTTCGGTGATGATCTTCTCTTGAAGCACATCACCCGCGTCGCTTCTTTGAAGAAACTTTTGATAAAAATTTTGAATTTCAGAACGCAGCGACCTGAGCTGGTCGCGCACAGATTTGAGATCAGCGGAGGCACCATCCAAGACTTCGCCTTTATCCGAAACCTTCTCTTTTAAAAGATCCCGTAAAGCGGGCAGAGCATGTAATCGGTCTAACCAGGCTTGAAAGATAGGGGGAATTCCCTCTTGAGGCGAAAGCGATTGCCTCAGACGCACCACGTCCGCCAGAAAGCGGCTGAGGGAGGCCAATTCTTCCGCGGATAAAATTTGACCCTGAGAACGGGCCTGTTGAAAAGCCGATTGAAAATACTGGCTATCCGGAATGGTAATGGTGTTATTTTTCAGGATGTGTTTTTCGAGTTCTTGCGTTTTACGGAGCCGGCTTTCTACCACAGCCGTATCCGCCAAAGGACGGAAAGACTTCAAATGGGTTTTACCCGCCAGCGTTTGGCAATCCAAAGCCAGCGCTTCCAATAGTTTTGGAAACTCAACCGCGGTTAAAAAGCCTTCCTGCGCTTGATGATTCACTCTGTTTGAGCCGCCTTCTTTAACGCTTGAGCCTTCAACTTTTTCTTCATGCCCGGTGAAAACCGGTCTTTTCCCGGCTTCACAGAAACATAGGGATTCCCTTCCAAATAAAACCGCAGCGGCAAATCCGCGCCCTCAGTTAATCCAATCCGAGTCGTCACGCCGATTTTTTCTTTCCGTTCAGCCGCTAAAAGATAAAGAGGCTTTTTAAAGAGTGGAAAATGATTATGCCCGCGGTCAATCCCGAGAGCCTGTACCAGCTTGCCCGGACCGTTGGTTAAACCCAATTCGTGACTTTGAAATTTACCCCGGCGCCGCGCCATCAAGTCCAAACCCTTCACCGGCTCTAAAGCCCTGATCAAAACCGCGCCGGGCACACCTTCTTTTTCTGTCACGATGTTGAACATAAAGTGGTTGCCGTAGCAGAAATAAACATAAGCGTAGCCGGGGGGACCGAACATGACGGCATTGCGGAGAGTTTTACCGCGGGCCGCGTGGCAGCCCGGATCATTTTTCGACAGATAAGCTTCCACTTCTACAATACGGCCCGACGAAAGACCCTGAGGAGTTTCGTTAACCAAAATCTGACCCAATAAAGCTTTAGCGATCTTTTGGGTCGAGCCTTGATAAAAAGAAGGGGAAAGAATCATACAGCCTCGCCATCACTACTTAGCCGAGCTTGGCCTTAATTAAACCGCTCACTTTACCCATGTCCGCGCGGCCTTTAATTTTAGGCGTCAAAATCGCCATAACTTTGCCCATGTCTTTCGGGCCGGCGGCTCCGCTGGTCTTCACCGCTTCTTCAATAAGCTGGGTTAATTCCGCTTCACTCAAGGCCGCAGGCAAGAACTTTTCAATCAGGGCCAACTCGGCCTTCTCACTGGCGGCAGCTTCAGGGCGTCCGCCCTTTTCAAAACCCTCAATGGATTCTTTACGTTGTTTGGCCTGTTTGGCCAAAACATCAATCACGTCCTCATCGGTGACTTCGCGTTTCAAATCGACTTCTTTATATTTGATTGCGGATTTGAGCATGCGCAAAGCGGACAGATCGGCTTCGGCTTTCGCTTTCATGGCCGTGATAATGTCGGCGTTAATTTTGTCGAATAAAGGGGATGCGCTCATGATGCCTCCATAAATCTTGAAAAGTTTCAAACATATTCAGGCGTAAACTCCGTGGCCTTTATGGTTAAAAAGCCTGGAGATAAAAAGAGCCCGCCCCCATCAAAGGGAGCGGGCTCGGTTCGACTAAATCAATTAGTCGCGGTTAAACTTCATTGCCCGACGGCGCGCCTTCTTACGGGCGGCTGCTTCGCGCTTTTTACGGCGTTCGCTGGGTTTCTCATAAAATTCGCGCTTTTTCATTTCTGAAATAAGACCCGAATTCTGAACGACTTTTTTAAAACGCTTCAGGGCGTTTTCAATCGGTTCATTATCTTCTAAACGGACTTCGACCACGTGGTCACTCTCCCCTCTATGGGTGAAATGGAACCTTTAGCCCGAGGGCTGCAGGGAGGAGGAGTTTAATGCTTTAGAGAGCCGCCCGTCAAGCAACCCGGTTAGGGAAAAAGGCCTGAATACCGTGATTTTAACCACTTAAAATTAGAGATGCGATAAATGGGCGCCGCCCAATAGATGCATATGGAGGTGATGAACCGTTTGCCCCGCGTCAGGACCATAATTCATCACAAGACGGAAACCGGTCGATTGAATCCCCAATTTTTCAGCGGCCTTCACCGCCCGATTCGCCAACAAAGAAACCACGGGTTCTTGATCCAGGACATGTACCACTGAATCCACATGCTTTTTCGGCACGAATAAAATATGAATGGGCGCCGCGGGCTGAATATCGTGAAAAGCCAGAACTTCATCATCCTCAAAGGCGATTTTAGCGGGAATTTCACGGCGGATAATTTTGCAAAACAGGCAGTCGTTATTCATCACTTCTCCTAGTGGTAAAGATAAGCCGTCATGTCATCCGGCAAATAGCCCGAAACTATTTTATATTTTCCGCCAGTCCAAAGAACGGCCTTTTTTTCCAGGTCAGACTTTTGGGCATAAAAGAAAGTACCGTCCGACTCATCTTCTTCAGACACCAAAAGATTAAAAGCGACTCCCACCCTCGACAGCTTAAAACAAAGGCGGATCGTTTCATCAATCCATGCCCAATTATCTTTTACCCGGTGGTTAAAAATACCGCTGATCAAAATATAATCCCATTGGCGCCGGGGTGGGTCCAGCAGGATGTTCCGCTTTTCAAAAGCCGCGCCGGGAAAACGCTTCTGCGCTCCAGCCACCATCATGTCCAGCACATCTATTCCCGTATAGTCGCCCTTCCAGCCTTTTTCTTTTAAATAACCGTAAAGACATCCCAGCCCGCAGCCCAAATCTAAAATACTTTTCCCTTTTAAATCACCCGCGGCCAAAAGCGCGTTAAAGCGGGCTTCCTGAGTTTGTGGCGACTTCCAGCCCACCCGATGCGAATAAGAATCGCCGCCGATGAGTTTGGCCATATAGAACAAACGCATGGCCAAAATGTTTTTTAACGAGAGTGTATTTCGATTTTGCTGCTGAAAAAGAGCCACGTTTAGAGAAGGATCGTAAAGTCAGCGCCAATAATCACGCCGCTCAAATCCAATGTTAAGGGAGAAGCGCCCGGTACAAAGCCCCCGGTGGGAACAAAAATAATTCGGGTACCATTGGGGCCCTGCACTGTTTCTAATTGTCCGGGAGTGCTCACCGTACTGCCAGCCGTCGCACCAGGTACCAGCCCGCTGCCGCTAAAACCCTGAACCTGAGCCATTTGAAACCCAAGAAAGCCGGAAACAATCGAATTGGGCAAAGGCTTCCAATCCACACCCAATTTAAACCGGGCTCCTACACCCGAACTATTGAAGTTACCCGTGACCATCGGAAAATCAAAGCCTGAATTAGGCGTGGAGTTGCTCACTTCTGAATTGGCCGTAGAAACATTGGTCATAAAAAGAGTCGGATCGGCTTCAATAAAAAATTTAATTTTATTTTTGTATAAACGAACCATTTCAGAGCGAATGCTAATGCCCGCCTCGGTCACCCCATAGCTGATCGCCGCGTTGCCCTGCTCCAGTTGATTTTGAGCCGTATAGGAAGCTGTTAACTGGCCTAAAAAAAGCGCGCCAAAACTCAAACCGACTTCCAAGTCTTCAGACACTTGAACATAAGGATTGAGTTCAATCGCCAAACCACCCGGAGGAGCGCCAGCCGAAAAAGTGAAAGAAGAATCAGTTACCGCAGCGGCTGCGGCAGTCTTAGTCATTTCGGCCACAAAAGCGTTAAAGTCTTTGAGCGACGTTAACTGAAAAGAGGGTTCAAAGCGGATGCCGATTCCAGAAAAATGAAACGGCGGGGAAAAAGGCGGTCCCAATTCCACCTGAGCGTCCACCCATTCTCTGTCATCCACCGACAATTCGCTTTTCATCTTGGTTAGCAAAGCGACCACAGCCGGATCGTTAGTTTTGGCTTCGTAATAAGCGAAGTTGAGCGTAGCCTCAGGCTTATTACCCAGTTCGTAATAACAATAACCCATGTCATAAAAAGCTTTTAAATTAGTGGATTCATACTGTTCCACTTCCTTGAGCAAAGGGATCGCCTGTTTGTAGAGTTTGTCTTTCAACAAGTTTTCAGCCTTCACAAACAAAGGCGTTTTGGGCGGAGGAATAGTCGCTTTAATTTTAGCGATAAAGGCGGCGACCTTTTCGTCTTTAAACAGATCATAGGATTTTTGAAGATACTCCACCGCTTTGATTTTATCGTTGAGGAAATATTCACTGTTACCCATGCCTAGATAAGCGCGGTAAGGATTGGTGTCAAAAGGGATGGCGCCCTGGTAAGCGTCAAAAGCGCGCTGGTAATCTTTGTTGGTGAAGAAAGTATTGGCTTCGCGGTAATAATCGTCCGCCGGATCCGCCCAAAGCGGAGTCCAAAGAATACAAAAACTTAAAACCGCTAAAAAAACAGAGAATAGGTTACGGCTCATATCAGACTCCCACCGGAGATTCAGCCACCACACTGGCCCACGCGTGACCATCGCGGAAGCCTTCTACCTGAACCCATATTTCTTTACCCAACAACCCCTGCGTTTCAGGAAAAACAACCCGCAAACCCTCGTCGGTCAAACCAGCTTGTCGACCCGCATTATACCGCTCCACAATCACTCGGCATCTATTTCCTTTGGCTCTTTGGGCTGAAGTTTCTAAACATTCCTTCTTTAATTGCCAAAGTTTATTCATTCTTTCCCGGATAACCGCCGGATTAACCTTTGGTTTCAGGCTCTCGCCTGGGGTCTGGGGTCTATCCGAATAGGGAAAAGGATGAAAATCCACAAAACCAAATTCTTTAATGCGGCTCAAAGTGTTCTCAAAAGCCTCTTCGCTTTCACCCGGAAAGCCGGCGATCACATCGGCCGTTAAGCCCAGATCCAGTGCCGAGGCTCTTATTTTTTCTACCGTGGCCCGATAACCGTCCAGCGTATAGGGACGTCTCATCGCTTTTAAAACATCGGCATCCCCGCTTTGAAGGGGCAGGTGTAAATGTTCACAAAGACCCATTTTGGATTTCCACAAAGGCAGAAGAGCATCCTCAAAATCAGCGACCGCGTAAGAGGAAAGACGCACACGGTGTATCCCGGGAATCGCCAAAAGTTTTTCGATAACAGGCGCCAGACGGGGCTCAGAAGCTTTTAAGCCCCAATCTCTTCCATAGGAAGAAAGTTGTATTCCCGCCAGAACCAATTCTTTAACACCATTAGAAGCCAGTCTTTTTCCTTCTTCCACAATTTCCAGCCCAGGGCGCGAAATCATTTCGCCCCGAACCCGCGGAATCAGACAAAAAGAACATCCAAAGTTACAGCCATCCTGAACTTTAATTGTCGCCCTTTGATGACCGTCAAAACGAGAGATGCCACCGCCCCAAGGCGACAAAGGATTGAGGTGAATATCATCAATTAAGGACTGAAGGGGTTCGTATTGGGAAACGATTTTTTGAAGTAAAGCCGACTTTTCAGTATTCCCTACCACCATGTTGACGCCCGACAAAGCGGCCACTTCTTCCGGCCGGTCTTGAGCCAAACAGCCGGTCACTACCACAAAGGAATCAGGATTTTTAGCCTTCGCCCGGCGAACCAGTTGACGGCCTTCAGAATCCGCTCCTGAAGTCACCGTGCAGGTATTGATCACATAAATATCCGCAACTTCATCAAAGCCAACACTTTGCAGAGAAGCTTTTTCGACCTGTTCCTTCATCGCCTGAGTGTCGTATTGATTCACACGGCAGCCTAAAGTCGTAAAGGCGATTTTGGTTTTAGTTTTGCTCATATTCTTTCCAGCTTATCCAACCATCTTCTGGCCGCTTATTTTTGTTCTTTGGCCGATGAGAAAACATTTAAATCAAAAGGCGCCGCCACCGCTAAACGGTAAGAGTACGCGCTGTACGAATCTATGAAATGAACGCGGAACTCTGCCTCAAATTGCGCTCCCTCCATGGGGAATATGCGCTTCGCGCCCAATTCAAAATAAGTCCGGTTGTGCGCCACAAAAGGATGAATCTGATCCACCGTGGTCGAGTCCATTGAACTATAGGAAGCGTAATTGGCGTCGCCTTCGGCCGTGTAAAAATCATTCGCCACCCAGCCAATACCAAAAAGCTGCAGGTAAGGATCAGGTGAAACGGTCGCTTTTAAATAGCCCCCACCGCCATATTGTGTGCCCGAAGTGCTGTCGCCAAAAAGAAGCCCGCTAAAGATTCCAAAAGCGTCAAATTGTGTCATACCCAAAAAACCCGGAACCTTTAAACGAAAGCCCGCGGCCGGCACCCAATTGTTCACAATGCCGCCCGTGGTGTAAAGCTGGCCGCCGTCGTGGAAACCGTGAAATTGTTCCTCGAAGGAAAAATCGTCGCTGATCGGTTCCTTTATAACGCCGCCGTAATCCATCTGTTCAGGCTGTGTCGGCGTGTTGAGCTGATGCCAGCTTAAAAACAAATCGGTTTTGAAACCCGGATCGTCCTCAATCCACTGAAGACCATATTCAATTGGCCGCGTAAATTCTAAAAAAGTGACTTCCAAAGGTTCTAAAAAACCGTGACGATCTTTGGTGATCAACGTTCCCATAATCAGTTTGCTGCCGCCCTCATGAAACTGGAACGAAAGCAGGGGTTTTACATCGACCGCCGGATCCACATCACTTTGGCTGCGAAAATCGCCAAAAACACCCGCGGTCAAAAGCGCTTTAGGCCCCAGTGCCGCCTCAAAGTAGCTTTTACCCTGTTGCCCTAAAATAGTTTCGCCCGTGCGGTAGGGTTCAAAAAATTCAGTGTTATCCCCATAAAAGGTAAAGTCGTTTTTCCAATCAACCTCTACAGCCCAACTTGGGTTCACCACAACTATCGTCAATAACGCGCACAAGACCCCAACCGCGAATCGAGAAATCATCCTGTCCCCCTTAAAAAATATTTCCTTTGATTGATGACAAAAAAAAACGGGCCCTTCTAGGGGGCCCGTTCGGAGAAATCTAACACCGTTCAGATTAGAACGAGAACTTCAACTCCATGCCCAAATTGATATTGCTGTAATCCAGGGTCAAAGGAGTTGTGTTGGTGACGCCCGCGAGGCTGCCCGAATTGGCCACACCCACATCCCCATTGTTCTGATTGACCATAAGCGTCTTGCTTCCGTTTTCGAAATTGGTCGCCGTGAGGATTTGAACGCCCAGGAAAGGACCGAGGGCTAAGTTTTTCGCCAAAGTGAAATCCACACCAAAGCGGGCATAACCACCCACGCCCACCGTGCTGTAATTACCGCTGCTCGGATCATTCGGCGTTCCGGCGAGGTTAATGTTGCCGTTAGCGTCCATGACGGTCGGCACCTTGCTAAAGGTCGTGCTAATGGGCGCGATATTGGCTCCCAAGCCGATGTAAGCCTTCACGTCTTTATCACCGAATTTAATTTTTAATCCCAGTTCAGTCAAAACCATGCTGGTATTAAAGCTGTTGTTAAATCCAAACCCGTCAGACAAATCAAACCATTGATAAGCCAAGGTTCCGACAGGAACATAAGCCGCGCCAAAATCCAATTCGAAATTCTTACCAAATTCCAAATAGGGTTCAATACCGATCATGGCGAGCATGTTGGGTGTCGTACCATTCAATTGCACCTGAGTGCCGCTGGCCTGAGCGTTTTCAACGCCATTAATAACCTGGTCAGGATTCGCGAAAATGTAAGTCGAACCGCCCAGGAAGTTAAACCCAAAGGCCACCTGGCTGGCGCCGGAATAGCTGCCGCCGTTGGAGGCGCTGTATTTTGACAATTGGTCGTCAACCCATTGTTGGTCATCCGGGGACAAAGAACTCTTCACACGGTCCGCGTAAGCTTGAATGGAAGCGTTGGGTTGTTTCATGTTCGCTACGGCAAAGTAAAGCGCGGCGAAACGGGTATTACCTGTCATGTAATAAGCATAACCAGCGTAATAAAAAGGCCGGTAATCATTAGGGGTTTGCTGAGCGGCTCTCTGGAAATAAGGAATCGAGGCGGCATATTGCTTTTGTTGAAAAAGAGCCGAACCTTGAGACAAGGGATCAGAAGCAGCCATCCCCATAGCGCCAGGAGCGTTGGCGGATCCCAGCTGAGATTGTAAGCTTTGCACAAATTGAGACAGCTGCGGATTATTAGGGTTAATCGACAAAGATCTTTGATAAAAGGTTAAAGCGTCTTGCTTGCGTCCGCCCATGTAATAGCAGGTACCTAAACCTTGGTAAGCGGCCGCATTGTTCGGATCGAGCTTAATCGCGGCGTAGTAATATTGAGCGGCTTGAGTGAAATTTTTCTGGTTTAAAAGCTGCTGACCGTTGGCCACATATTGGTCGGCTGAGGCACCCTGGGCTTGAACTTGTACGGTAGAACTAAAAGCCGATATTAAAATCGTTATCGCCAATAACCAGCCATTTTTAGACAAACGCATCACAGCCTCCAAAGCTATTTTTTCATTCGATGCAGAGACACGGATTCATAGAGGCAACCGAGGCAGTCATTATAATTAGCTAAAAGGGATTGGAAACCAAAAAACAGCCTATTTAGCCAATCCTTTAACCTGAAAATGACCTAAAAACCCCGGTTTTCACCCTATCCAAAGCTTTTAAAGCGACGTGTTAGCGCTTAAAGCGGCAGGCATGACTTCCCGCACGCCATCCTGCGGCTCATTCACGAAAACTTGAGCGTTCATATTAACCTTATGTTTATAGTCGCCCTTCACCCGGTCCACAAAAGCCGTCACATCCGCCGCTTTTACCAGGCAAACCAAAGAGCCGCCCCAGCCAATACCCATCATTCTCGAGCCTAAACAGCCCGGCTGAGAACGAACCACGCCGGTCAGGATATCCACTTCCTCACAGCTGACTTTGAGTTTATCCACCAAAGAATCATGCGACTCGTTGAGCAGGTTGCCGAAGCCTGCATAGTCACCCCTGCCCAAAATATCCTTGGCGCGCTTCACGCGGCTATTTTCATAAATAACATGGTCCAACCGCTTACGGGTGACGATGTCGATTTTTTTGCGGGCGGTTTCATAAGCTTCGGTGTCCACGTCTCTTAAAGAAATCACTTTGGGAACGTGTTTGCGGATCTCGACCAGCAATTGCTGAAAAAGTTCCAGGCGTTTTTTAAATTCTTCCTCGCGTTCCTTTTTGCGTACTACGCTGTCAACTACCACCAACTTATAGTTTTTCGAATCAAAAGGAATGTAATCAGGCTTAAAGCTGCGGGCATCAAAAGTAAC
This sequence comes from Candidatus Firestoneibacteriota bacterium, assembly GCA_013286205.1. Classification (GTDB taxonomy): domain Bacteria; phylum Oederibacteriota; class Muellerivitia; order Muellerivitales; family Muellerivitaceae; genus Bog-1183. The sequence goes on along the minus strand of JABDGD010000021.1, from coordinate 21,901 downwards.
CAAATGATCTTTTTTAGCGAAACAAACCGCAAAGGCTGAAAAATAGTCGCCGCGTTGATTGAAAAATTGGCTTTCCACCCGGTGACACAGTTTGGATAAGGTCGCGTTATCGAGCGGATTAGCGCCCAAAAGATTACAAACCCCGCCAGTAGCCCCGGTGATGGAAGCTGAAACGCCCAGACCCATTCCTTCGGGCACATCACCCGCGATCACCATTTGAATGCCTTCTAATTTTCGGCCCGTGCGTTCGTAGAAATAGAGCACACCCTTGGAATAGTTTGCCCATCCGTCGGCCCGGTCAAACTTAAGCGTGGGTAAATTGGCTTTGATTTTTTCATCGTACTTAAGGGAATAAATAACCGCCTGTTTGTCGCTGCGGCGTTGGGCGCCCACCACAATGGTATGGCTGCCGCCGGCCAACAAACTAAAGCCGTCAACCGCTTCGGTATATTCTCCGCCTAAAAGGGTGATACGGCTGGGCGCCGCGACGAAGGTGACTTTACGGGTGGGATCCCCGCCAAATTGATGAAAAAAAGTGGACTGTGCTTTCTTGACGATATCTTCGAGCGACATAGCTTCCTCCAGGTGGATTTAGCCTTGACGCTTCGAAAACCGCCAAGGAGCTCAAACTTGTATGTGTTTAAAAATCACTAAATAAAAATAAAGAACCGGCGCGTTAAACAGCAAACTATCAATTCGGTCAAAAACTCCGCCATGACCCGGAAAAAAGGATCCGGAGTCTTTCGCGGATAAACTGCGTTTCATAATTGATTCCACCAGATCGCCAATTTGGCCGAAGAAAGAGAGAAGCGCGGCCAAAATCACCACATCTAACAAATTGAAAATTCGAGAATAAGCCGGGGCAAACTGCCACAACAGATAAAGCCCCGCCACGGAAAGAACAAACCCGCCCAAGCAGCCTTCCCAAGATTTTTTAGGGGAAACTTCCGGCGCCAGCTTGTGTTTGCCCCACCAGCCGCCCGCGAAGTAGCCGCCCGTGTCATAAGCCCAGGTTGAGATATAGAGCCAGAGTAAAAGCCACCCGCCGTTGGACATCTCATGAAGCCGGAAAAAATAACCGCCAAAAAAAGCGAAATAGGCCACACCTAAAAAGGTTACGCTGACAGTCACAATCATCCGCTTGACCGTGCGCTGGGACCACAAAAAGGAAAGATTTAAAACAAACAGAACCGCCAGAATGCTGGTTTCAGCGGACCAATCAAAAAACGGTTTATAAACAAACGGCAGCAAAATGATGATGAGCGAAATGATGCCTTCGGTTCTCTGTGGTTTAATTTTGTCTTCATAAGCTAATTGCAGATATTCCAACAGGGCCAGGATCAGGGCCACCAAAGTCACCAACTTGAACGGAAGGGTTATTCCCCAGAAGGTTAAAAATAAAAGAATAGGGATAGCCACCAGCGCTACTAAAACCCGTTTGGTTAACGTGCCCATTTGGTAAAGCTCCCGATAATATTAGTTACTCCGCCAAAACGTCTTTGCCGGCCTTGAAAATCTTTTAACGCCTCAATAAAACTTTTGGTTTTAAAATCAGGCCAAAGCGTCTTGGTGATGTAAATTTCAGAATAGGCCAGTTCCCACAAAAGAAAATTGGAAATTCGCACTTCCCCGCTGGTGCGGATGAGAAAATCGACCTCCGGCAAATCCGATGTCGACAAAGCGCTGGTGATCATTTTCTCTGTAATCGAATCGACTTTTAATTTTCCGGACTTCACTTGAGCGGCGATTTGTTTAACCGCGTTCGTAATATCAGCCCGTCCGCTGTAAGACAAAGCCAGCACCAAAGTTAACCCCGTACAATGGGCCGTGGCCTGAATGGATTTTTCGAGTTCCTTTTGAATTTCGCCGGGCAAATCTTTGCGGTTTCCGATGGTTTGAAGACGCACATTGTTTTGTAAAAGTTCTTTCACTTCATTGCGCAAGTATTGTTTGAGAAGCTGCATCAGGAGGCGGACTTCTTGAGGGGGGCGTTTCCAGTTTTCGGTCGAAAAGGCGTAAAGGGTCAGTGCTTCAATTCCCAATTCACCCGCTAATCGAACCAATTCCCGAATCGAATGCGCTCCCGCCCGGTGGCCCGCGATGCGGGGCAAGTGGCGCTTTTGGGCCCATCGGCCATTCCCGTCCATGATGATCGCCACATGTTTAGGCAGAACCGGTTTTAAATGATATTTTTTGAGAAGAGCGTCTTTTTTAACCGTTTGCAAACCGAGTCCTCAGAACTCCATAATTTCTTTTTCTTTATGTTCGCTCAGCTTGATCACTTCTTGAATGTTCGCGTCGGTTGTTTTTTGAATGCGTTCGTGGAATTTCTTAAAATCATCTTCACCGATATCTTTTTTGAGCTGGTCGAGGGCCTTGTTGGAATCCTGGCGGATATTGCGGATAGCGACCTTGCCGTCCTCCGCGTGCTTCTTCACCATTTTGACGAAATCTTTACGGCGTTCTTCCGTCAAAGGCGGCATGCTTAAGCGGATCACTTTACCGTCGTTGTTCGGCGTAATTCCGATATCACTTTTGAAAATGGCTTTTTCAATTTCCTGCAAAATAGTGGGATCCCAGGGTTTGATTTCCAGTGTGCGCGCGTCAGGAACCGTAATGTTGGCTACCTGGCTTAAAGGCGTGAGAGCTTCGTAATACAAAACTTTAATGTGCTCTACCAAGCCCGAGGAAGCGCGGCCCGTGCGGACCAAAGAGAAATCATGCTTGGTCGACTCAATCGCTTTTTTCATCTTCGCTTCGGTTTCAGTCAAAATTTGATTCGCGTCAGCCATGACAGACTCTCCTGTTGAGGGGTTGTTAATTTTTGACTAGTGTCCCAATAGCTTCACCCGCCACCGCCCGGCGGATATTGCCGGACTTGTGCAGATCAAAAACCACGATCGGCAATTTATTTTCCATGCAAAGCGTCAAAGCGGTCGTATCCATCACTTTGAGGCGTTTGTTGATAGCGTCAATGAAAGTGATTTCTTTAAATTTCTTTGCCTTCGGATCTTTCTTCGGATCAGCGGTGTAAATACCGTCAACATTAGTGGCTTTGAAAATAGCGTCCGCGCCGATTTCAATGGCCCTGAGGGCCGCGGCCGTATCGGTGGTGAAATAAGGATTGCCAGTGCCCGCGGCGAAAATGACGATGCGTCCCTTTTCTAAGTGGCGCAAAGCTTTACGGCGGATGTACGGTTCAGCGACTTTAGACATTTCGATGGAGCTTTGAACACGGGTAATGGCGCCCACTTTTTCTAAACCATTTTGAAGAGCCAGAGCGTTAATGACTGTGGCCAGCATGCCCATGTAATCACTGGTCACACGGTCCATGCCCATGCGTTCGCCGTCAGCCCCGCGGTAAATATTACCGCCGCCAATAACGAGAGCCACTTGAACACCCGTGCGGCTGACTTCATAAACCGCCTGCGCGATTGAGTGAACGACCTTTTCGTCAATACGGTGCATGTTGTCGCCAGCCAGAGCTTCGCCGGAGAGTTTTAAAAGGATTCTTTTGTAAGCGGATTTTTTCTTCGAAGATTTAGAAGCGGCCATGGTTTCCCCAAACTTTCAACGCGGAAACACCGCAACCGTTGAGGAGTTTCCGCGCGACTAAAGCTTATTCGCCTAATTGTAACCGAGCAAAGCGCTTCACGACCACGTTTTCGCCGAGTTTCGCGGCGACTTCGGTGACGTATTGCTTCACAGACTTCTTCGGCTCACGGATATAAGGCTGATCAATCAAGCAGACTTGCTTGTAATAGCTTTCGATTTTGCCTTCCGCGATCTTGGCTTGAACGGCCTCAGGCTTGCCTGATTCCTTAGCTTCTTTTAAATAAAGAACCCGTTCCTGTTCCAGTTCAGCAGCCGGTACTTCCTCACGGCTCACATACTTGGGCATGGAAGCGGCCACTTGCATGGCCAATTCCTTCGCTAAGTTTTGGAAGTCGTCCGTCTTGGCCACGAAATCGGTTTCGCAGTTCACTTCAATCAGCACGCCCACTTTACCGCTGTGAACATAGCTGCCGATCATGCCTTGGTTCGCGCTGCGTCCCGAACGCTTCGCCACTTGGGACATGCCTTTTTCGCGAAGCCAAAGAATAGCCTTCTCAAAATCGCCCTGTGTTTCAGACAAGGCCTTTTTACAATCCATCATGCCGGCTCCGGATTTTTCCCGTAAGTCGCCGACCATTTTCGCCGTGATTTCCATTTCAAAACCTCTCCATGATTAAATAGATATCGAAAATTCTAAAACTTAAGACTTTTTGGCTTTGTCATCGCGAACGTGTTTGGTCTTGATACGTTCGACTTTTTCGTCAGCCAATTCGTCGGCCAGAGCGGCCACGGTCTTCGCGTCGCCGGCCAAAGTTTCCACGCTGTTCACCAAAAGCTCAGCACCCACCGGGGCGCCGACTTCGGCAGCGATTTCAGCGACTGTTTCGCCTTCAGCTTCGCCAGCGGCTTCTTGAGCGGCAGCGGCCAACATTTCTTCGCCCACTCCACCCACAGCAACCACGCCGTCAGCTGAAATTTCTTTGCCTTCGAGTTCTTTCGAGCGGCCTTCCAAAATGGCGCTAGCCATCACGGAAGCCATGAGCTTCACGGCGCGGATAGCGTCGTCGTTACCCGGAACCACCACGTCAATGACGCTGGGATCGCAATTGGTATCCACCACCGCGATAACCGGAATACCCAACTTGCGGGCTTCCATGACGGCGATGTGTTCTTTTTTAGTATCGATGACAAAGATAGCGCCCGGCAGCTTCGGCATGTTTTTGATACCGCCCAAGGAACGGACCAGTTTTTCTTTGTCTTTCTTCAACATGGATTGTTCTTTTTTGGAACGTTCAGACATTTCTTTTTCAGAAATGCTTTCGAGTTCTTTTAAATAGTTGATGGATTTCTTAACAGTGGCGAAATTGGTCAACATGCCGCCCAACCAGCGGTAATTAACATAAGGCATGCCGCAGCGGTCAGCTTCTTCACGGATCGCGTCTTGGGCTTGCTTCTTGGTGCCGACGAACACAATGGTTTCGCCAGTAGCGGCCAAATCTTTGGTGAACTGGTAGGCTTCTTTGAGTTTCTTAACTGTTTTTTGTAAGTCAATGATATGGATCCCGTTACGTTCTCCGAAAATATAGAGAGACATCTTGGGATTCCAACGGCGGGTCTGGTGACCGAAATGCACACCAGCTTCCAACAACTGCTTCATAGATACAGACATCATGGTACGACTCCTTTAGTTGTTCCACCGCTAGTGCTTTCCACCCGAAGGTGAATTCCTTTAAAACCCCGTAGGGCCACAAAAAGGAACAGCAACAAGCGTGAGAATTGAGCGCCCGAAGGCTACCCACTTCGGCTGGGCCTAAAAGGCCTGCCAAAGCCGTATGGTTATAGCATAAGGGGTTGGAAAATCACAAGATTTATGGGGTTTGAGAACCCTCAAATATCAGGGTTTTTCTGACGAAACCGCGGCAGCGGGCTGTTGCGCGGGCTCAGAATCCATCTTAAAAACAATAGAAGTTCCGCTGACCAGTGTTTCATGTTTTAAACGGCTTTTTTTATAGTCCTCACCGTTCACCAAAACTGACCGGATATAGCGGTTTCGATCAGAGTTATTGATCGACTTAATGGTCAAGGTTCCGCCCGGGTAAAAGGACTTATTGATGTGAACCTGCACGAGTTTAAATAAAGGACTGCCGATTTCGTATTCGTTGCTGGCCGGGCAAACGGGATAAAAACCCAGAGCCGACCATAAGTACCAGGCGGACAAAGTGCCGCCGTCATCATTGCCGGGCAAACCATCCGGCGTATCGCTGTAATACTTGTCCATGATATCGCGGACTTGCTTTTGAGTTCTCCAGCCTTCCTTGGGTACCTCCGCAAACAAATAAGGCCAGGTCAAATCCGGCTCATTCGTCGCGTCATAGTGACCGCCGTCAAAGCACTCCTGTAAACGGCTGACAAAAACAGAATCCCCGCCCAGAAGCATCTTGAGGCCATCAATGTCTTGCGGCACGCCAAACAAATATTGCCATGCGTTGCCTTCCACAAAACCAGGTCCGCCGCTTCCCTTCCAGCTTTGATCACCATCCACCGCCGTAGGATCAAAGGGAGAAAACCAAGACCCGTCACGGTTTTTTGGTCTCAAAAAACCCGTCGAGGGGTCATAGAGGTTTCGGTAAATTCCGGACAGATGAATATATTTTTTATAGTCATTTTCTTTTTTAAGCTGTCTTGCCAATTGGGCCAGGCACCAATAGTCATAAGCATATTCCAGACTGGTGGACACCGTTCCCCATAAGCGGTCTTTGCTGTTGTCGTTTTTGGGAATGTAGCCATATTGCAAAAGAGATTTCAGTCCGCCATAAACCTGATTGTCATCAGGGTTTAAACTTTTCGCCATTCCCTCATAGGCCGATTCCACATCAAAACTATCAACACCCTGCAAATAGGTATCCGCGATCACCGGCGCCGCCGGCGCGCCCACCATCACCTGCGTATCATAACCCGCCATTTCAAAACGGGGCATCCAGCCTGATTCTTTCGACATTTCAGTCAAACTCTTCACCATGTCTAATTCCCGTTCAGGATAAAACAAAGTAAGAAAGGGATGAAGATTGCGGTAAGTGTTCCAAAGCGAAAAGACGCTATAGCGGATGTAATCCGACGCCGTCTTCACGCCCGAGTGATTCATGCCCTGATACTCGCCGTTCACATCGCTAAAAACTCCCGGGTGGATCATCATGTGATAAAGCGCGGTGTAAAAAATTTTGTATTTTTCTTCACGCCCTTCTACATGAATACGGGAAAGTTCTGACTGCCACGCTTTTTTGGCCGCTGCATGGGCCGCCTCAAAATCCCAACCGCTGAATTCTTTCGTCAAGTTCAGCCGGGCATTCTCAATACTCACATAAGAAATACCCACCTTCACCACAATGGGCTCCCCGCCAGCGGTCGAATAAGTAAAAAAGGCTCCGATGTTGCGCCCTGATTGCTCATCGCCCGAATCAGGTTTGCCGTCTTTCCAGGTTCCCTTGGCTAAAGCCGGTTTGCTGAACTGGGCCACGAAATAGATCGTCTCTTTGTTTCCGGCATAGCTCGAGCAGAAATCGCCGCTTTCGGAGTAGCCTTCAATCTCTTGCGGATTGTTGATCTTAACTTTGGATTCAAACGAGGTCACCGATACCGGATCGTCGGTCAACCGGTGGCCCAGGTCGATCAAGATATTCGCGTCGCCCTTTTGCGCCGGAAAAATAAACCGGCTAACGCCCACCCGGGTGGTCGCGGTTAATTCAGCCAGGACGCCTGTTTTGAGAAGTGTGGTTTTATAAAAACCCGGACTGGCGGCTTCATCGGTGTATTTAGATTGCCACATTTCCAGCAGCGGCTCAATTTTGCCGGTGGTCGGCATCAGCATGACATTACCCAGCTCAGGACAATCCGTTCCGCTTAAATGAATTTGACCAAAACCATAAATGTAGGGGGCGCCGTGTTTGTAACCGGAAGGAGCTTTTAAGTCATTATGGGGGCTGACCGAAACCATGCCCCATGGCACTAAAGCGCCCGGAAAGGTGTTGCCCGTTTTACCCGTCCCCACAAAAGGATCCACATAATGGGTCAGGTCCGCTGCGGAGGCCGAAAACGTCAAAAAACAGAGGATTAAAAAGGCGGCCATTTGAAATAGTGGTTTAAGAAATTTCATGATTCCTTCAAGTATCGCCTAAAAAGATTTATCATAACTAGAGACGTTTATCGGAGGCACTCTTGCACCTATTGCCCCAATTATCATCCATCCGCACCCGTTTCGGATACCCCTATCATCCCTGGATGACCCAGGAATTTAATGAACCGGGCTGGCACCTGCTTCAAAAGAGCGTCCGCGAAAACCGTTTCCACGATGTCACCATACTCATAGAAGGTCCGGACGGACGTTTCGCCCTCATGTCTAAACACAGCTACCCGCCGGGAGTATTCCGTTCCCCCTCGGGCGGCGTTAATCCCGGCGAGGATATCGCAGCGGGCGCCCTCAGGGAAGCCCATGAAGAAACCGGCCTAAAAATTAATCTCAAAAAATTTATCGCCCACATCACTCTGGATATTACTTTTGAAAAAGATCTCGTCACCTGGGATTCTTATATTTTTCACGCCACCACCGGCGACACCCTTTTAAAACCCATCGATCTCAAAGAAGTCAAAGACGCCACCTGGGCCACACCCATGCAGGTTCACCAGATGGTGGAAAAATTAAAAGAGACTAACATCGGAGGCCTCATCTACCGGGGCAACCTAACCGAGCTTTCCATGTGGGCCCTGCGCAACCCCTTGGTCATCCGGCGGGCCAACGCCGCGGATTTCCTTTTGATTGAAAAATTGCTGATCCATCACAACTTCACCAAGCCCGAGTTGGAACAAGCCCATTGGTGGGTCGCCGTCGTCAACGAAGTCCCCGCAGCTGTTTTGGGGTTGGTTTCCCGGCAGGATTGTGTCGAGCTTATCGGGCCGGGTGTGGAGTATGCCTATCAAGGCCGGGGTGTGGGACAGGCCCTGATTGATTTCGTCTGCGACCAATGGAAGAACCCGAAAGAAAGACAAACCTTGCCCAGCATGAAGCATCTGGCCGACAACGAACCCTTGTGGTTGGTCACCAATACACCCGGCTATTTTTTAAATGTGGATTTTGAACTGATGGAACATGAAAAAGCGCCTAAAAGCCTGCGGGGACGGATGAAGGGCGCTCATGAACACGACGATCCCATGCGCCACAGAATTTATCGGTCTGTCTCAAAACGTTAAAATTATTTTTTCCAGCGGGCAAACCAGAAAGCGCCTAAGAGGCTGGCCACCATCGTTCCCACTGCCGCGGGTAAAAGGTGGGCCATCAGCACGTGATCCATATCCCAGCTGGGGCAATGAATTTGAATCGTAATAGTACCCATTAAAAAGGCCGACACACCCGACCAAAGGCCCGTCCACCAGGGATGAAAGGTCGCATTGCGGGAAAGCATCCAGCCCATAAATATCCAGGGAATGAGTCCCGAAAAAGCCGCGCCTTCCGCACAGCCCATCCCGTTCGACAAAGCCTTGCCCAAATCTAAAGAACCCGGTTGGTTAAAAAAGATAAAGGGGATGGAAGCGAGAGCCATCAAAACCAAGACCGCCAGAACACGGTAAGCTTTCCCGGTTTGCCGGCCCGGAATACTGGAGGCAATCGCCTCCCAGGCGGCCAAAGAAGCGCCCGCGAAAGCCGACAAAATAAAGAGAAGCGGCGGCATTTGTTTCATAACCTGCGATACATTCGCCTGCACACCCATGCGCATCCAGAAGAAGGCCATCACCAGCAGCGACGCCGCCAGCCACAAAACCCATTGAACCACCGGGCGAATCAGCACAGAGGCAGGCTTAGCATCTTGAACCATTTGGTCCACGAGCCGTTCATGAAACGCCAGGGGCGTTTGTTTGGTTTTAGCCGTTGTATGCGTCTTCATTTCTTCTTTTCAGTTAATAATTTTCGAAGCTGTTCATAACCCCGGTGGGCTCTGACTTTTAAAGCCGCCACCGAGATATTTAATTCTTTTGCCGCTTCCTCTAAAGACAAACCCCGCAATTTTAAGAGCTCAATAGCCTCCCGGTGAATGGGCGAAAGACTATTCAATGCTTGATGCAGTTCATCCCCTAAGCTTCCGTCATTTTCCACCTCACCGGACTCGGGCAGAGTTTCGGTCGGTACTTCCCGCTCGGCGAATTTACGGTTTCTTCCCAAAGCGTCCAAAATAGAGTTTCGCGCTACGGTAAAAAGCCAGGGCCCCAGCGGACGGCTGGGTTCGTAAGTAAAACGGGCCTTGTGGAGAGTTAACAGAACTTCCTGATAGACATCCGGAACCATTTCGGGATTAAAGACCCGGCGCCGTACATAGTTAAAAAGAAGCGGACCGATCTCATTCAGGAACTGCCGGTAAGCCTCCTGATCCCCGCTCTGGATTTTCACCATGAGCAGCGACCAAGACTCCCATTGCAGGTGGTCCCAGGAATCTTTCTTGGAAGCGGTTGAAGAACCCAAACGAGACGATTTCAAGACCACCTCTTGATGTGTACGGATGGAAACCCTAAAAAGTTACCTAGAAACACCAACCAGTCGTTATCCCAACAAATCCAACGCGTCTTTGAGTTCATGCAGGCGGCAGGTGTAAATCGGGGTATCCCGCACGGTGTACTTGGAGCCTTCGGTTTCACGCAAGGCCATCACCAAGTCCAAGAAATCCCCAGGCTCATCGGACTCAAAAGCCACCACAAAGTCCTGATCATCCAAACCGAAAGAATAGGTCGTGTTCAATTTAACTGAGGGGAATTGAGTTCCCACCCGAATATGCTCATCCATCACGCGCTGGCGTTCTTCTTTAGACAGAAGGTACCATTCACGGGTTTTGACAAAGGGATAGATGAAGATGTATTTAAACCGGCCCGGATAAACGTTGGTGCGGTTGCCGTCTTGGCCGTCATGCTGATGCTTGTCGATATAAGTGCTGCGCTTGGTTTGCGCTAAATAAGAAGCCGCCGTTTTTAAATAAGGGCCCATCGCGGATTTGGCCACCGCCGAGCTCAAACGTTGAAAGCTGTCCATGTCATAGCTGATACGCCAGAGCATTAAATCGGTCTCAGCCTTAAATCCCAAAGTAGAGTAAGCCAACAAGATGCCTTCGTTTTTGAAAGTATCGACCGCTTTGATAAAAGACTTTTTAGCCGCCGCGCGTTTAAAGCCGGAGAGCTTGCGGAAGTCCTCGGAAATTTTATAAAACTCAAAGCTGACAAATTGACGTTTGACGGGAGCCGTAGGCGCGCCGGCAGGGGCTCCAACGGGTGCGTGAGAATGTTGCGGACGTTCAGACATGAGGTATTCCTTAGATTGGGATGAAGAAGGCCGTATTGTAAGCGGATGAGGAGTAAATTGCAAAAGCCAAGCTTTGCTCAGTGATTAAGGCTGATCGGGGCTTTCAATTTCGAGCGAAGCTGTCGGCGCGAAGCGGGAATCCGCTGCGGGTAAAAGACTTTGGCTCACCGGCCACAAGTTGTCCACATTGCCTTGCGCCGTTGAAAACTGCACTAAAGAGCCATTCTGTCCGCGGCCCTGAAATTTATCTAAACTCTCGGCAGCGCTCCGTTCATAAAACTCTTTGTTAAAGGTTTCTTGTCCCGCCTGCTGATGAATCTGTTTTTGAAGCGCCACCATCAGCTGATACCGCCCCGGCGGATAGTCTGAAGGAATCATCACAATCCGTTTTTCGGTATAGCTCAAGCCGGGCTTTAACTGATCAAAAAGCAGTCCGAAGGGTTGATGAATATCATGAAGCCAAAATAACCCTTCACGGGTGGAGTAGCTTCCCTTTTCATCTGTAAACAAAGCCAGTACCGAATCGGTCTTGTCATAAACACTTGGCCCCATGCGTTCCCAATGATAAGTGATCTGAACAAACTCACCCGCCTTCACCTTGGCAGGTTCAATTTGAACGGAAAGAAGCTCAACTTTTCCCCAGGAAGCCTGCGGTTTTGAAACTGGCGGGAACTTCTGACCCGTTAAAGGCTCCGCCCGGACCACACGCCAAAGAGGCCCCACGCTTTCAAAGGCCCAGGTGGCTGGCAGCGCCCACTGATGCGTTGTGTAAATAGGACGGTTTTGTTTTAAGCATTCCTCAACCCGGGCGCCCATAACGGCTTGCGGCGTACCTGGCTCGATGAGTTCAATATCTTTACGAAAGTTAAAAGATTCCTGATAACCCGCCAGAGGGAAATATTCATTTTCCTCATAGGGCAAATAAAGCGCGTGCGGCGCCATAAGAGTCAAAACATTGCGGGCATAATCCTGCGCCGTTCTGTCTTTCTTGCGGTCCAATAAATGCCCCACCATCGACAGTTGTGCCAGCACAAAAACGGCCATGATTAAGTAGGACGCCCAGATGATGGTTCGGTAGCGCCCTTTGCGTAAAATTTGATCTCCAAAAGTCATGGGCATTGCCGCTAAAAATCCGCTAAACACCCAGCCCAGAATGACCTGGTGTGATTCAAACGTGGGGTAAGGAATTGTAAAGACGAACAGCGCCTCAAGCAGTCCCCAGCCAAGACCCACCCAAAGAAAAACAGGTATTCTTTCTCTTTCCCACCACAAGAAGCCCAAACCCCACATCACCAAACCCGCTCCCAGAGGCGTCAGATCATTCCAAAAATGATCGACCATCTGATGAAGCACTGAAAGAATATTACTGAGAGTAATGGTGCCGACGTATTTGGAGAATCTCAACGCGAAGATTTGATGAAAGAAAGCGTTGAAGTGAGTCACGTCCGCGTAAGCCATAGAAGGATGAAGCGCCGAGCGCAGGGGCAAATAAAGGCCCACACTGCGGCCCAAAACAAAAAACGCTAAAAGGAAGATCAACTTTTTGGGCAAACGATCCAAGTGACGGCGGTATTGCCAGATCAAGGCCAATCCCACAAAAGGAACGGCGAAAAATTGGGTGGGCCGAAGAACCGTCGCGGCGCCCATGATGAAAAAAGCCAGCGCCCACTTCCAGGGCTTTTCTAAACTTAAAGCCCATAGAACCAGCATGGCCAGAAGCAAATGAAGCGCGTAAACCAAAGGCGTTAGCGAATAACGCCACCAGGGCTGGCTCCAGCTCCATCCCAGAGTTAAAAGAAACAGCCAGGTCTTGAGTTCAAAAGAAAGATCATGCCGCAAAAGGTCCGGCGGCATCAGCCCGGTGGTTAACCGGCAGGCCAGGGTGTAAAACAAAGCCGAAGCCGTGGCCGCGCAAAAAGCCGACATCAAGCCCATCTTAAAAGCCGCGGTTCCCCACGGCCAAAGCAGGAAGCATTTACCTAACAGATGAAGAAGCACCTGGCCCGAGGGATGGGAAATGCCGAGACAAACTGTGGTGCCGATAAGTTCGCCCGAGTCATACCAGGCGATATAGGGAGAAACGAGACACGCGTTAAAAACAAACAAGATGGTGAAAATCAAACCCACGGGGAAATAGCGCGGATGATCCGAATAGGAGTGGCGCGCCACCGTCATTTAAAGCTCGCTTTGAAGCTGCCGGACATGGACGTCCAATTGTCCCGAAGGATCTTTTAAATGAAGCTGTTCCATAATGGATTGGGCCTTCTGATAAGTTTTGAGCGCTTCCTGTTTACGGCCCAAGGTTTCAAGGATTTGAGCTTTGAGCAGGCAGGCAGGCACAAAATAATCATCGATTTCCAACGCCTGTTGCACAGGAATCAGCGCTTCTTTTTCCCGGTGGAACTTCGTCAAAATGGTCGCCAGCGCCAGATAGTGACTGGGATCTTCCGGCACTTTAGCGATCATGCGTTTTTCTAGATCAATGGCGTCCTGAACCCTTCCGCTCTTGAGCAAATCGCCGACCTCGTTTTCCTGCACACCCAATGAAAAAGGTGAAAGGCTGATGGCCTGATCAAACTCAGCTTTCGCCTGAGAGAATAATTTTTCTCGATCCACAGGCGATTTGGTCATGCTGGCCTTGGCGTCATCAATGGTGCCCAGTAAATTCCAGGAATTAATATTATTTTTCCGGCAATCCAGACTCTTACGGGCGTCCACTTCAGCGGTTCCCAAATCACCCGCGTGAAAGGCCACCGTGCTTTGCAATTCATAGAGACGGCTCATGTAATCTTTAAACCCGCCAATGCCCAAAGACCATATGGCGATCAAAAACAAAGCTGCGACCGCCGCGATTTGGGTACGGTAAGAGAGTCTTAATGAAATTTTCAGGTCTTCCTGCGGATTATTCTTTTTCAACGCGTAAGTAATGAAGCCCAGCAGAATCAACCGGTGCGCCCAGTCATGCAGGGTGTAATCCACAAAATCGTGAACGGCCTCAAAAAGAATAATGTAAAAAGCGAATTCCGCGGCCTGAGCCTGCGCGGCGATAGGCTTGAAAATCGAAACCGAGCCGAAGCTTTTTTGAAAACGCATCAAAAGCGACCAGAGCAAAAGCAGCGTGAAAATTAAAGCCGGAATCCCGCATTCAGCCGCTACTTGCAAATATTCGTTATGGGCCACATCGGTTACTGTGTTCCAAAGAAATCCGGAGCGGTAGATGGGATAAATATCCCCAAAGGTGCCCGGCCCAAAGCCCCACAGGGGTTGAGCCATCACCATATGCAAAGCGCTCCGCCAAATCTCGACCCGGAAATAAGCGCGGGGATCAATATCCAGCGCGTGAAAAAGACGGTTCACCATGGGTACAGACGCGCAGGCCAGCACAAAAACCAGCAGCATAAACTTAATCCACTGATTGGATTTCCAGCGGCTGAGTGTTTGTTCAAGCTCCTTGGTGTTTAACACGGCGAAAATAACGATCACAACGACCAGGGCCAAGAAGGCTCCACGGCTTTGCGTCACTCCCCAACCCGTTAGCACAATCAAAAAGGCGGCAGGATTCACCTTTTCGTGGCGGATCATTTTGAGCAGGGCGACTACCAGCGCCATCCCCAGATAACCCGCGGCGATATTGGAATTGGTAAAGAAACCCTGCCGGGGAAAAATCCAGACAAAAGAAGCCGGCCAGATCGACTGCCCTAAAGTAGAAATAAAAACCCATGCCGCCGCGATCACCGAGGTTCCCCAAAAAATGCGGGTAAACCGGGGATAAAGATCCGGATACATTTCCCACAAACCTCTTAACGAGAACCAAAATAAAGCGATGACCCATAAATTTCGCAGGGCGTAAAAGCTATCGAAGGATTGGGCTGAATTGCTGGCAGACAACAAAGTCCAGATAGAGAGAAGAATTAAAACCACATCCGCTAAACCCAAATCCCAAATGGAGCCAGATTTAGTAATTTGCCAGTAGCGGAAAGTGCAAAACAGAAGGGTTAAAACCGACACCCATCTCAAGATCAGATCTTCAGTCCACCAGTAAGGCGGATGGGCCACCGGTATCAGAGCCGTGAGAGGAATCAGCGCCAAAAACAAAAAACCGGTCAACCGGCACAAGGTGTCTAAAGAAGAAGTCTTTTTGTTGTTCATTTGCCTATTTTAACTTTTCCTGGGCGCCAATGCACCGTAAAGCTTTTCGATTTCCAAAAGCATTTGATCCATCAGAAAGGTGCCCCGCAGGGACTTTTGGCCCGCTTTTCCCATCTTTTGAGCCAGTGACTTTCGGGAAAGAATTTTAGCCAAAGCTTCCGCCATTTCGTCCGCCGCGTGTGGCTTCACTAAATAACCGGTCACACCGTTTTTAACCGCCTCGGGCGTGCCGTTGACCGCCGTAGCCACCACCGGCTTTCCCGCCGCCATCGTTTGAAGCGCCACCCGGGGCAGCCCCTCATGGATAGAAGCCAGAAACATCACATCACTGGCGGCCAAAAGTTCAGCGATATCTTCGCGCCAGCCTAAAAGCTTAAAGTTTTTGACGAGGTTTTCTTTCTTGATCAGCTCTTTCACTTCAGACAGCAAAGGCCCATCCCCTGCCCAGACAAAAAGAACCGAAGGCATTTTAACGGCCAGTTGTTTCGCGGCCTCGACCACGTCCAAGGGCGATTTTTGTTTTTTAAAATTGGATAAAACTAAAACACATGGACGGTTTTGCGGGTTTAACTTTTGACGGGCTTTCTTCGCTTTGACGCCTGGCAAAACATACTTTGCGGGAATAATGCCGCTATGGATGACCGCATATTGTTCTTTTCGGCCAATGTGGTGAGACAGACCTTCATTTTGGTTATCCCGGCTGACCACAATTATTTTGTCGGTGATCGGTGCCGTCCAGCGTTCCAGTGTTTGGTATAAAAAACGGGTTAAAAAGAATTGTTCCGAAAAAAAACTCCAGCCATGAACTGTGTGAATAATCGCGGGAACCTTAGCCAACCGCGCTGCCCAGCGGCCCAAAAAACCAGCCTTAGAGCTGTGAGTATGAATAATTTGAATTTTTTCTTTTTTGAGAAGGGCCGCCAATTTAAAAAACGCCACCACATCCCACCAGGGATGAATGGCGTGCTTTAACTCAGGCATAAAATAAGTTTTACAGTTTTTAATTTTCTTGGCTTCGGCGTCTAAATAGCCGCCCACACCCGTGATAAGGACCACATCGTATTTTTTTCGGTTATGGTTGGCACAGCAATAAAGCGTGTTCTGCTGGGCGCCGCCCAGATCCAAACGGGTGATCAGGTGAGCGACTTTAACGCGCTCAGCCATTCGATTCATTGGGTTCGGCCGGGGCATCGGTCAGCTCAGCCTGCGCCGGGTCTTTTTTCGCCGCGTTAGTCTTGGCTTTTTTCGCAGCCTTCTTCCCCGCCTTTTCATCCGCTTTCACCTGAGCGATGGCCTCTTGATCCACGCCGATGATCGGTTGAACATTGGCCTTAATCGCGATCTCATCGTCCTCACTTTGGACGAATTTTTTCATCCATTCCCATTCGCGGGTCAAACCTTCTCTTAATGTCACCTTCGGTTTAAAACCAAAAAGCTTTTCGAGCTTGGTGGTGTCGGCCTGGGTTGAAATGACGTCACCCTTCTGGCGGTCTAAAAAGGTTTTGGCGCAGGTAGTCCCGCTAATTTCTTCCAGAATAGTGACGGCTTCCAGCAAAGTGCAGGGCGATCCGCCGCCCACATTGACCACTTGTCCCACCACATCCGCTGTAATGGAGGCCACAATCACATCCACCACATCATCCACATAAGTAAAATCTCTCACCTGTTTGCCGTCGCCGTAAATGCTCAAAGCAGCCTCGCGCAAAATGCTCTGGCAGAAGCGGTGGAAAGCCATGTCCGGTCTTTGGCCCGGGCCGTAAACCGAGAAGAATCGCAAAGCGACAGTCGGCATTTTGTATTCCACGTTATAAAGCTGGCAAAGATGCTCCGCCGCCAGTTTGGTGACGCCATAGGGGCTCTTGGGCTGGACTTTCATTTCTTCGTTTAAGAATTGAGCTTCGGTTCCTTCAGGCACCGGCACATCGCCGTAAACCGAGGAAGAGGACGCGTAGATAAAACGTTTAAGTTTGCTGCCCTTCGATTCTTCCAAAAGTCTTTGAGTAACCTGAATGTTGTTCGTCAGATAACGGCCGAAAGAGGCTCCCCAGGAACCGCGGACCCCCGGCTGACCCGCCAAGTGAATCACCACTTCGGTCCCCTTGAGAACTTTCACAAAGGACATTGTCGCCAGATTATCTTCTTCCAACTTAAACTTCGAATTAAGCAAAACCGGCATCAGGTTTTTTTCTTTTTGGCTGCGGGAATAAAAAATGTCAAAGTTATCAACACCGATAACTTCATGACCTTCTTTCAAAAGCCTCGCGGTTAAATGGGAACCAATAAAGCCGGCACAGCCAGTGACTAGAATTTTCATGAGAAATTCATCTCCTCAAAGTTTTAATTAGAATGTTGCTTCGGTCAAAATGACCGCGCGTAAGTATTCAGTTTCGGGAATCGACAAGACCACCGGATGATCCATCGGTTGGGTCAAGCGTTCCACCATTTTAAAGTTTCTTCCCGCGTCTTCCACCGCTTCGCGGCAGAGACCTTCCAATAGATTCCAGGGAAAATGATGAGAACAGCTGGCCACGATCATCGATCCGCCAGGGTTGAGCATATCCAAGGCATTGCCCATCAAACGTTTCATCGCTAAACGGCCCGCGGCCAGTTCATGAACGCTCTTCGCCAAAGGCGGCGGGTCCAGCAGAATCACATCAAAGCTTTTCTCTTCTTTTTTCAAATCGCGAATCGCCTTAAAGCTGTCGCGCTTCTCGAATTGAATAATTTTATCCACTTCATTCAATTTGGCGTTCGCCGCCGCTTCATCTAAAGCCACTTGAGAGGAATCGATCGCCAGCACACTGGTCGCGCCGCCCAAAGCCGCTTGGATGGAAGCGCCGCCCGTATAGGCGAAAAGATCCAAAACATTTTTACCTTTGCTCATCTCAGCGAACTTTTCGCGGGCGATGCGGAAATCTATATAGAAACCCGTCTTTTGTCCGGCCTGCGGATTGGCGTAAAACTTCGCTTTGCCTTCCGTAAAGGTCATGGGCATGTCGCCTTCTTTGGTCAGCCAACCCTGAAACTCCGGCATACCTTCTTTTTGGCAAACTTCACCCACGCTTTTTTCATAAACAAATTCAAAACCGTTATCTTGGAAAGTTTTAGACATAACCGGCATAAAAGGCTTCAACCCGGCGCTGAAGCAGGAAATAACAATCGTGTTGCCGAAAGCGTCGGCGATGATACCCGGCAACCCATCCGCCTCGCCAAAGAGCATGCGCAGACCATCGGTGGAGAAACGCTTTTTGTAGCCTTTACGATTTTTGATCGCTTGCTCAACACGGCCCGCGATAAAAGCCTCATCAATATCCTGGCTGAAGCCGGAAGTTAAGAGACGGATCAGAATTTTGGAGGAAGGGCTCGCCACACCACGACCCACCGGCTGACCCTTGGAGGTAATGACTTCCACTAAAGACCCCGGGGTTAAAGGCTTATGTCCGGTTTCAACTTCATTGGCAAATACCCAGGGGTGGCCCGCTAACAAGCGGTCCTCTTCCTTTGGTTTCAATTTAACACGTGTATAAAGAAGCACAGAAAACTCCATTCAAATCAATTTTGGTGAACTCGAGGGTTAACGTGGGACTGAAAAGCTTTTTCAGCCTCATTAGGGATCCCAAAAGGGGATCCAACAACCTGTTAAAACTTGAGAGAAAAAGCCGTTACCGTCGGATGAAAAGACTTTTGAACCTGCAAGCGGATGGGTTCTTCAGCTAAAGCCTGACGCTGTTTGAAATACTCATTTCGAGCGTAAGGATCCAGATCATAGTCGCTCGGCATGATTAAAACACCTACTACTACGCCGGCGCACAAACCCAAAGCGCCGTCGATAATGAAAGCGGAAGTTAAATCCGTGTTGACCGGGCTAAACTCGTAAGCGCACAAAACGCCCACACCCGCTCCAATGGTACCCGCCAAGATAATCACGCCCGCCTTAGCGCTGCCATTCACTCCCGGACCGCGGTCTTTATTGTCGATCTTTTTATAGTCGCGTCTTTGAGCGTCTTTTTGGGCGTCTCCCACCCAGTCAAAGAGAGAAAAGTGATCGGGACGCTGTTTTACCTCGTTAGGGTCATTCCCCGGAGTGTCGTCTTCCCAAAACAAGGCATTAGCCTTGGGAACACAGGGATAAATCACCATACCGGCGAAATAGATCAGAGCGGTTAAAAGAACGGTTGTTTTTAAAAAAGAGGCCTTGGAAGTCATGGGAAAAATTATACAAGCAAACAAAGTGAAGAAAAGAATAAAAACCCTGCCGAATTTGCAAAAATCTCTACGGCGTTATGATGTAAACCTTATTATTGTCATAATCCGCCACATATAGCTCACTCCCGTCGTAAGCAATACCAGCCGGACCAAAGTTACTGCCGGGAGGAATCGATGCAGGACCCGCCCATTGAGCACTGAGCGTAACAGGCCCGCCAGCCGTCAAAGTAACAGCAGAAGAAGGGGCCGTGTATTCTTCAACCAAAAAATTATTATAATCCGCAGCGAAAACATCTCCGCCCGCATCCACCGCAAGACCCATCACAATATTAGGATTAGGCATTGTGGCAATTTGAGAAGTAAAAATGCCTGCAGAAGAAAACTTTTGAATCACGCCATTTCCCATATCAGCCACATAAACATTATTTCCCGTATCAACCGCAATACCTGACGGATCATTAAAATACCCAACGCCGCTACCGGAATACCCCCATTGATTTACCGTCGTAACCGTTACCGGACCTGTAGTTGTGTTTCCCAAAACTTTAAACTCATCGACGACATTGTTGCCTGTGTCTACCACATAAACATTCTCGCTACTATCGACCGCAATGCCCAAGGGTGGGCTAGTAGCGTTAAAAGGCATGCCGTTGTAGCTGTTCCAAGTAGTAACTGGAAGATTAGAAGAATTAAACTCATAAATCGACTGCGTGCCAGCGTCCAAAACATAAAAGTTTGGCGAGGCTCCTGGACCAACTGCCACTCCTGTAAGTTCACCAAAAACAATTCCATTAAATCCTGTAATAGTCGTGAAGGGAGTAACAACACTCGCAGAAAGTGGAACAGGTGGTGTGGGAACCGAATATATGGATAAAGTTCCATCGCCGCCCGCCACATAAAGTGTGTTGTGTGCCGCATTGAGCGCCACCGCATTAGGAACTCGAGGCGCGCAAATAGTAATCGGCCCTGTCATGGCTGTGATAGCAGTCGGAGAATTGGTTGGAGTGCCCGTCGGTTGAAGCGTAAAAGTCGGAGTCGAGGTGTAACCAAAGGCGTTGGTAGCCGTGGCTGAAGCGACTACAGGCGTGGAAGGCTTGGTCGGCAAAAAATTACTGGCCGTGTTAGTACAGGCCAGCGGAATCCAAACTCCCACTAGCGCCATAACCGACCACAGCAAAAATAAGAAAATGGCTTTAGAAATTTTCACGAAGTTAGTTTACCAACCTTATCGCGGCTAAACCAGTTAGAGGCTACTGAACTGCCGTTCCGGAACGGGGTTTTTGAATAATTCCACCGCCAATCACGCCGTCGCCTTCATAAAAAACCGCTGACTGGCCGGGTGTGACCGCCCGGGCCGGGTCTTTTAAAACCACACGTACTTGCTTGGGGCCATCGGGATAAAGTATTGCTGCCTGCTCGGTGGAGCGGTAGCGGATTTTAGCCATCACTTCTCGGGGCTCTGTAATCGGATCCCAGGCCACCCAGTTCATTTCACCCACGGTAAATTCTTTGGTGAAAGTTTCTTCGTCACGCCCCACGATGACCGTGGCCGTATCCGGCTGCAGCTCCACCACAAAGAAAGGTCCGCCTGAGAGATTCAAGCCTTTACGCTGGCCGATGGTATAACCCGCGATGCCTTCATGTTGGCCCAACACTTTGCCCTTGGTGTCCACAATGTTGCCCGGCACAAAAGCGCGAGGCCGGTGAATTTTGACGAAATCTCGGTAGCTGCCCTGCGTGACAAAACAGATATCCATGCTCTCAGCTTTTTCCGCGATGCTCAAACCCATACGGCGAGCGTCCTCACGGACTTGCTGTTTCTTATACTCACCCAGAGGAAAAAGAAGATGTGACAGCAACTTTTGACTCAGCTTATAAAGAACATAGCTTTGGTCTTTATCGGGGTCTAAGGCCTTGAGAATTCTCCAACGTCCTGTTTGGGGGTCTTGATCCAGCCGCGCGTAATGGCCTGTCGCCAGCTTTTCGCAATCGAGCGAAATGGCCTGCTGAAGCAGTAAAGGAAGTTTGGCGAAGCGGTTGCATTCCACGCAGGGGTTCGGGGTTAAGCCCTGCTCATATTCATCTAAAAAGCGGTCCACCACATTAGCGCGAAATACATCGAGGCCTTCATTCACATAGTGCGCCGCGCCCAGTTTCAAAGCCACCTGACGGGCATCTTGAATATCTTCCACCGAACAGCAGCGCTGTCCCTTCGGCTCCACGGTTTTAATCTTCACCGCGCCGTTTTCTTCCGGGGTAATTTCACAGGGTAATATTTTGAGGGTGAATCCCAGCACTTCGTGGCCCTGCTCTTTTAAGAGGCCTAATACCGCCGAAGAATCCACACCGCCGCTCATCGCTACACCAATCTTCATCTCATCCCAACTTTCTTCTAACTTTGCGTTATGACCTTCAACGCGTTTAAAGCCTTCTCAACTTCTTTATCTGTGTTGTAGAAACCAAAACTAAAGCGCACCGTACCGATAGGATAAGTGCCGATCGTTCGATGGGCCAATGGCGCGCAATGCAGACCCGACCGAACCATCACGCCATATTTCTCATCCAGCTCGAAAGCCAGTTCCGAAGGATCCCAACCTTCGATATTCAGGGACACGACGCCGACCCGGTCTTTCTCAAAACCCGCTGGAAGGCCGTAGA
>JABDGD010000020.1 GCA_013286205.1 Candidatus Firestoneibacteriota bacterium | reverse complement strand
TACTGCCATCCCAGACACCAATCACATAGCCGTCATACAAAATCTCAATGCTGCTGCCAGGGCCGTTTAAGGTTGTAATCAGATTACTGGTGCTCAAGCTGATGTTATCAATGGGTGTAGCGACATTTTGAACCGTGATCGTTTTCACTACTTCGCCGGCACTGTTGTAAATATTGACCGTCACCGTGAAATTGCCAATCACCGTCACCGGCACACTAGCCGTCAGCGAATGTGAAGCGCCGGGATAATTGAGATCTGCAAAATTGGTCAAGGGTGCGCTGCTGGCCGCGCTGACTGAAAGCCTGGTTTCATAGGTCAAATCATAAACACCAGGCGCTAAGGGTGACGGCAGTGTCCATCGCAATTGATCCGTCGCGGCATTAAACGCCGTCACAGTGCCTCCGGGGGAACTTTCAAAAGAAACAAAGTTCATACCTACAGGCAGAGTGTCGGTGACAATCACACCCGCCAACGGATTGCCCGCTACGGTGATACCGATTGAATAAGTCACATTGTCGCCTGGGTGAGCCTGCCCCACGCTCGCCACCTTCCCCATCGCCACAAAGCTGGTGGATGTAGGGGTAGGTGTGACCGTAAAAGTTTGAGTAGGGGTATTGGTAGCGGACGCGGTATCAGTTCGGGTCATGGTCGCTGTATTAGTAAAAGTATTCGTAAAGGTTCGGGTAGCGGTCATTGTATAGCTGTTCGTATCGGTGGCCGTAGCCGTATTGGTAAAGGTCAAGGTATTGAGCGAAGTGAAAGTGTTGGTGGGAGTGTTGGTAAAAGTCTCAGTGGCTGTATTGGTGAAAGTCGGGCTATCGGTCACCGTATTAGTATTCGTATTGGTAAAAGTCGGAGTATCGGTGGCAAAGGGAACGGGTGTATTGGTGATAGTGGGAGTAAAAGTATCAGTCACCGTATTGGTAAAGGTAGGAGTATCGGTATAAGTGTTCGTTGAAGTAGCCGTAAAGGTGTTTGTGGGAGTATTGGTGGTGGAAGGCGTATCCGTAATGGTGTTCGTATTAGTATTGGTAAAAGTCGGCGTACTTGTTGCCGAAGGTACATGCGTATTGGTCATCGTTACGGTAGGTGTATTGGTATAAGTGTTGGTCAAAGTATTAGTCGGCGTATTCGTATCAGTTTTAGTATTCGTGTTGGTAGGCGTAGGAGTGTTGGTATTGGTGGGCGTGGGCGTACCCGTGCGGGTGGGGGTATTAGTGATGGTAGGGGTCAGTGTGCAAGTAAACCCAACCACGTTGGTAACCGGGTTCGAGACCAAAGCATTTTGAGTTAAAAGACAGGTGAGAAGGTCGCCTTCAACAGCCTGGTTAACAATGGTTTCGGCGCAGGAACCAGCGAAATTCTTTACGGTTACCGAGTAAGACAAAGTTCCGGACGCGCCCGGGGCCAAATACCCAATGTCCCAACCCACATCATTTCCGATCATAAAAGTCGCGGGCATAGCGGGATTGCTTGTCACAGAGGATGGAATGAAGCTTGTACCCGTTGGAACCGTATCGTTAATGACTACCCCATCAGCAAAATTGGTGGAACTGGTATTTTTATAAGACAAGGTATAGGTGAGCGTCTGTCCTACGGCAACCTGTCCCGTAGGGCTGACCGCTTTAGTCATCGTCACGGGAGACGGTGCGCAAGACGACCAAACCGGACAGTCAATATAGCCCCAGCCGTAATGACCGCCCTGGTTACAATCAAACATAGTGGCTTCAATAGTGATCTGCTGCCCCGCGTATTGGCACAGGTTAATTTCGTAGGGTGTCCAGGGCATCACACCCCAATTGGTAGGGCTAGACACCGTACAACCGGTGACGGCTCCATAAGTCCCTGGATTATTATCAGCAAGACCATCCAAAATGACTAAACCCGAACCAATGAGATAGGTCCAATCCAGCAGGATGTCGTCAATGATTGGGTTGGCGGGCGGTTCAGCCGCGCAATTGGGCGCGCCTTGTAAAATACGCACCTCAAAAAAGGCATCCCCGTTACGGTCCGTACCCTGCAGGTAATGATAATTTTCAAAAATCCCGGCCAATTTGAAAGAAAGGCAGGTATTGCTCGTTGGCACAGTGGTTGTCTCACACACACGGGCCCAATCCGTACCGTCGTCACCATGACCGGAAAAAAGTTGAACCGCGTTGGTTTCCCCCGCGGGGACCATCGTTAACAATCCATTGGAGTTGGGTGCCATACCAGGAGCCGTTTGCCCTGGATAAACCGTACTACCCGTCACCGCGTAAACACTGCCCCCACAATCTCCCCCACCGCCCGCAGCCGCCGGACCCACGTTCGTCACCGGCTGCCAGCCGCCGAATTGGCCCGTCGGGCAGGGATTGGAAAAAGGCGGCAGAGGCGTAAAGGTGGGCGTTGGTGTAAAAGTAATCGTTGGTGTGCTGGTAGGGCCGCAGCTTACGTTTAAGGATGCCGACACACTGTTGGCGCTGGAGAGAGGCAGCATGGTGGCGCTACCCGCGCAGCTTGGCTGAAGCACAACCACAATAGTGGTTGTGCCGCAAACGCCCGGTGGTACCGTAATGGAAGCGGTATAAGAACCTCCGTCGTTGGTAGTTTGCCCATAGTAACCGACGTTAGAACCTGAGCAACCGCCGTTAGTGGAACCCACCCAGGTGTAATTGCCGCAGGCCACAGAACCGCCGCCAAAGCCGACATTGTAATATTCAAAACCGCAGCCTGCGGAAGTCCAAGTGAAAGTAATATTAACCGTGGCTCCAGTCCCAACTGAACCAGGCAAAACTGTTACGCTTTGAACTGTGGTGGTCTGAGCTACCGCCACCGAGGAAAAAGCACAACAGACCAGAACAAACGCTAAAAAATTCAAACGTTTGTAGAAAAATCTCAAAAAAAATTCGCTCTTGCTCATGGCCCAAGCCACGACAAAACCGCGCATCTTCTCAAGTGAAGAGAAAAATTCGGTTAAAAAAGATGGGTTGTGAAAAAAGATTTCAGTCTTTTTTCGCGCCATAAAGCCTCAAGACTTGCACAAAAAACGCTTAGCCGCAAAATGCTAAAAACGTTATGAAAGCGCTTTTAAAAAAGGAAAAGCGGGCCTTAAATCATTAAAGGGTTTATGTGAACTTTGAGAGGTGTAGAAAAACTGATATCAGTTTATCGACGGGTAGGCTTTTCAGATCGTTGAATAATACGGAAATGGGTCGATTCGTTTAACTGCATTGGGTAAACGCTTATATTCGGGTCAGAATTCAAAATAAACTGACTGACAAAGCATCTAAAGAAAACTCTCAAAATTGATTTCAAAGCAGGAGAGGAAAAACCGACAAATCAATGAAGAACTAAAACCTTGAGCCTTTGAGTTCCAATCGTTCCGCCGCCGGCGTTTTGAATATTCACTGAAGCCACATAGATCCCGCTGGCCATCCCAGTCGCGATCCAACCCACCTGGGGAAATCCATGAAAGGATGAAAGGGTCCGAACTTTTTCACCCGCCATAGTGTAAATCTGAACTTGAATCGAATAGGCGCCGGAGACATTGGTGGCGTCGAAAGTAGCCGTCATACCATTCGCTGAATTCAAAACATTCGGTTTTGCTACCGCTGCGCCCGTCGCCATGGTCTCTGTCAATACGGTTATTTCACGGCTGATATTTTGAGTGTGTCCCGATCCATCATTCCAATTGATATTGACGCTGTAAACACCCGGCGACACACAAACGCCGTTGTTGTTGGTTCCATCCCAAATCAGAGTGACCGGCGAACCGGATGTTTGAATGACTATTACGACCTGAGAAGGCGTACCGCCCGACGCCGTCACCGCGCCGGCCGCGTTAGGCTTAATGGTGTCGCTGCTCAAAACCAAGTCATTCATGATCAATCCCCTGGCGTCGTCTACCATGCTGTAAAGGCTTCGAACGGCCTCCCCCGCGGAGTTGTAAACAATACCTGAGACACTGGTCAGCGCCCTGGCCACGATCGCCCTCTGCGACACGCTAGTCACTAATCCGGTATTACTGGCGCTGTCGATTTTAATTTCATAAGAGCCGTTTGAAACCGGTTTGCCTGAGTTATCCGTTCCATCCCAGGTTCCGATCACATACCCGTTAAACATAATATCAATGCTATTGTTCGGTCCGCTTAATGTCGTAATCGTATTGCTCGGACTAAGGACAATATTATTCACCGCTTCGCTAAACCGTTGAAGATCAATACTTTTAATCACTTCTCCCGCGCTGTTGTAAATATTGACGCGGATGATATAGGTGCCGGTTACGGTAACCGCCACACTGGAAGTAATCGTCGGTCCGCCCGCATAAGTCATCTGCGCGAAGTTGGTTAAAGGCTTGTTCGCCGGCGCGAAAGCGCTGACCTGGGTTTGATAGATTAATTGATATATACCCGGCGCCAAAGGCGAAGGCATTGTCCATAAAAGCTGATCAGTTGCGCTGTCAAACGAAGGGGTCGTGCCGCTGGGACTGCTGACAAAAGACACAAACTTCATGTTCACGGGCAAAGTGTCCGTAACAACTGGTCCATTGATGGTAAATCCGCCCACTGTGACCCCGATGGTATAGGTAATTTCATCACCGCCATTTACCAGTTGTTTGCTCACATTTTTACCCATGCCCACAAAATGCGTGGGAGTAAAAGTAACTGTCGCGGTATTAGACGGGGTGGAGGTTGCGGTATTCGTCGCTGTATTGGTAAAAGTCCTGGTAGGCGTAACCGTAGCGGTATTGGTTGCCGTATTAGTCATCGTCGCCGTATCTGTATTAGTATCCGTATTCGTCGCGCTGTTGGTCGGCGTTACCGTCGCGGTATTGGTGGGCGTCTGGGTATCAGTGACCGTCGCCGTATTGGTAAAGGTGTTAGTGCATGTATTAGTAGCTGTGTCAGTCGCCGTGTTGGTAGGCGTTTCAGTGGAAGTTACCGTGGCCGTATTCGTTTGTGTATTCGTTAAAGTCGCCGTTCCTGTATTAGTAATTGTATTGGTAACCGTATTAGTCGCCGTGAGCGTGGGCGTGTTCGTGGGCGTTTGAGTTGAGGTAACTGTGGCAGTATTTGTAAAAGTACTGGTGATATTGGATGTGGGCGTATCGGTCGGCCCCACAGCGGTCACCCCGCGGGCCATGATATAAACCAACCCGCTGGTTCCGTCCCCCGCCGTATATTTGGGATCACTGGCTGATTCATTGATAGCCAGCGGAACCCAGGAAGCCGGCCAACTGTCAAACCCCTCATGCACAGATTCATTCCAATTGGAAAGTTGAATGTCTGTCACGCCGGCTAGCGCGGGATGGACCGCGATTTTATGAGCGTTGTTTCCGTTACTGGCTTCCACCGTAAAGGGGCCAAGGTAATTCAAAAGAGAAACAGGAGTGCTGAGAGCGGAAGCCGAATAAGCGCAACTCAGCGCCACATAAAGGCCCGTTCCAGTCCCGCTGGCGGCAAAAGTAACACAGTCGGGAATGAGATTAGTCGGACAGGTGGCGGCATTCGTATGAAAATCCGGGTCGCTGCCAATCACAATGGCGTTTCCCGTAACAGCGGGACCCCAAACCGCCTCGTTAGCTTCGGCTGTCGACCAAGTCGTGTCATTGACGCCGCATTCGGGTTGATCCTCAAAAACAATGACATTGAAAGCGGCGAAATCCGCTGTAGTGGCAGTGCTCCACTGGAGGGCATTCCAAACCGTCACCGTGGTAAACCCGGGGGTAGAATCGGCGTACCCACCGGAAGTCGGCCCATATATCAGCATGGAAAGGCCGGCGTGAGCGGCGCTTCGCGCCCCAAAGAGGAGGGTTAAAATATAAAAAAACTTTAATATCATCTGCCGCTTCATAAACCATCCCTTAAAACAATTTTTCAATCGTTTATGTGGATCGCTGTCAGGCAATCAATCATAGTTTTAAAATCAGAAGTAATTTTCATCGCGGTAATGGAAAAAGCCCTGAATAGGGCCGCCTTCCTTCGCGACCTTCAAATCGTAATAAAACTGCGGAAGTTATACGTTTAATTTTGAAAAGCTGAATAAATAATATCAGGTGAGCGGTTTTTGGGGCCAAAAAGCCGAACTAAAAAACGATGGTTTTATAAGGGAATTCGCATCGCCAAAGTAAAATCTATTCCCACTCGATCGTGCCGGGCGGCTTACTGGTGATGTCATACACGACTCGATTAATCCCCCGAACCTCATTGATCATACGGTTCGAGATTTGACCCAGCAGTTCATACGGCAGTTTCACCCAATCAGCAGTCATGGCATCGGTGGAATGCACCGCACGGATCGCGCAAACATTTTCATAGGTTCTCTCGTCGCCCATCACGCCCACTGTTTTAATCGGGGTTAACACCGCGAAAGACTGCCAGATGGAATAATACAACCCGGCTTTTTGAATCTCTTCCTGAACGATCGCGTCCGCTTCGCGCAAGATATCCAGACGCTGTTTAGTAATCGGCCCCAAAAGACGAACCGCTAAGCCCGGACCGGGAAAGGGTTGGCGCCAAAGGAGTTCGTGCGGAATACGCAAACGAGCGCCCAATTCGCGGACCTCATCTTTAAATAATTCCCGCAGCGGCTCTACCAGTTTGAACTTCATGTCTTTAGGCAGACCGCCCACGTTATGGTGGCTTTTGATGACCGCTGAAGGGCCCTTCACTGAAACGCTTTCAATCACGTCGGGATAGAGTGTTCCTTGCGCCAAAAAATCAAAAGCACCTTCCTTTTTTTGAAGTTCACGCGCCTTTTGTTCAAACACACGGATGAAGGTGCCGCCGATAATTTTACGTTTCTTTTCGGGCTCGCTGACGCCGTCCAATAAATCTAAAAATAACTTTTCAGAATTAACATAATGAAGAGGAATGTGAAGCTGATTCTTAAACATGGCTACGACTTGTTCAGCCTCATCCTTACGCAGAACGCCGTTATTCACGAACACGCAGGAAAGCTGCTTGCCGATAGCCCGGTGAATCAAGGCCGCCGCCACAGTGGAATCCACCCCGCCGGAAACTCCGCAGATCACCCGGCCTTTACCGACTTGTTCTCTTATCTGCTCAATGGCGATCTTTTCGTATGAGTCCATGCTCCAGGTGGGCTTACAGCCGCACACTTTGCGCACGAAGTTCTCAATAATCTTGGTTCCCTTTTGGGTATGGACGACTTCAGGATGAAACTGAATGCCGTAGATTTTCTTTTGATCATTACCCGCTGCGGCTAAATGACAGTTAGCGGTAGAAGCCATCACCTTGAACCCGGCCGGAAGCTTGGTCACGTGATCTCCATGGCTCATCCAAGCCTGAAGAGTGGCCGGTAATCCGGCGAACAAGTTATGCCGGTCTTTAATTTTCATCGGAGCCAAACCAAATTCCCGTTTGGAGGCCTTTTGAACTTTTCCATTTAAAGCATAGGAAAGAAGCTGCATGCCGTAGCAAATACCCAAGATGGGAATACCTAACTCAAACACTTCCTTTGAAACATGGGGCGCGCCTTTGGCGTAAACACTGGAGGGGCCGCCAGAAAGAATAATGCCCTTGGGATTTTTCTCGAGAATTTGAGCGACTGAAGCGGAGTAAGGAAGAATCTCGCAGTAAACTTTGGATTCGCGCACACGACGGGCGATCAACTGGCTGTATTGGGCTCCAAAATCAAGAACGATAACTGTATCGTGTTTCAAAAAATTACTCCAAAACGAGATGGTAAGACGAGGTTGGCTTAGTCGAAATTACCGTAAAACAGCTTCAACACATGGGGCTTCAACACAAACTCAATTTTTTTGCTCTTCATTTTTTCTTCAGAAACTTTATTGGCGGCCTCGAAATTGGCCAGAGTATCGTATTCACTATAAACCATATAGGTATCGGTGTTGTTCATTGCCTTGCGCAGATAAACCTTCATGCAGCCTTTTACTTTTTTCTCTTTTTGAACAAAATCATTGAGGATATCCACTACCTGTTTTTCATGGCCTTTGCGGACGGTGACAACAGTTAAAGAAACAATCATGATATCCCCCTTAAATTAAACGACTAATCCATGTAATAGTTGGGCGCTTCTTTCGTAATGACCACATCATGAGGATGACTTTCCTGCATACCCGCTGAGGTAATTTGGACAAATTGAGCATTCTCTTGAAGATCTTTTAGCGTCGGCGTTCCGCTGTAACCCATACCCGCGCGTAAGCCGCCCACCAATTGGAAAACTAATTCGGACAAAAGACCGCGGTAAGGAACCCGGGCTTCGATACCTTCCGGAACCAGCTTTTTCGAATCGGTCACGCCGTCTTGGAAGTAACGGTCAGCGCTTCTGCCCTTTTGCATGGCGGCTAAAGAACCCATGCCGTGGTAAACCTTGAACATGCGACCCTGTAAGTTAATCACTTCTCCCGGCGATTCTTCGGTGCCGGCGAAAAGCCCGCCCAACATCACCGCATCCGCGCCAGCGGCGATAGCTTTGGTAATGTCGCCCGAATATTTGATACCGCCGTCAGCGATAATGCCGACCTTGAGTTTCTTAGCCGCTTTAGCGCATTCAGAAATGGCCCAGACTTGAGGAACACCCACGCCCGTTACCACACGGGTGGTACAAATAGAACCCGGCCCCACACCCACTTTAACCGTGTTAGCACCAGCGTCCGCCAAAGCCTTCACCGCTTCCGGCGTAACCACATTGCCCGCAATGATGGAAAGTTTGGGGAATTTTTTGCGGATCATCTTCACTGTTTTCAAAACGCCTTCGGAGTGGCCATGAGCTGTATCGACCACCAGCACATCCGCTCCAGCGGCAATCAAAGCTTCAGCCCGTTCTTCGGTGTCTTTGGTCACACTAATAGCCGCGCCAACCCGCAACCGGCCCCGTTCGTCTTTGCAGGCATTGGGATACTTAATACGCTTGTTCACGTCCTTAATGGTAATAAGCCCCTTGAGGTCGCCCTTCTTGTCGACTACCAGCAATTTTTCAATGCGGTGTTTGTGCAGGGTTTCTTCAGCTTTTTCCAGACTGGTCCCCACCGGAACGGTGACCAATTTGTCTTTCGTCATGATTTCAGTTAAGAGCATTTCAGTTTTTTTCACAAAACGCAGATC
The DNA here is from genome assembly GCA_013286205.1 of Candidatus Firestoneibacteriota bacterium. GTDB lineage: Bacteria > Oederibacteriota > Muellerivitia > Muellerivitales > Muellerivitaceae > Bog-1183. The sequence goes on along the minus strand of JABDGD010000020.1, from coordinate 29,159 downwards.
GCGGTTGGTCACAATGCCGACCAATTTGCCATTCTTCTGAACGACCGGGATACCTGAGATGTGGTAATGCTTCATGATCGCCAAAGCGTCAGCCGCGGTTCTTTCGGGCGTCAACGTAATAGGGTCGCTGATCATTCCAGCTTCAGAGCGTTTCACTTTATCGATCTCAGCGGCTTGCTGTTCGATGGTGCAATTTTTGTGAACGATACCCAAACCGCCTTCTTGGGCCAAGGCGATCGCCAGGCGGGATTCGGTGACCGTATCCATCGCGGCGCTAATAATCGGAATATTCAGTTTGAATTGAGGATTGATGTAAGTGGAGATGTCGGTTTCATTGGGGAGGACACTAGATCTTTGAGGCACCAGCATGACGTCGTCGTAGGTAAGAGCTATCGTGAGTTTCTTTGGATCAATCATGCGGTTTCTCCATTTAAAGTGGCGTTAATATAAGCTTTGCCCCAAGGGGTGTCAACGGCAACACTTTGAAAAAGGGGCCCATTTTAAGGAAAATTTCGAGATGGAGAATACCGTTTAAAGCAGTTGGCTCAATGCCATGCCGCGAAGTCCGCCTGGTAAGGCAGAATGTTTTTGAGGGACAAAAACCAGCGTATGTGATCGCTCAAGCCCGCCATGTAGCGGTTCAGAGTGGCTTTCTGAACCTGCCAATCCGGATTAGTATTCAAGATCTTTTGAACGCCCTGCAAATGCTCGTTATAGAGCTCTTCAGGTGTGTGGTCCGGTAAAAACTCACTGATTAAATAATCCAACTGCTGCGGATTTCCAGCCCAACCATTGGTGGAGTACCACACACCATTGGTAAACAATGTCACATAAGAAACCCTCGGCCCAATTTGATTCGGTATTCTCAAAATTTCGCTGTAGGTGCCTTCCTCTTGTTTAAGCCCCATATCGAAAAAATTAGGAGAAGGCAGCTGCGGCACCGTCATTTGAAGGCTTTGGTTAAAACCTAAAGCGCCTAAATGATTTTGCAAATCGGAGAAAGCCGTAATATCCATGTCGCTGATCTGGGCCACTTCCATTGGAATAATATGAATCGGAGTTACGGAATCCACCAGCACCACAGAAGAACTTCCGCCCAATTGCGAAACCAGGGTCAGCACCCCCGCGAGCGCCACAAAAACAATGGCCGCCAATAAATAACCTGGAATTTTAAATCGTGCCGCCAAGATATCAACTTTGAGCCACAGGGCCCCCGCTGCCGATTTGGCCTGATAAAGCCATTGATTTTTCGGAGCGTGAAGATCACGGGCGGAGACTGTGTCCGCCGCGGGAATAAGCGCGTCCGGGTCAAAAGCGGCTTTAGGAGACTCAGCCTTATCCAATTTATTCATGATGCCAGCCAGATCAAAACTGGCCGAGTTCGAAGGCTTTTCAGAAACAACCGGGGGCATTATTGGCGCGGACATAGCCGGCATGTTTTCAAAAGGTTTTGGCGCGGCTGGTTTAATCGGCGGCAAATCGGTAAAAGGCTGGGGTGCCGCAGGCTTAGGTGTTTCAATTTTCGGCATGGTGGGCGCTGGAGCGTTTTTGAATAAACCCAGCGGGTCGTTATCCATCGGTTTAAAAGCCGGCAACCCGCCAACAGATGGCATTTCCACTTTAGGTTCTTCGGCTTTAACTTCAACCGACGCCGATTCCATCTGCACTTCAACCTTTGGCGGCTCGGGCGCCACTTCAATTGGCGTGGACTGAATCTCAACCGGCGCGGGCTCTACAACTTCCTCGGCCTTGGGCGGCTCGGGGGCTTTCATCCCCATATTCAAATCATCCATAGAAATAAAAGTATCGGCTTGAGCTTTTGAAGCCGCAGGAGCTGAAACGGGTATTCGCGGGGGCGCTGGCATGGGAGGCGAAGGAGGCACAGGCGCAGTCACACGGGGCGCTGGCGGCGGAGCGGCCGCTGGCGCTTCCGTCTGAGGAACCGGTTTACCGGCCAAGCAGTTTTGACAAAGTGGACGGCCTGTTTCCAGGTCCAAACATTCCAGACAATAAGGCTTCTCGCATCGGGAACATTTCCCAACAGCGCCCACATCAGGATGATTGGTACAAGAAGCTCCGGCCATATCTGTCCTTCTATTACTTTTTAAGTGCGATCAAATCAATTTCTACAGACGCATTTTTAGGCAAAGCTGAAACCTGAACCACCGCCCGAGCGGGCGGATCCTGAGTAAAACAATCTCCCAAAACCTTATTTAAGGTCTCAAAGTCTCCGAGGTTCGTCAAGTAGACCGTCAATTTCACCGTATTTTTTAAAGAGGAACCCGCCGCCGCCAGTACCGCTTCTAAATTAGTCAGAATTCTTTCAGTTTGAACTTTAATATCCCCCGTCACCAATTGACCTGTTTGAGGATCTAACGGTATTTGTCCGGAGCAAAAAATAAACCCGCCCGCCTCAATGGCCTGCGAATAGGGGCCTATTGGTTTAGGGGCGTCACTAGTTAAAACCACAGTTTTGGTCACCAAATCACTCCTTGGTTAACTTTAGCTTAATTCTAAATTTTTAATGTTAAATTTTAAATAACAGAAAACTTCCGTTTCACGGAAGTTACATTAATTTAAAATTCATAATTCAAAATTGAGAATTATGTTTTCTTTTATCTTGCTTCCGTACGGCGGGCACTCACCACGCCCTTCACTCTTTGAAGTTTCTTCAACACTTTCTCCAACTGGCTCGCCTGCGAAATTCCAATCACAAAATAACCCTGGGCCCATCCGCCTTCAGCGGCCTTAGCGTTGGCTTCGCTAATCGCCACACCCTCTTCGGAGATGGCCAATAACATATCGGCCAAAAGCTTCTCACGGTCTTTCGCTTTAACCTCAATGGCAACTTCATAAACCTGCTCCGCGCTGCCTTCCCAGGAAACCGGCATCATGCGGCCTTCAGCCTCAGGCAATAACAACGTATTCGGGCAGTCGGTTCGGTGAACTGAAACGCCCCGTCCCCGGGTCACATAACCCACAATGGGGTCGCCCGGCACAGGTGTACAGCAGCGGGCGAAACGGATGAGAAAGTCTTTCTCCCCGCCAATCGAAATACCTTTAATCGGGGGAGCCGCTGTCGAAGAACCACTTGTCTTGTTTTCTTTAACCGGCGGTTCATGAGTTTTGCCTTCGGCCTTTTCCTGTTTCTCAATCTTCTCGGCCTGTTCTTCCTCGTTCTTGGCCACAATCTTATTCAACACTTGTCGGGCCGAAATTTCACCATGACCCGTATTGGCCAAAAGTTCCTGAATGTTGTGACAGCCGAAGAAGCCTAAAAACTCATCCAGCGCGTTGGTCTTGATGAGATTATTAAAGTCCAGGCCCATGCGGACCGCTTCTTTTTCAAACAAGTGCTTGCCCTTGTCCACTTCGTCCGCGGACAAGTGGGTTCTAAACCAATGGCGGATTTTGTTTTTCGCGCGGCTAGTCACCACAATCTTCAGCCAATCGCGGCTGGGCGTGCGGGAAGCCTGGGTCAAAACCTCAACAATGTCACCGTTTTTCAGGTTGTAGCGAAGCGGTACCATCTGGCTGTTCACCTTCACACCCATGCAATGGGTGCCCACATCGGTGTGAACGGCATAAGCGAAGTCGAGCGCCGTCGCGCCCTTGGGCAATTCTTTCACCGCGCCCTTGGGGGTAAACACGAAGACTTCATCGTCAAACAGGTCAACCTTCATCGCTTCAGCGAATTCGGTCGTGTCTTTAATATCCTGCTGAAGATCTAACAATTGGCGCATCCAGGCGAACTTTTGGTCTTCTTTTTCAGCCACCCTGCCCTCTTTGTATATCCAGTGGGCCGCGATACCCTCTTCGGCGGTGCGGTGCATGTCATAAGTTCTAATTTGAACCTCAATGGGCTGAGCGTCAGGGCCCATCAAAGTGGTATGCAAGCTTTGATACATGTTGTTCTTGGGCATAGCGATATAGTCTTTGAAACGGCCCGGCAGGGGTTTCCAAAGGGTGTGAATCATCCCCAAAACCTCATAGCACTCTTTAACGGAGCTGGTCAGGATACGAATGGCCATCAGGTCATAAATATCCTCAAAATTCTTCTGCTGTTTGGTCATCTTGTTATAGATGCTGGTGAAGTGTTTGGCGCGGCCTTCGACTTTGGCCGTGATGCCAGCTGTCTTGAGATTGGTTTGAATCGTTTCAATGACGCCCGCCAGCATCTTGTCCCGCTCGGCGCGCTTCATGGCGATTTTTTCAACCAGTTCGTAATAAACATCTGGTTCCAGGTAACGCAGGCAAAGATCTTCTAACTCGCTTTTAATTTTGGCGATACCCAAACGGTGGGCTAAGGGCGCGTAAATATCCAAAGTCTCCCGGGCCATTTTCTGGCGGCGTTCGGGTGACAAAAAGTCCAGCGTGCGCATGTTATGGGTGCGGTCCGCCAGCTTGATGAGAATGACTCGGACATCTTTCGCCATCGCGATCATCATTTTGCGGGTGCTTTCGGCCTGGCGCAGAGCGGCGTCTTGAAACTGCTGATTGGAAAGTTTGGTCACGCCCTCGACTAAGTTAGCGATCTCTTCGCCAAACTCAGCTTTGAGTTCGTCATAAGTAACCGTGGTGTCTTCGAGAATGTCGTGGAGAAGGCCAGCCGCGATGGTGACCGAATCCATATGAAGTTCATCCAGAATGTCTGCCACACCCACCAAATGGGTTAAGTAGGCATCACCGGACACACGCTTTTGACCCGCATGGGCTTTTTTGGCGAACTCATAGGCTTTTTGAATGAGAGTGCGGTCGAGATTAGATTCAGGGCCGGTAATTTCAGAACCAACCGGCTTTTCGATTAGCGCTTGGATGCTCATGATTTGTTTACCCTTCGCAGCCCCCGGCCATAGCCGAAAGCCGACTTACTCCACTAATTTAACACTATCGGAAGGGTGACACAATCATTCAAGAAGGACGCTGGCAGGTTAGGCATTTCGGTCAATTTTTAGGCTAATTAAAAGGTTTCACGAGGCGGGGGCGCGACTGTCTGCCGCAGTTCATACTCCAGCCATGTATTTTGCGGAGACAATTTCAAAGCCTGTTTAAACAACCGCCGCGACTCATCCAACTTCCCCTCAGATCGCAGCAGCTTGGCGAACCATTCACACAAGAACACATTTTGATATCCCAGATTAAAGGAAGAATAAAAAACGGGAGAGCATTTTCCCCAGGTAGTCCAATCATCTTGAGGAAAAAACGATCTCTCAGAGCTGTATAAAAAGCCCAATCGCTGAAAATAACAGGACTGCAGGAATGCGTCCTTCGGAACTGATGGGTAATAGTCTAAAAAATTCTTAATTACTTTTTGCAGCGGCTGTCCGCTGGGCGTATCGATCACTTCCAAATTATTCTTTAACTGAAACTGTTGAAAGGCCGCCCACTGTAAAAAAACGGGTCTCGAACTCTCCGTGATGGGGACCCAAACCAAAACATGGGCACTGGCCACATTTTTATCGCTCGTTGGAAGGTTGAAACACCGGAGTTCGGGAAACCGCTTCCGCAGCAATGGCACATAATGGTTCAGCGTAAAGATCGAGGCCCACTGGGCTTTTTCAGGCGGCAGATGGGGGTTTAACGCCGCGTTAAAGCCATAGCTACAGTAAGTCAGCGAGTAGTCTTTGGTATTGGGAATCATTTCATTAAAGAGCAGGCCTGGCCCTTTTTTATCCGCGATAGTTTTGAGAATCCCATAACTAAAAAGACGCTCATTTTTAGTTTGGGCTGGGGTTTCACTCCAGTTCAGCGGAACGTTAGCCCGGGAGAGATCAATCAAGGCCGAACCTGCGAGAAACAGAACTAACCAAACCACGCTCGAAGTAACCGGTACGTTCAAAAACAAAGCATAAATGCCTATGGCCGTGACAGCCAACACTCCCGGAAGAAGTAAAAGAATCCGGTGGGTTTCCATGTCGTGCGATAAGACGCCAGGGGCCAGTAGAAAGATGAAAGCGGCGGCAAAGTAAACCAAAGGAAGTAAACGACGGCATCGAATCAGTTCAATCCATCCCAGAAAAAACGCGGAGGCCAAAAGAACGTTTAAAAAACCTCCCTGAGACGGAATCCAACTACCATCCCCACTGCCCCAAACCAAAACCGAAAAGTATTCGACGGTCATCGAGACCCGCTTCACCCACCCAAAATCTTTGCCGATTTCTGAAATGGACAACAAATAACCACCGTAATGTTCTTGTACCACTCCAGCCAAAAAAGGAGTTAACCCAGCACCCATACCCAAAATCACGAGGACAATATTGAAAGCCGGTTGACTTGTTTGGCGAATCACAGCCCTCACCGCCACGACAGCGGCCCATATAAAAAAGACCGGCCAGGCGAAGAAAGTATAGGGCCCCAAACCCAATACCAATCCCATACTCAAGGCCAGCCATCTTTGGACCTTTACCTTTTTCGCTTGTCTAAAACGGGCCAAAGCATAAAAAAACAAACAAACCCATAACGGCATCAGAATGCCCGGTAGCAGAGGCCATGAGATTTCCATGGCCCAGTCGCTTAAGACGAAAAGAAATAAAACGAGAAATGAAATGGATTTAGAAAAGTAATGGCGGCTGGCGAGATAGGCCAGCCATGCGGTGCAGCCTGAAATCAAAATCGGCGGCACTTGATAGCTTAAAAACGCGGAATTCGTCAGCTTAAAAACAGCGTAGCAAAAATGGCTGAGCGTGCTGGGATCCTGTCCCAGTGTCACAAAAGCCTTCCAATGCCAGGCTTGGAGCCATGGCAAAGTATAAAGAGCCATCAATGCGTCGTCCTGCCCCAGCCACCAGTTGGGCGTTCCCAACTTCGCGCAACGGGTCACTAAAAAGGCGGCGATTAAAAACAACGCGGCCCATTTCCATCCCGAAGCGGAGACAGAAAACATTTCTTTTTGATAAGAAGGCGTTTCGGCGGTATAGATCACGGGCGCGGACATCACCGCGAAGATAAAAGGCAAAAGAACACCAAAAAGCACAACCCACATTTGAGAAACAATCGAAAGCTTCGCGTAAACCAAAATAGCGTTTGAAAAAGTGAAGAGAATCCCGTAGACCCAGGGTTGATAAGTGAGATTGAAGTTTTTCATATTCTTGATCATTAATTTATCACTAACCGAAGGTCAGATGATAATGATTCAAGAAGGCAAAGCACGCCTCAAGCCATTTCGTTCAATTTCAAAGCAAAACGAAAGACTTAAAATCGTTCAAGGTGTGGGTGTGGGCGTCAGCGCGAAAGTACAGGGCGCAATCGCGGTGTAATTGACGACTAACGGCAAGCTGGATTGAGGTATGGCAACGGCCCAAGGAATCCCAAAAGTAGTTGCTACAGAGCACAACACACAGGGCACTTGGGTGGTAAAGTCCGCGGTAATTTGAGTGGGGCCTTCGCACACACTTACCAAATTGATCATTTGCCCGGGGCAAACCGAAGTCCAACCCATCAATAGCATTTGGGTTGAAAAATCGACGGGTGGCGCGGGAACCGGAGCGGGAGTCCCAATCAATCCGAAAGAAGCGCTGTAATAAGCGTTCCATTCGGTGAGATTATGGATCAGGGTTGTATTCGGGACGCTGACAGACACAACACGGCTGGGTAAGGTCACCGGTGTAAATCCGCAAACAGTTGTAGCGGTCGGTGTGGGTGTTAAAACTGGCGGAGTTAAAGGCGTACCCCGGCCCGTAGTACAAGCCATGGGCACCAGAGCCATCAAAATAAGTGAAAGAACCGCTAAGAGACTTTTCATCAATACCGCCGCCCTTGAAATCGCTTCAAAATATAGACGGCGTTAACTCAATTTAGTTCATATTAAGATTGGAACTTGGTCTTTCACTGTTTTCCCGGCAAAAGACCCCATTACTTCAGTATTACGCCCTGACTTTTTAAATAAGCCAAAGCCTGGATGTTACTGGGGTCATATTCATAAGCCTTTTTCCAGGCCGCGACCGCGTCCGCCTTGCGGTGCAATTGAATATAGCAAACCCCCAGGTTCAAGTAGGTTTGCGTATCACGGGGCGCGTAAGTTAAGAAGCTTTCAAAAGCCTTAGCTGATTCTTCGTAACGCTTTAGTTGGAACAAAGAAACGCCCTTCGTCCAGATCGGCGAAGAATAGTTCGGCGTAATCGCCAAAGCTTTGTCGCATAATTCTAAAGCCTCTCCCGGTTTGCCCTGAGCCACTCGAATATTCGCCATTTGGGTCAGACTTTCCACATAGTCGGGGTTTAGTTCGAGGGACTTTTGAAAAGCCGCGTAAGCTTCATCTGGTTTTCCGGCCAAAGACAAAGCCGAGCCCTTCGCGTTCCAGGCTTTGGAATTCTGGGGATTCAATGCCAACCATCGGTCGCCAAAATTCACAGCCAATTCCCCTTTTCCCGCTCCCGTTTCTCCCCGGGTGTCTCTGGCAGCGATTGAGCCAGCAATCGCCAGCACGCCTAACACCAAAAAGATGGAAATCGACAAAGTCAAAATCGCTTGTTGAACCATAGAAAGTTTATAAGAAGAGTTGATAGAACTGGATGGCCGAAGAGCCAAAGGCGCGGCCAAAAACAAACCGAACAAAATCGCGGTCGGCGCCACTTGTAAAGGAAAGTTGCTCAAAGACTGCGCCAGCAAAGCTGTCATGGAAGCCAAAACCGCGAAGAGTAGTTCCTTTTTCTCTTTAGAGATATCTGAAGCTTTGAAAAGCTGAATCGAATTAAATCCATAAACGCCCAGTACGATGAGGAACAAAACGAAACCGATCAATCCCCCTTCAACCCAAAACTGAAGGAAGTCATTGTGAACATGTTCAGAATAGGTAAAAGGATGATCCGGATATTCGGCGGGCGTATAAGCCAGTGCCTGATATTTAGGATATTGAACGCCTATTTGTCCCAGCCCCACACCGGTCCATAAATTGTCTTTCACCATGGTCCAGGCAACCTGATAATTCGCGATTCGTTGTTCAACCGATACCTGTTTCGCGCTCAAAGCTTCCAAACCACCATGGCGGTAAATATAGGTTCCTGCGCCTACCGCCAGAACTCCCAAACAAATCAAAACATAACGTTTATTTTTCAGAAGTAACTCACGGCCGATCGGAAACAAAAAGAATAACCCCATAAAAATAACCGCCAGGGTCAAAGCGATAAAGGAACCCTTTACTCTGGCTAACAAGAGACCTACAAAAATAAGAAGGGTCATTGCCCGCAGCCAAAACCAGGTCTTTTGACTGGAATTGGCCGGAATCACTTTTTTGATACCAAAGGGTAATTGTCCATAAGTGCGGAGAGTCAAAACAAAAGCTAAAGGCAAAAGCGCCACCAGATAGCCGCCCAAATAATCCGGATTGCCTAAAGTGCCAAAAGCACGCGCCTCAAAATGCGTATTCCAATCGTAATGGTCCATACCCAAAACCTGAAAGAACCCATAGAGCGACATAAAAGCGCCGGTCGCGACCGCCCCCATCAATGTTTTTTCATAAGAGACACCTTTGGAGCAGACAAAGAGCACCGCCACGAGCGTTCCCAAAATAAGCCAAAGATGATAGGAACCAGCCATCACCTCATATTTCACCAGACTGACACCGTAGGAATCGGCCACCATCCACAAAGTAAATAGAAGAGTTGTGATGACCAGCGGTTGACGGTAAATCGAAGCGCCTTTCATGCCGGTTAAAAAAGCAAAATGGATCACCACTAAAAGCCCCACCAGTTCTTTGGCCAGAGTGAACCCATCGGCGGCCCTGACAAAAAAAGCCAAAGGCACCCAAACTAATAGGAGACTGATGAGAATTTGATTAAAACGGTTGTTCATGAATAGTCCTATTTATCCGGCTTGTATTGTCGACTTGATCTTATCTGTAACATCTTGAGACCTTTGAGAATCTGGTGTGGATTTATACAGCAAACCCGCCAAATTAATCAGGTCTAAAATATCCGCTTCATATTTCCACCGCTCCACCAAATGCCCGCCCGCGGATTGATAGGCTTGAACAAAAGCATTCTCAAAGTCTTGAGACGTCGGCCAGCGGAAAAGTTGGCCGAGATCCATCAAAGCGGACCCCGCATAAGCGAATTCCCAGTCTAAAACCAGGGGTTTACCCTGCTCGCTCCAGTGCAGGTTAGAGACCTTAAAGTCGCCATGCAGCAGCACCGAGGCCCCTGCTGACTGCTTCAACCCATCAATTTTCGAGTCAAAAAAAGCGATCACTTCATCTAAGAGCGCTGTGGGCAAAGCGGGTTTGGGCGGAACGTCCATAAAAGAACAGAGATAACTCCACATATCATCCACAAAATCTTCCATCGCCTCTTCAATTAAAAGATCGGAGTTCAGAAACCCCGGAGTCGGGTAAGCACGGGAATGAATTTCGGCCAAAGTCTTCCCCAGCGCTGAACCTATTTCGGCCGTGTCTTCCAGAGCGGAGTGATTCATATATTTCGTCACTAAAAACCCATCACCCGATTGGATCACCTCGGGAACCACAAAACTTTTCCAGTTCTTTTTCAAAAGAGACAATTCTTTGCCGGCAACCAAAGCGTCCCTGCGGTACAAACGCAAAACCCGGTCAGAACCCATACGGATATTCGTATTCGCCTGTCCGCCTGAAAGCAGTTCAAGCGTTTCAGACGTTGCGCCAACACACTTTTCCACTTCCGCGCGGCTAATCACACTCACCAGACCCGAAGGCACCCAGGCGTCTTCAGGATTATAAAGTTTTGACATATTTCAGTTATCTCGTGTTGTTTTTTGATAAAGCGGCTGATTTCTCAAAACTGCTCTTTTGTTTTTTCCAAAAACTCGAAAAGGGATAAAGTTGAACCGTTTGTTTCAAATCTTCCTCGGCGCTATTCATATCCCGCTTTTTGACGTCAGCAAAAAACTGGCTTGTCGGAGGTGAGAAAAGCAGAATCAAATCCGCCTTTTCATCTTTCGACGATTTCTTTAATTCGGGCAGAATCCCATAAACACCTTGCAGATTATCGGAATACATCAGCTGGGTTCCCCGTTGAACAAAGTCATCCAAATGATTCCATTGATCCGTTGTCAGTTCGTAATGGTGATAATCCTTTGAGACCCGAATCCCTTCCAAACCATTGACCACCAAGTAATCCACGCCCAATTCCCGCAAGCGGCGGGCGATGCCCTGAGCGTCTTTTTCCTCACACGCGATCCGCGCTAGGGTTTGAGTGTCAAAAACGGTGTTCGTTAAAAAAGGTTGTTTGTAATAAAGTCCCCGCGCGTCACCCACGATCAATAGACGCTTATCATCCGGCAAATGGCCCGATAACCATTGAGACATACCGTAATAGGACGTCAGTTTTCGAGAATCGGTTAAGTATTGTTCCTGGGTTTGACGGCCCGAGACGATACCTGAAAAGTCATAATAGTAATGGCTGATATTGGCTAAATACCCGAAACATAAAACCGCCGAAACGCCCGCTACCCAGGCGGCCGCCTTACCCCAAAAAGGTTTATCCCCGCCGGCCAAAGCGCCAGCCAGCAAAATATAAAGAAGCACAAAATCCGGCACCATGAACCGCAGAATGTGTGTTACCGACACACTGATCACAAAAATTAAAAGTGAATACCAAACCAAAAAACGCAAGGCAGGATGACGCAGTTTGAATAAAAAGATAAGCGGGAGTAAAGCCAGTGCCACCGGCCCGGCGAAACTGTAGCTATCCGGATTGGTCATGATCAATTTCCAGGGCAGCATCAGCCAATCCCACCATTGCGTCACTATTCTTCCCCGCTGTTCAGTTAAAAGTCTTTCATAACCCTCGGTTGGCAAATGCCGTCCGTGAAACAACGAAGTGAAATAAGGAAAGGTAGGGTTACCAGTGTAAGACCAATTTTTAAGAATCCAGGGACCCGCCACCAGCATGAAGGCGGCGCCAAACCATGCCCAGGAAACCCAACGGTTATTGGTAAAAAAGTCTCGGTTGCGAAATGCCAGAATCACAAAGGCCGCCGCGATAGCGATGGCGCCGTTATATTTTGCCGCGACTGCCAGCCCGGCGAACAGACCGGCGATGAAAGGCCACTGCGACTCCTGATTACGGGCCCACCGGTTGAGGGCATAGATAAAGAGCAGAATCGCCAGGGTCAGAAAACCTTCAACTTGAGTGGTCCAAATGTTGAGGCTCAATAGCGGCAGCGTCAGCACCAGCCCCAAAGCCAGGTAGCCCGACCGGGCCCCGCCGATTTCCCAGGCGCAGCCGCCCGCCAGGATGGCGCAAAAAACAAAAGTAACGGCATGCAGCATTTTTGCCGCTTCGGTCCCCTGAAAAACCAGACCGTTTAAAAAATAAGTCTCAGCGCCATAGGGATAGTTAGAGAAAAAATTGGTGGGAAAGTCGCTCAGACCGTGGTGGTCCAGCCAATATTGCGGCACCGCCAGGTGATAAACCATCGAATCATAAAAATTTTCCGGAGTTAAATTCACCATCAGGGTTAAAAGAACATAGGCCAAACCGGTTAAGCACAAAAAACCATAGCTCCAACCCGGCCTCGGTTGTGAACCCTCCACGGGCTGAAAAAAGCGGCGGCCCAGCGTAAAACCATCCCATAACAAAAGCAGCAAAATGGCCGCGGTCAAACCCTGACGGACCGGCAAATACCAGAGACCGCACAAACCCGTCCCAATCCAAAAGAAACCCAAAACCACTGCGCCCAACCCAAAATTGAACCCCCACCGGGCCCAGGCATTTGAAAAATCCAATTGAAAGAAGACGCGGACTCTTTTGCCTAACGACAAAGTCGCGGCCGAAACAATAACCGTGGTTAAAACCGCGCCAAGTGATTCGCCCCAGACCTTCCACCACTGAGCGCTGTCCGCCGGAGGAAAAGCGTCGGCGTTAAACAACAAACCCCAAAAATGAAATGTACGGTCGAGCTGCGAGAAGAAGCTGAAAAAAACAAACCCCACCCATAAACAAACCAGGCTGAAAAAGAACCATCCTTCGCGGTGCTGGGCGGTGGGCATCGGAACAATTGAGTTTTTCATGATGGCCGCCCGGTTTGAATTAACGAAGTTCCTGAAGCTGCTTACGCCAGTAAGATTCTTGAGGGAATAGCGTCAGCATTTGGTTGACGGCCTGCCGGGCCTTGGGTTTGTTGCCGGCCTGGATCGCCTCGGAGAAATCATAGACCGTTGGCGGCAAAAAGGAAAAGAGGTTTAAAAGATAAGGCCTTTTTTCCGCGCTCAATTTATCTTTAACTTCGTAAACCGCTTGAAAATTTTCCCAGTACACCGGTTTGAGCCCCCGCGCCAGCAAGTCGTTGATTTTAGCCCACTCGGACGGTGTCATTTCATATTGGCCATAATCCGCCGAAAGTCTCAGCCCGGTCAAACCGTTGATCACTACATGAGTAATTCCCAGTTCACGCAGTTCTCTCAAAATACCGGCGGCGTCCTTTTCATTTTTCGCGGCCTTCACTAGAAAAGGCTCGTCAAAAACCGAGTTGGCGTAAAAGGTCCGTGTGTAATAAAGGCCTCGGCTGTCGCCCACAATTAAAAGCCGGGCGTCCATCGGGAGGTTTTTATCCATCCAAAGCACTAAGGGTTCATAAGAATTAGAGATAAGCCGGCTTAAATAAACTTCATCGCTCTCCAGCCCGGTCCAGCGGTCCCAGCCCTTATAAAACTGCGCGCTAATAACCGCGTAAGCGCCCAAGAAAAACACAGCGAAGAACCAAACCGATATTTTCCAGCTCCACCGAAACAAAGGCGGAGCTTCTTCGGCCATGAATACCGCCGAAAACAAAATCATCGCCAGCACAAACGCCGGCATCGAAAAACGGAGCATGTGGGAAAGACAGAGTCCCAGCACAAAAGCCGTAAACATAATCCACACCAAAAACCGTATAGGTGCTTTGAGTTTAAAAAGAAGGAAGCCGGGTAAAAAGGCCACAATCAGCGGGCCAATCATTTGATCGTCACCGTCATCCGGCATGGTTAAGCGCCAGGGTAAATCCAGTACCGACCAGAAGCCGCGATCCATCGATAAAAACTGCCGGTTCTCCACCAATAGCCGGTGATAGCCATGTGCAGATAAGGAGCGCCCTCCTAACCAGGAAGAAGCGTAGGGAAAAAAAGAATTGCCGGCGAAAACCCAGTTCTTTAGAAGCCAGGGACCCACTAAAAACAAACCAAAAAAAGTAAAGCAAACCAGCAGGAAACTCCACTCACCTTTCAAACCCTTTTCACGGCGCACCAGCAGTACCAAAAACAACGCCGCCACCACAACTAAGGCCGTGGGTTTAATGGAAACCGCCAACCCAGCGAAAAGCGCGGCCAAAATAATCCATTCGCGGCGCTTTTGACCAGGCTGGCCATTCAAAAATTGGCTGATGCAGTAAATAAACAGAAGGGAGACAAAAGTAAAAAGATCATCCACACGCACTGCCCAGGCATTCAAATAGAGAAGCGGAAAAGTTAGAACTGCCGCAGCTGCCACGAACGCGGCCTTTTTACCCGCCAATTCCTCAGCCCATCCATAGGCCAGCAAGCCGCAAAGAGCCCAGGCCACCACACTAAAAAGCGTGGCTCCGCCCGTATTGGTCGACAACCACCCGGCCATGAAGAAAGTAGACCCGCCGTAAAAATACCCAGAAAGAAGATGCTGGCTGTTATCCGAAATACCATGTTGGAAAATCCAAAACTGCGGCAAACCCAAAAAATAATTGAGCGAGTCATAAAAGGTTTCGGGCAATACAGCGTGAACAACCGCGATCAACCCATAAACCAGCACAATGGCCCAGAACCAGAGCGGAACATCCGGCTTTTGAACTTCCCGGAACCGGCGAACCGCTTGAAAAAGATCCGGAATCACCCAGAGCGTCAGCAAAACCAAAACCCCGACCCAGACCGGCGCGAACCATAAGCGGGTCAGTCCCAAACCCAGCCAAAATAAATTCCAGAAAAAAATCCCCAGACCCATTTCGAGGCAAAGCGTCATGTTTCCCGTGGCTGGCAAAGCACCCAAAACCCGCAATAGCTTCTGCCCTATCCATCTGGTCAGGGCTATGAGCCAAAAGCAGATCAATAAAACGGATAAATACTCAGACAAACTGGTCAAAAACTTGGAGAAATGAATGGGTTGAGGCGCGGAAAAATGGAATGTCAGCCAGGGTTCAGGACATTGAATAAAAAACTCAATAAAAACGAACATAATCCAAACGAAAAAAAGGGCCAAAACCCCTGAAAAAATTTTAGATTTAGAGTTTTGGAAAAAATTCAGGCTCAAGGACGTTTCCTAAAAGAAACCGGGAATAGGTTATTTTCTCGGGAATAAATAAAAAAAGCACCCTGTTCTTGAGAAACAGGATGCTTTTAGTTGTTTTTCAACTAATTTGAAAGTTAGGCTAAAACCGCTTCTTTGAGATCTTTCAAAACGCGGAATTTGACCACTTTCTTGGCCGGAACGTTAACCATTTCGCCAGTGCGCGGGTTACGAGCTTGGCGGGCTTTACGATCCTTCAATTGGAACACGCCCAAACCATCGAGCTTAATCTTATGTTCGGTTTTCAAGGTTTTGTAGATGGTGCTACGCAAAGCTTGCATAACGTTATCCACATCTTTTTTCTTCAAACCTGTTTCAGTAGCAAGCGTCCCCAGCAGTTCGCTCTTTGTCAACGTCCACCTCCTGGATTTAGAAATCATGACTTTTATACCGTAGAAATAAGGCTTAATCAAGGATATTGTCGATTTTAAAGGGTTTTTAGAGGATCCTGGGACTGTCTATATAGAGGCCCTTTATTGCCGCCGGCGCTTGCGGACAATCTTCTGGTAGTCATTCTCCAAATTGAGCCTTTTAAGCTTCCAAATCAGTGTATTTCGATGAATTCCCAGGGCTTTGGCTGCCTGGGTTTGGCTCCCCTGGGCCCGTTCCAGGGCCCTCCGGAGGCACTCTTTCTCAAACTCTTTGCGGGATTTCTTGAACGATTGGCCCTCATCCTTATGCTTTCCCTCGCCCGCTTTTTCCCATATTTCCGCCGGTACATCCTCCCGGCTAATGGCGCCCCGGTCAGCCAAAAGGGCGGCCAACTCAACCCGCCAAAACCGATTTTCACTCTCAAGATGACGCTTAAAAAGGGCCCTTTCGATTTTGAGTTTCAATTCATCAGCGGAATAAGGCACCACCAAATAGTCCCAATGACCGGTCAGAGTCTGCATCATCATAGGAATCTGACCTTGTTCCAATACCACCAACAAATCGGCCGAACCATCCATTTTTTGAATCTGCTTTAAAAGATGAAAATCATTTTTCTTCACCAACTCGGTTTGAACCAGGATCAAATCAAAATGGTCTTTTTTGAGCGCCTTCAAAGCCATGGAAAGCTCTCGAACAAAAACCGTTTCGAGCTTCGAAAAAGCTCCGTGGCCCGCGTCCCTCTTCAATTCGAAGGAGATAATTAAAGCGGTCGGTTTCATGCCTTGCTTTTCTTTTTAGATTTTGGCGCGGCAATCATGGATAAAACCGTTTTCCATTCCCCGCAATAGGGTTTTAATTCTTCCCTGAGTTTGGCGTCATCCAGAAGTCTCAGAAACAGAAAGAGATACTCACTGGCCACACCGCACCGGGGGCCCAGAAACTTCCGGGCTTTTTGAACGATTTTGACATATTGAGTCCTTGTCGGCGCCTCACTGCCCGCCCCTAACAGTTTGACCGAGCGGTAATACTGCTTCATCGCCCGTAAAACCCAGCGGTCGACCGGAAAAGCTGAGTAGTGATCCATCGAGAAAAGTAAAATACAGTCGGCAATCTTGGGGCCTATACCATCTAAGGCCATCAGGGCCTCTCGGGCGTCATCACAGGGAATATTTTTAAAATGCTCGAGGGTCAAAACCTCAGCCTTAACCACCCTGGCGGCTCGAATAATCCGGTCAGCGCGCGCCCTGTAATTATTGGTAAAAGCCCTTAACTGATCCGGAGATAACAACGCGATGGCCGATGGTTCAGGGAAAGTAAAATATCCCGACGCGCCTTCGATTGAATTTCCAAACCGGGCGCAGAATTTGCCAATCGCGTGCCGGATCACCTTGACTGAGAGCCCTTGAGCGAACATATAAGAAACCGTACATTCCCACGGTTCCTGCCGAATCAGCCGTAGACCTTTAAGAACCCTTAAAGGCTTTCCCAAAACCTCACCGGCTTCAAACTCGCGCGCCCAAGCATCA
Source organism: Candidatus Firestoneibacteriota bacterium (assembly GCA_013286205.1). Classification (GTDB taxonomy): domain Bacteria; phylum Oederibacteriota; class Muellerivitia; order Muellerivitales; family Muellerivitaceae; genus Bog-1183. The sequence continues at coordinate 12,001 of JABDGD010000020.1, read as the reverse complement.
AGAGGATCTTCAAAACCCAGATACCGGCTAAGCCAAACCGAAGCTTCCTCACCTCGCACATGAGAGGCCGTACATTTCCATCTCAGCCAATTACCTTTTTGGCTTAACTCCCAGTAAACCTGCCCCGCGACCCCTTTAAACCAGCCAGGATGTTCTAAATCCTTTTCCCACCGGAAACACTGTCCGCAAAGAAGGGTCAACTCAAGGGAGAAAGGCTCAGGTACTGTTAAATGACCTTCAATCACTAGTTCAACCGCCGGTAATAAATCAGGGTGATCCCTAAAATCAGAACAACTAAGAGCATGCCTATGGGTTGCCATAAACCCATGAGGTAATAAACACTTTGATCCACCAGGACGTAAACCGACAGAGCCCAGAAACCCCATTTTTTCATCAGCCAAATGCCGCAAAGGCAGGCGATCAGCAGCACCGCGCTCAAGGATAGATAAACCGCGTACCACCGGCCCTGCATTTGCACCGGAGGCGAAACAACCATAATGGTTTTAAGAAAACACCCGAACAACCCCAATACACAAAGAACAGAAAGAATCATTGGCCGAGCCGCGGCAGAGCTGCTTTTCATGGATAAACCTTCCCCAAAGGACAATAAAACGCCTGTTTTTAATCACTTATTTCATCAAGTTGCGTTATTTTGCTCATGAAATGAACAAAAATGCCGTTAGGTTTTCCATATTAACTAAAGGATTTCTTTTTGAAACGTTTTTCTTACCTGGCTCTCATCCTTTGTTTTGTGTTTTTGGAAGGCTGCAAAAACGCGCCCACAGCCGCCAATAATTCCAGCGGATGGGGCGAGGTTCTCGCTAATGCTCCCTGGGCTGCCCGCTACGGTATGGCTGGTGCGGTGTTTAATAATAATATGTGGCTTATCGCCGGAGCCAGCGGCAGCGGCGCGGTCACCACCTATTACGGCGACGTTTGGAAAACAAGCAATGGTAAAAACTGGACGCAGACTGCCTCACCAGGATTTAACGGCCGCTACAATCCCCAGGTCGTCAATTTTAACAACCAACTTTTTCTTATCGGCGGTAACAACAGCGGACTTTTGACCAATGACGTTTGGAGTTCACCCGACGGCACTACCTGGACTCAAATCCTGGCTCCCAATTACACCATTCACGCGACTGTCGTTGGCGGAACACAATTTTGTCCCCGTGAGGATTTTTCCGCGGTCGTTTATAACAATTTAATCTGGGTCATCGGCGGTACTTCCAGCCCCGTCACCTCCGCCGCCATGAACGACGTCTGGAATTCTTCCGACGGTATCACCTGGACTCAGGTTCTGCCTAACGTTGCCGCCAGTTCCATCTCGCCCACCCAATTCGCAGGCAGATGGGGATCAGCCGCGGTCAGCTACAGCGGAAACCTCTATTTAATGTGCGGTCGGGGCGATGGCGCAGGAACGGGGGCCATCGACAACGACACCTGGTATACCACCACCGGAAGCACATGGACTCAAATCCCAAACAGCTTTGTTAATGTATATGACCATCAGCTCGTCGTGAACAAAGGGCTGATCGTCACCACTTGCGGCAATGCTCCCTGGCAAGGCGGTCCCTTTGACGGAGTGAACAGCGGAACCAATTTCCAAAACTGGACCGCCACTAGCAACACTCCCTTTACGGGCAGATTTGGCCACCTCAGCTTATCTTTCAATAACGAAGTTTGGATAATGGGTGGGTGCAACAACATCGCTTCCCTGACCTTCTTCAACGACGTCTGGCACGGGCCCTGACAAACCCTAAAAAACAATCAATTTGAGAATCCTGAGTTTCATTACACTAAGGTAAATCCCGGCTGTTTGTTTCCCTGTTTTTACAGGTACCCCCTTTTATTAGCCGAATCCAATCGAATATCATTAGCACACTTATCGTCTTATCATTCATCACCACACCCAAATTGGATTAAGGAAATATATGGCTAAAGAGAAAAAGGAATCCTCCCCCAATATTTATCAAACCATGGCCCAATCCGGCGAATCCCAAACAACTTCCCAAAAACTTTCCGAACTGGAAGAATTAAAACAAAACGCTGAAGCACCCACCATTCCCGGTTTCACCCTCATCAAACCCATTGGCCAGGGCGCTTACGCCCAGGTTTGGGAAGCCATCCAAACCCGCACCCGCCGCTTTGTGGCTGTTAAGGTTTACCATCATCAAGGCGGGGTCAACTGGCTCTTCTTGCAGCGGGAAGTCGAACGGCTCCTCAAACTCGACAAACATCCCAACATTGTTTCCCTTTTAGACGCGGACTTCACCACCGTACCCGCCTATTACGTTATGGATCTGGCCCAGGAAGGTTCGCTGGAAAAGATGATTAAAAATAGCGCCATCGAAAAAATCACGCCCGCTGAAGTGGAACGCATCGTCGACTGGATGAAAGAAATCGGAAACGCTCTTCAATATGTACATTCCAAGCAAATGGTGCATTGCGACTTAAAACCCGCTAACGTCCTTTTAGATGAGGAAGGCCACATCCGGGTCGCGGACTTTGGACATTCCCGCGTCATGACAGAGTCCGGCAGCGCCCTGGGAACTCTCTTTTATATGGCTCCCGAACAGGCCATCCTTCCCGATGTCGACAAACCACTCCAACCCAACGTCCGCTGGGATATTTACGCTTATGGCTGTACCGCCTACGCCCTCTTGGGCGGTCACGTAGCGCACGCTGACATTGGGCCCGCGTTGGAACGCACACCCATTATTCAGGACCGCCTCAAGATTTACCGCAATGCGATTCAAAACAATCAGGTTCCGGACCTTTTCACGCTTACCAAGGGCCGGGTGGACCGGGATCTTTCCGCCATCGTGGAAAAATGCATGAAGTCCGACCCCGCCCAGCGCTATCAAACCATCACTGAGGTCTTAAACGATTTAAAAAAACGCCGCGAGGGAAAGCCCGTCAGCCCCCTGGCGCACATTCCCGCTTACTGGCTGGGCAAATACGCCCGGCGCTACCGGGTTACCTTGCTGGTGGCCCTCCTTGCCCTCATCGGTCTGGGTTTAGCTTTGACCTTTGCCCAACAGCGCCAGCAATCCGAAGTCGCCAATACAGCCTTTAACGATATCCTTCGAGGCCGCGAATTTTTAGATAAGGACGACCAGGCTTCAGCGGTGGTTTTCTTCGCCGAATCCAACAAAATCTATCCCACCGCCTTAGCCCGGGGCGGCGTTGATTTAAATGTCCCTCCGATTCCTGTACAAGCTTTCCCGCCTGATTCAGGCATCAAAAACGCCGGGTTTATTCCAGGCGGGTCATCCCTGTTTATCGCCGGGGAAAACTCCGGAACCAGTGTTTGGAGTCTGGAAGGCAAAACACTGAGTTCCTTTAAAAACGATGAAACGCTGAAAATTTCCACCGTCAGCCCTTCTGGCGCTTTTCTCGCGTCGGGCGACGCCGGCGGCGAAGTTAAGGTTTTCAGTCTAAAAGCGGTGAAAAAAACGGCGACTTTGAAAACCGACCAGACTGTCACCGCGTTAGCTTTCAGTCCCGACGATAAAAATCTTTTAGTGGGCGGCGCCGACGGTTCGGTTCATTTATTTAATGTCGCGACCTCCCAGCCCCAGAAAAACTTCATGAAAACCGGATCTGAAATTATTAAGGCGGTTTTCAATCATGACGGAAAGCGTATTTTGACGCTCAACAAGGACGGTTTTGCCCGTGTTTGGGACGCCGAGGGCGCCAATCCCCAGGGCGACGCCATTACCATTTCCCTCAAGGGCGAGCCCAGCTGGTACAGCCCGGATATCGCTTTTGCCCAGGAAGGCAAAACCATTTTGGTGAGTGACTGGAGCGGCTCTGTCAATTTCTACAATCAGGACGGACACCGTCAGGGGAAAATCTATCTGGATGGAACGGGCGCGCATTTCGTCGTCAGTCCTGACAGTAAAGAAATTTTAACCTCCTCGATCTCTCAGGGCTTAGGCCAGGCCAAAATCTGGACGATTAAAGGCAAGCGCCCCTCTAAATTTATCTTGAAGCACATCGGTAAAATTTTGGCCCTGGGATACAGCCCTAACGGAAAAGAAGTTATCACGGCCGGCACCGACCGGGTCGCGCGCGTTTGGGACAGCAAGACCGGCAAACCTTTTGGCCGCACTCTATGGCACGGCGACTCCGTGATCCTGGCTGCGTTAAATGCAAACGGTACCATGGCCCTTACTGGCAGCAAAGACGGCTTGGTCAAGTTGTGGGACATGAGTGAAACGGACCCCAACAAGATCGAAATCCAATGGAAAAAATCCGGTCACGCCGGTCTTAAAAACACTCAAACCAAATCACTGGTCAGCCGCGACGGAAAGAAAGTCGCGACCTATGGCGGTAAATCGGCGCTTCTCTGGGAAACCCAGACTGGAAAAAGTTTGAGTGGATTAATGACTCATTCTGGATCGATTTTAAATGTCCTCTTCAGTCCGGATGACACCAAGCTTTTAACCGGCTCCAGTGACAAAGAAGCCCGGCTCTGGGACTTAAGCTCAGGACAATACAAAACCCTGCCGGCTGAAGGCGCCGTCAGAACCCTGGCCTTCAGCCCGGACGGTTCCCTGATGGCTACCGGCGGCGATGAAAAAGTAGTGCGCTTATGGAAAGTTTCTGATGCCGCGGCGCAGGGTGAGCCCATTGCCGGTGGATTTAAATCTTCCGCGCTTTCTTTGAGCTCCAACAACAAGGGTCTTTTAGTTCAAAGTCCCTCGGGGGCGCTGGCCTATTTCTCTCTACCCTATAAGAGCGGTTCCAAACCCGTCCTTCAGATTGAAAAAGGCGTATCCATAGCTGTTCTCAGCCCCGACAGCGATCTGGTCGCGGCTTCGGTCAACGGTACGGTAAAGCTTTTTAATACCTCTAACGGCAAAGCCCGCGAAAAGACACTCAAGCAAGACCATCCCATCACCCACCTGCTGTTCAACCCCGATCGCAAAACCATTTTGACCATCGGCTCTAACGGAGAAGGTCAATTATGGAATCTGGAAAAGGCCGCCACGATCGGCAGTTCCCTTCATCACGAGGGCCAGGCGAAACAGGCTCTTTTCAGCCCCAAAGGCGAAGGCTTAGCCGTGATTTACGCTGACGGCGGCCTGCAATTTTGGGATGCCAAGACCGGCGAGCCTATTGGCATTGAGGTTCAACCCAGCAGCCGCACGCAAGCTTTGGGTTTTCTTTCCGACGGAAGCGCTTTAATTTGCCTGGGTAAAAACGGAAGCCTTCAAAGCATTAACACCTCCTGGCTGAGTTCAGCCGCGGACCCGAAGCGCCTGATTCTTAAAGCCGAAGTGGCCGGTCAATCCACTTTAGAAAACCACGGCTCCGCAGAGCCGCTCGCCGCTAACGACTGGTATAAATTATGGGAGCAGTACGAAAGGCCATAGATCTTGAAAGCAGAATTAGAAGTTGTCCTCTCCGGCGAAAAGCCTCTTAAGTTTGACCTGGGAGAAAACCTAACCGTCACTTTGGGCCGAACCGATGAATCCGACTGGGTCGTTCCTTTTGAGCGTTATCTCAGCCGCCGTCATGTGGATTTGCGCATGAAGTCCGGAAAACTTCTGGTGAAAAGACTTTCGGGAACCACCAATCCCATTTTTTACAAGGGCGAGGAAAAAGAAGCCTTTACGCTGGAAACTGGCGAACAGTTCGTCATCGGCAAAACCCGCTTTCAGTTCAACGTCAAATCCAGACAGACTGTTCAGGAAGACTCCCCGCTTCTGCGCTACAGCATGCAGGAGCCGGCCGCCTTTTCCAAAAGCCTCATGTCCGACCGTATGCGCCTTCTGGACCTTTTGGAACTTCCTGAAATTTTGAGGCTCAAATCGCCCGCTGAGTCCTTTACCCACATCGCGGGCATGCTGCGCACGCTGACCCATGGCAACTGGAGCCGTATTTCGGAATCAAACGGAAAACTTTTAGGTTTGGATTCTATCCTGGACAGCAATATAGAACCCGCTATGAGCCATGCCCTGGTGGAAGAAGCTCTCAAGCAAGCTCCCCATCCCACCCTCTATTGCTGGTCCTCGCCTGAGCAAAACCTGAAAGCTACCGTGCAGGATGGAACCGACTGGGCCATCTGTACCGCTTACCAGGTACCCGGCGAAGCCCCAATTATTTTTTATGTGGCGGGCCAAGGCGGCGACGAACCCGCGTTAAAAGACAACTGCCGTCTGGTCGGCTTGATCGCCGATATGGTGGGCCGCAGCCTGTCCGTTTCCCGTTTGGAAGGTTTTAAAAAACGGCTAGAGCGTTTCTTTTCTGGCGCGGTTATCTCCAAAATTATTGAGTCCCCCGACACTAAGGATTTAGAGCCCCGTTTAACCGAGGGTACGGTGATGTTTTTTGATATCCGTGGATTTTCCCGCCTGATCGAGGGAAAGTCTGAGGACGCTCTGGCTCATATGCGCCAGTTGAAAGAAGTCATGACCGCTTTGACCGAGGAGATATTTAAGGAAAACGGCGTGGTCTTGCAGTTTCTTGGCGACGGCATTCTGGCCTGCTGGAATGTTCCCTTTGCGGATTCGGATCATATTAACCAGGCCTGCCGGGCTGCCTTGGGCATGGTTGAAAGCCTTGGCAAAGTGGCGCCGGGTTGGCGCTGCGGCATCGGCATTCACACCGGCGAAGTCATCGCGGGTCCCATGGGCGCCAAACAGCTATTTTCTTATACGGTCATGGGCGCGGTAGTGAACCAGGCGTCGCGGGTCGAAGGCATTACCAAAGCGGTCGAAGTTCCCATTCTCATCACCAAAGATGTCGCGGACAAACTCATTCCCGGCACCGTCGCCACCCGCCGGGTCGGTAAATTTCAACCGGCTGGCATGGATACGGCCCTGGATCTTTTCCATGTCACCGATCCCCCGGCCAATAAAGAAAACGAAAGTCTTTATGCTTTAGGTTTAGACGCGTTTGAGAATGGCGAATGGGAAAAAGCTTATGAACTTTTGGATAAACTGCCTCCCAGCGACAGGCCAGCCCGTTATTTAAAAACGATGGCTGAAACCTACCGCCGGAAACATCCTAAAGATTGGAGGGGCATCATCGAGTTGTCTGAAAAATAATCTTTATTTACGGCGTTCGCTGCGGCGCCGGTCTCGCTTCATCCGGGACTGATATTCAGGCGAGTTTTTATACACAGTGGTTCTTTCCCAGCGGCGGCTCTTTTTCCGGCGGTCGGTCTTGCGGAGCAGTTTAGGCCGGTCCATCACGCCGATATTGATCAATAAGTCAGTAAAGAAACCCATAAACTCTCCTTTCAGTTCACCAGCATCATTAAAGCCGCGAAACGTCCTGTCGACTGCTTGGGGCCCGCTTCGGCCCGATGAGAATAAAACAAATTCAGATGATCTACCGTACAAAGATGGGAGCGGATTAAGCGTTCCTCCGCCACACCGGCCTCCAGCAATTGTCTGGCATTCGCCTCAGGAATATTCAGCTTCCAGTTCGCGTTGCCGGTTTGCTCTAAAATTTGATCCGCGTAAGAAAAAATGCCGAACTTTTCTTTCACATCCGCGCCCACTTCGTAGCAGCAGGCCCCAATCGCCGGGCCCAAAACTACTTTGACGTCAGCGGGATTCGTGCCATAAGCCTCATTCATCGCCTTCAAGGTTTTCACAGCGATCTCGGCCACCGTTCCCCGCCAACCCGCGTGGGCCAGACCAACCGCCTTGTTAGTTTGGTCATAAAAAAGAACCGGCAGGCAGTCCGCCACCATGATGTAAATGGGAACATTGGATAAATTCGTGATTAAAGCGTCGCCCTCGCCCAGACACCCGCCCTTTTTCGGCAGGTTCGAGCTATCCAGCTTAAAAACCTTATCACTGTGAATCTGCGTCAGATAAACCGCTCTGTCCATATCCATGTCGAGGGATGCGGAAAGCAGTTTTCGATTTTCTTCCGCCCGCAAAGGCTCATCCCCTACTTTAAAACTGAGATTGAGGGATTTATAGTTTCCGCGGCTAATCCCGCCCACACGGGTTGAGATCGCGTGCTTCATTAAGGTCGAGTGGCCCAACCTTGGAAAAGACAGGGTTAAGACCCCGCCCTTCAAATCCTCTAGAATTTCATCGCCAAGCTTATTCACTGCCGCTTCCTTCCGCCACATCCCGATAAGCCAAAATGCCGTCTACGATAGACTTGGCCATCGTGTCCTGCCATTGAGGGTCTCTGAGTTTAAATTCTTCCTTAGGATTACTGATAAAGGCCGTCTCAATCAAGATGGAAGGCATATCCACCCGGGCCAAAACGTAAAAGTTCGCTCTTTGCACCCGGCGCATATGCTGGCCCAAACGCTGGTGGATAAAGCCCCAAACCTTTTCCGCCACGCTGATACTTCGCAATTCATAGCGTTTGTAATAAAGATCGCCGAAGCCGATACCGCCCAGAGCGCCTGTTTCGGCGTTTCCGTTTTCCAAACGCGCCGCGAAATCCGCGGAGCGGCTGGAGCTTTTGGAACTATAAACATAAATTTCCGTACCCGAAGCGATCGCCGCTTTGGACCGCGGCGTTGAGTTGCAGTGAATGGAGACGAAAAGATCGGCGTTATGTTTATTCGCGAACTGAGTACGGCCCTTGAGCGTCACAAAGTAATCCTTATTGCGAGTCATATAAATCGTCAGTTCAGGATGTTTTTGTAGAAGTAAAACGACTTTGGTCGCGATCGCTAAGGTGGCCTGCTTCTCAAAGTAACGGTTGTCATAACCTTTGGCGCCGATATCTTTGCCGCCATGACCTGCGTCAATGACGATACTGCGAACATGGTAACCCTGAGCGGAATAAGTCCGGGGGCGAACCACTGACGGCTGTTCAGTTTCCACTTCCCCGCGCGGTCCCAAAACCGGCGGAGGAACAGCGGTCGGAGTGGCGGCAGCCTTTTCTTGCGCCACGATTTCGGTCTTGAGCTCATCCGCCCGGATGCCGCCCACGACTAGAGCCTGCTCTTCCGAGATAAAGCGGGTGTTGATGCCCAAAATGGCCACCAGTAAATCTTGCGCCGTCACCGGCGTCACCGCTAATTGACCCGCCAAAACTTCCACCGGGTCCGTGGAGAAAGACTCCGTCGGGTTGGACACCATAAACATCGGCTGGGACAAAATCAATTTGACCTGATTTTTGCTTTTTGAGAGAAGAACTCTTCTGGTCTGAGCGTCAAATTGAAGATCAATACCATAAAACTTGGCCAGATCGGCCAGGGGTAAATAAGTCTTTCCGTGACTGTCTTTTAAAACCGCCACCTGGGCTTGATCAGGCCGGTAGGTGTATTTCAGCAGCACCGAATCCACCGCGTTCAGAACCCGGGCCGAACCCGCCAATAGCAGCAAGGCTATCATCGGCGCGAAATAAATTTTACGATTCAACCCGTTCTTCATTTATCGTCCACGCCTTTCATGCGGTCTTCCTTTTTCGTCGCCACATTCAGACCTGAATGTTTAATTCGGAAATACCAGGTGCAGTTGCGTTTCACACCGTTGAAATCTTTCGCCTCAACGGTCACAAAATGACCGCCAGACTTGAGGCTTTGATCTTTCAAATAATGGTCGCCAGACTTCATGGCCTTATGGAATTGGTGTTTCAACTCTCTGGTTTTCGGATCATACCGATAACTGCAAGGCGCCGTTCCCACAAACAACCTGATAGATTTGTAATCCACATCATCTTTAATCACCATTGAGATAGTCGGCGTATGGGATTCAATAAACTCGCCGTCACCCGGTTGAATATGATCCAAATGCAGCACCCTGGGTTCAAAGAGCGCGGCAAAAGTTTCGTGGCTCATCGGGTTCAAAATCAGGTCCCGTTTTAACTTGAGGGCCGGAACCGTCCGGTCATTAGGGCCGGGATTCACCGTGAAAGCCAATTGATAGTTTTCCCTTTGGGTCTCATTAACAATGTCGTCGTTATAAACACCATAGGGATAGGCCAGCGTTGTCGGCGTCACGCCAAACTCTTTTTGGATATAGGTCACCGGGTCAGACAATTCCAGCGGGAGAAGCCTCGCGTAATCCTTCGCGCTTTTCTTTTCTTCCACATAGCCCAAATTCAAATGGCTCTTGGTATGCGACTCCAAATCCATCCCGTAATTCTGCATGGCCTTAATATCATCCAGCGTCAGGGAATCTCCCTGATCGCGGATAAAGTCCGTATAAATAAACAACACGCCGGGATATTTGAATTCTTTAAGTACAGGAAACATCACATCGTAGAGGCTGCGGAAACCGTCATCGAAAGTTAAGAGAACCGGCTTGGCGGGCAGGGGTTTGCCGCCAAACCAGTAGTCCTTGAGCTGCGTCATGGAAATGGGGGTAATTCCATGATCCTTCAGGTACTGCATCTGCCACCGAAACTCAGCTTGGGGAAACCGGTATTCGGACAGCTTTTCTTTAAAGTTCTCCGGGTGAACCACGAAGCGGTGATAACAAAGCACCACAAAAGGGCTGTCATCCTCACTCGCCGGACCAACGGTTGAAACCAGTGTTTCAGCGTTAGTTGAGGCTAGCGGCGAACTTTCCACCACCACACCCGAAACCGGGCTCATCGTGGGCGTGACTGACGCTGGTTCTGACACCACCATCAAAGCGGCTGGCACCGAAAAGGGCAGCTCTGGTTTGAATGTGATGTAGGCGGCCGCAGAGGCCACCAACAACAGCACCAGAAGAAGCCACAGGCGCAGACCCGCCTTCAAGCCCAAGATGAAAACCTTTCTAAACTGCGGATATTAGTTGTGAAAATGCTTAGAGGCCAAACGACGGCGCATATAAGCGGGAATTTCGTATTGACCCTCGGATAATTTCGAGAGCAAATCCGGTTCGTTTTCAGCGACCGCCGGCTCCGAGGAGCTGGCCTTGTCGGTGTTGAACTTGGGATTCACGAAGCTTTCGAAACCCAAAACGGTCGAGATCGGATCCTCTTCGGTCTTCGCCGCTTCAAATCCGGTGGCGATGATCGTCACGCGCAAGCCATCTTTCAGGCTCTCGTCACGAACCACACCCGGAATGATTTCCGCGCCAGGCCGGGCGGCCTTTTGCAGGAATCCGTTGATCTGGTTGAATTCGTTCAAGGTGAAGTTGGTACCACCGGTCACCTGCACCAAAACGGCGCTGGCTCCCGCGATATCCACATCTTCCAGTAACGGGCTGTTAACAGCCTTCTGGATGGCCTTGATCGCGCGGTCTTCACCCGTGCCGTAGCCCATACCCATGAGCACTTTGCCCTTGGAGGTGAGGATACGTTTCACGTCAGCGAAGTCGCGGTTGATGATACCGTCAGAGTGAATGACTTCCGAGATGCCTTGAATCGCCTGAACCAAAACCTCGTCCACGCGGGCAAAAGCGGAAACTAACTCAATGTCCTGTTCGCAAACCATGTTGATGCGTTCGTTCGGGATAATGATCACAGCGTCCACATGAGGCATCATGGCTTTCAAACCGTCTTCGGCTTGAGCCTTGCGGACTGGTCCTTCGTGCTCAAAAGGACGGCTCACGACGCCAATGGTTAAAATTCCCATCTTGCGGGAAATTTCAGCCACCACAGGGGCCGCACCGGTTCCAGTACCGCCGCCCATACCTGCGGCGACAACCACCATGTCAGCGCCTTCGAGAGTTTTTTGAATTTCGTCTGTTGATTCCATCGCCGCTTCACGGCCGATGGTAGGATTACCGCCCGATCCCAAACCTTTGGTTAAGGATTTTCCGAGCTGAATTTTTTTGGCTGCTTTGTTACGTCGGAGAGATTTATAGTCCGTATTGGCGGCGATACATTCCACGCCTTCAATCCCGGCTTCGAGCATCTTGTTGACGGCGTTACATCCGCCCCCACCCACTCCAATGACCTTCAAGTGAGCCAGGTACTGCTGCATATCATCATCGGCAAATTCAATCATTCTGCTTCCCCCCCAAAATTTTTTATGTCCTGTTAAATCCGTATAAAAAGCGCGGGACATCCCGCTTTTTAACGCACTGCCGACCGCTCCCCAGCGGTCTTACAACGGCCTGATTATATTGAA
>JABDGD010000019.1 GCA_013286205.1 Candidatus Firestoneibacteriota bacterium | reverse complement strand
GGAGTTCACAGAGTAATTCTTAAAACAATATTTCATTTTTATCAAAAACCTCTTATAAAAAATTAAATCTTTACTCCGTGAACTCTGTGTACTCCGTGGTAAAACGCCTTTTGTTTCATTTTAAAATCAAGGAACCGGCACTTTACCTAAGATTTGTGAAATCACGTCATCCGTCGTTAAGTTCTGCGCTTCCGCCTCATAAGTCAAAATCAAGCGGTGCCGCAATACATCATGGGCCAGGGCTTTCACATCTTCCGGCGTAGCGTAACCACGGCCGTTCAAAAAAGCATGGGCTTTTGCTACCACCGTCAAACCAATGGAAGCGCGGGGGCTGGCGCCATACTCAATTAAAGACGTCAGCTTGTCCAAACCGTAATCTTTGGGGCTGCGGGTCGCCGTAACCAAATGAACAATGTAATCCTTCAAAGTCTCGCTCACAAAGATACCATCAACAGCCTTTTGAGCTTTCAAAATAGTGGTATCCGAGATGACTTCGTTCACCTTAACGGAAGCACCCGAGGTCATGCGGGAAACAATCTCTTTTTCATCCTTAAAGTTCGGATATTGAACCTGAACCTTCATCAAAAAGCGGTCGACCTGGGCTTCCGGCAGAGGGTAGGTTCCTTCGTGCTCAATCGGATTCTGGGTCGCCATCACAAAGAAGGGCTCATCCAACTTAAAGGTTTCCGGGCCGATAGTAACCTGGTGTTCCTGCATGGCTTCCAGCAAAGCGGACTGAACTTTGGCCGGAGCGCGGTTGATTTCATCGGTCAAAATTAAATTGGAAAAGATCGGTCCCTTTTGGGTCTTAAAGTCGCCCTTAGCCGGGTTATAAATACGGGTTCCCAACAAATCCGCCGGCAGCAGGTCCGGGGTAAATTGAATGCGGCTGAAAGCCACACCCAAAGCATCGGATAAGGTTTTGATGGCCAAAGTCTTGGCCAAACCCGGCAGACCTTCCAGCAGTAAATGGCCCCTGCTGAGCAGACCCAGCAGCAGGCGGTCGATCAAAAGATCCTGACCCACAATCACTTTTTGAACTTCATCGCGGACCTTTTTAAATTGGTCGCTCAGTCTTTGGGCTTCTGCCGTCAATTCTTCGGTTTGATTCGCCATCGTCCGTCTCCTAATCTTTATTTGTTTTCGGCAATAAAACAGCGCAAGCGTTGCGCAAAGTATCCCTGCCCGTCAAATTTCCATCCGCGTACAAAACGCGGTCCGAGGTTTTCAGGCACTTTTCCACCGCGCCTTTTTCCGTATCCGTCACCTTCAACTTCGACAACTCATTCAAAACTTCTTCCGTGGTGCAGTCCACCGCCTCAAACCCAAAGCGGTATTGCAGACATTCCCTCACTAGATTAGACAGTCCCAAAGCGAATTCTTTGGAGGAAAGGTCATCGTTCCCCAGCTTTTTCCAGGCTTGTTTCAGTTCAGCTTCTTTACCCACCGGGATTATTTTTTTCGGGCCCGCCGGTTTTTTCGTGAAGATGCGCCACGCGAAACCGCCGATTAAAATCAGCACCACCAGCCAAAAAGCAAAGCTGATCCAGTTAGTGGAGTCCGCAGGCAGCCCCTTAATATTCCGCAATTCATCTGGTGTCGGCACAGCGGGCGCTGCGGCAGGCGCCGCGGTCGGAGCAGGACTTTCATTCTTTTTCCCAAAAAAGGAGAACCCTGTTTTCTCATTAACGGTCACGGTCACAATATTTGACTTCATCTCGCGGTTTTTGCCCTGCTCATCCCTATAGATCAACAATGCGGGGCCCAGCTGTGCCGTTCCAACCTTAGTCGCGGTTAATTTATAAGTCGTCGTGGAAATAACGGCGATTTGATGGCCAAACTGCTGTACGCGCGTTCCCGAAAACTGGCCGTGAATCTCAAAATTTTCCGAGGATGGAATGGAAGGCTCTTGAACCACCGCCGAGTTGGTCGTTCCCAGCTGCTTAAAGTCCAAAGTCAGCGTCAGTGTGTCGCCCACTTCCAGCTGCCGTTTATCCACGTCCATTTTCAGACCAATTTCTTCCTGCGCCCACAAACGGGGGGCTATGGCCAAAACCATGCACATCAAACTCAGCGCTGATAACTTCATCGATTGTTTCATTTCCAACTCCGTAAAATGGTGGTTCAAAGTACCAAAAACCTTCTTAAACTTCATCCCCATCACCAATCTTCACCCACCGCGTTATTGCCGTCATCTTTCTTGCCAAAGAACTGGCGTAAAAACTCGCGCTGTTCTTTAGGCATCAAACCCATGCCGTCATTCTGCTGTTTCAAATCCTTTTGCGGATTGGACGAAAAATATTGCTGGGTTTGCTTTTCCTGCTTCTGCAAATTATTCATCAAACTCTGAATCTGGCTGTCGCTCATCCCCAACTGCTGTTTCGCCTGCTGTTGGCGCCGTTGATCTTCTTGTTTCTCTTGATTAGCCTGATCCTGACCCGAACCATTTTGGTTCTGGTCTTTCGATCCCTGGGGCTTCGACTGATTTTTACCCGAGTTGGACTTGGAATCGCCCGAGGAATCCTTCGAGGGATTGTTCTGATTTTGAGGCTGTTTTTGCTGACCGCCCTGCTGCTGATTCTTTTGCGGTGTGGGGCTAGGGGTCGGCTGATTCTTTTTCTTCTTATCTTTTTTCTGACTCTTGTCCGACTTAGGGTTCTTCTTTAACTTTTCCTGCGCCAATTTCAAATTATGCTGGGCGTCTTCGTCTTTGGGGTTCAATTGAAGCGCCTGTTGATAATTATCAATGGCGTCCTGATAGCGGTCCTGCTGAAAAACCGCGTTACCCCGGTTGTACCAGGCCTGCTCCATCTCCGGCTTAGCGGCCAACGCCTGATCAAAAGCCTTTTCCGCGTCGTCATAGTGGCCTAACTGATAAAGCGCGTCGCCCCAGGAATAGGCCGCGTTGGCGTCTTTCGGATTCTTTTGAGCCTGCGCTCCGTAATATTTTTCCGCGTTTTCATAATCCTGTTTGTTATAAGCCGTCCGGCCCTCGGACCAATCCAACGCCGAAGCGCGCGAGCTTATCATTGAGAAAAATAAAAATAAAACGAAGGTAAATTTCATTTCTGTTCTCATATAAGACCTGACAACAGGATGGTCGCGGCTGAAATCCAGCCTAAAGCGGGCGCGAACTCCTCACGCTTCACCGCCCCCTGTCCCTTCATTTCGGTCTTTTGAAGATTGTCCAATTCGCTGTCAATCGCCCCTAAGTTGTCATTGTTGTCACCCGCCACAAAAACGCCGCCCGAAAGGTTGGCCGCTTTTTGCAGGGTCTTTTCATCCAGCTTGCTGATATGCACCTCACCGGACCGGCTCTTTTTATACTGGGCTTCGCCCCAGAAAGAAGCGCCGTCCGGAATAGGTCTTCCCTGCGGCGTTCCAATGCCGACCGCCACAATGGGCACACCCATTTTTTTGGCGTCCTCACAGGCTTGATCCAGATTAGACGCGCCGTCGGTTAATTCACCATCGGTGATCAGAAGTATCGCCCGACCCCGCTTATCCGGATTATCTTTTGGAAAGGCCGAGAGCGCTTTACGGATGCCTTCTCCAATATCGGTGCCGCCGCGGTCAACCACTTCCGTATCATCCTGTTCCAAAACCATGGAGACGGCCTGAATATCAAAAGTCAGAGGAACTTGAACGATCGCCTCCCCGGAGAAAACCACCAGGCCCACCCGGTCACCGGTTTGATTCTGCATCCAGGAGTCGATGGCTTTTTTCGCCGCTTCCAACCGGTTGGGAATCATGTCCTGCGTCAGCATGCTTTTAGAGACGTCCAAAACTACCACCACATCACTGCCCCTCAGGGCCAAATCTTCAGGCGTGGGTTTTCCCTGCAATCTGATCGCGCCCAGGAGAATAAGAAACAGACCGCTTAATAAAAGAAGTCCCTTCACCAAACGCCGGCCCCAGGCCAAGCCTGGCGACAGAACCAAGTTTTGATGGCCGAGTATTTTTAAGTCTCTCTGGTCGCGCCAAAGAGTCCAGATGGCCAAAACCAGACCGATGCCGAACAATACCGCCAGAGGTAATACCCAGTTGAGATTTCCCAGGTTCATGGCAAAGTCCTTAAGACAGAAACTTCCAGGAACAAATCAAAAATCAGCACAAAGAAAGCGGCGATCAGGAAATAGGCGGCCAGTTCTTGATATTCCCAATGGGTAGTCACCGACACGTCCCGTTTTTCCAATTTGGCGATGTCGTCCAAAATCGCCTGCAGCGAGTTATTGTTTTCCGCGCTATAGGATTTAGCCCCGGTGATTCTCGCGATTTCTTTAAGCAAGCCCATTTCTACCGGTTCACTCATCGCGGCGCGGCCTGTACGCGGGTCAATGAAACCTCTGCGCTCTCCGTTGGGCAGGGTGAAAACCATTTCAGTCGGCGTTAAACTTCCCACCCCAATCGTATAAACCTTTACTCCCCGGCTGGCCGCGATTTTAGCCGCGGTCAAAGGGTCGACTTTGCTGGCGTTATCGCCGCCGTCAGTCAGCAGAACAATCGCCTGATGATTGCCGGCATTGTCATCCGACTGTTGGTCTTTATCCGCGAATTGTTGTAAGAGGGCCGGCACTACCGATTGTTTATCCTGAGTCAGCTTGTCGCCCTTTTCCAGACGGCCCAGGCAGGACACCAGCGCGTCCCCAATCGCCGTACCATCCAGTTTGATGGAGTAAGGCGCGGGTAAAACATTGGCCAAAAGCTGTTTCACCACATCAATATCAGTGGTCAAAGGACATTGAGTAAAGCTGATACGGGCGAAAATAGTCAGCCCCACCCGCACGTTTTGAACCTTATCAAGAAATTGCGCTAAAAGCTTTTTAGCCGCCGTGATGCGGTTGGGTTTGAGATCCTGGGTGATCATGGAACCCGAAACGTCCAGCGCGATAAACAAATCCGTGACCTGTTTTTTTTCTTCCACTTTTTTCTGCCCCGCCTGAGGCCGGGCCGCCGCGATCAAACAAAGGGCAATGACTAAAAACCGAAGAAGCCAGGGAACCACCTGAAAGGAAAAGAAACCCGAAGCCATTTCCACTAACCGTGGATTTCCCAGGGAAAAAGTAGCGTGTTTGGCCCTTGAAATAAAAATGGCCAATAGCAAAGCCAAGGGTAAAAAGATCAGGCCCATGAGCCACATGGGATTGGCGAAATGAATTCCCTGAAAATCCATTACCGTCTCCCCCGCCGCTCAATTCGCTTTTTAAAGAACTTCATGAGGGCCAAAGCCACGTTTTCTCCCGCCGTCACATCCAATCGATCGGCGCCCTGATTCACCAAAACACTCAATTGTTTTTCTCTAAACTCGTCGGCTTTCCGGAACGCTTTAATGGAACCCGACGATAAATAACCCACTTTGCCTGTTTCAGGATCCCGGACCGCGACTCGGGCCGGCAGCTTCAAGTTTTTCTCCATGGGGTCCTGCAATACAGCCGCGACTAGGTCATGGCGAATCGCTAAAGAGCCCGCCAGATCAGGCGGCACGGTTTCGGTGAAATCCGAGACTAAAACTAAAACCGTACGGCGTTTCAAAACCTGCGAAAGAGTCTTAAACGCCGGCTTGTAATCGGTTTTCTTGCCTTTGGGTTTAAATTGAATGAGTTCCCGCAGAACCCGCATGCTGCCGGCCTTGCCGCGCCGGGGAGGAAGCCAAAATTCCGCCCGGTCCGTAAATAAGAAAAGACCCACCCGGTCCTGATGTTGAACCGCCGCGAAAGCCAGCGTGGCGCATAACCGAAGGGCTGTTTCCCGTTTACTCATCGCGCCTGTGCCATACCAAAGAGAGGCCGAAAGATCGACCGCCAAAACCATCTGCATTTCCCGTTCTTCCACAAAGGTCTTCACGAAGGGTGAGTTGAGGCGGGCGGTAACATTCCAGTCGATAGCGCGGATGTCATCTTCCGGGAAATACTCGCGGACTTGATGAAATTCTAAACCCTGGCCGCGAAAGGTGCTTTTATAGGCGCCTTTGAGAAGCGTGTCCACCGCGCCGCGGGTGACAATCTCCAGCCTTTTGACTTCTTGGATAATGGATAGGGGATCTTGGGATTTCATACCGATTAGACGTTTCAAACGCTTTCTCGGTTCGGATAAACGCCCGTCTTATGAGGAACGGCGGCGTTTCGGGGAGGCCTGCGGCATGAAATGGTAAATCAACCAATGGATCGCCATGAAAACAGCGGCGATAGCGAGCACAATGCCAAAGTTGATTTCCAAGGCCTTCACCGAATCCAAACCATAGTAATTTTCGATTGAGTTATAAATGCCCCAGAAGATCCAGATAGCCGGACCCGCGAAGGCGAATAGGATGGCGTTAGCCCAAAGGGTTTTCTTGGCTTGGTTGGAAAGCTTGCGGCTTTGAACCATACCCCAGACAAGACTGATCACTGTGGCCAAAATCGCGATACCCATCACAATGAAGTCGGCTTGTTGTTCGGTGATGAGTTCTTTCATATTCAACCTTTCAAAAATGCCAGGCTCCCCCGACGGGGATCAGAAATTAAGAGTTAAAAAAACCAGGAACGGCCCAGAGAAGGACCGACAGGAACATCAGAAGAGTACCGCCCAGCATGACCAGCGCCCAATAGGTGTCTTGCGGCTTCGGCGTGGAATCGGACTTCCAGAGACCCATGTTAAACAAAACGTAGCCCGCGACAATGCCCACAATCCATCCTGGTGCCAAGACGAACTCCTTTAAGGTGTGATTCGTGAAAAATCATAGGGGTATCCGCAAACCATGTCAACGACAACACCCCACACAAAAGGCTGTTTAACCACCAAGGGCCAAGACACCAAGAAAATCTTTAATGTTTAACCCAAAAATCTTCGACTTTGACTTCCTTGGTGCCGTGGTGGTTCAAGATTGTTTTAGTGGTTAAAAACAAAAAGCCTTCGGGGTTTCCCCCGAAGGCTTCCACAATTCAAAATTCATAATTTAAAATTCAGAATTGCCTTTCAGCAGTTGCTGTTTAGTAGTCCATTCCTCCACCCATGCCGCCCATACCGCCCATGCCAGGAGCCCCGCCAGCAGGCTTTTCCTTTTCCGGGATATCGGTAATCAGCGTTTCGGTAGTGATGGCCAAACCAGCGACCGAGGCCGCGTTTTGAATAGCGCTGCGAACCACCTTTACCGGATCAATCACGCCGGAGACGACGAGATCTTCATAGTTGCCGGTTTCAGCGTTATAACCCACGTTCAGCTTTTCAGCCAAAACACGGGCGATCACCACCGCGCCTTCGCCGCCAGCATTGATGACGATTTGACGCAGGGGTTCTTCTAAGGAACGGCGGACAATGTTAGCTCCGATGACTTCATCGCCTTCGAGCTTCAAAGCTTCCACCGCTTTAATGGTACGGATCAAGGCAACGCCGCCGCCCGGCACAATGCCTTCTTCCACAGCCGCGCGGGTGGCGTGCAACGCGTCATCCACACGGGCTTTCTTTTCTTTCATTTCAACTTCGGTAGCCGCGCCGACGTTAATGACAGCCACGCCGCCGACCATCTTGGCCAAACGTTCTTGCAGCTTTTCACGGTCGTAGTCGCTGGTCGTTTCTTTAATCTGACGGCGGACGGTTTCAGAACGGGCATCGATGTCTTTCTTCGCGCCAGCGCCCTGCATGATGGTGGTGTTATCTTTGTCGATAATCACTTTCTTCGCCTGGCCGAGATCTTCCAGCTTCACGTTTTCGAGCTTCACGCCCAAATCTTCCGTGATGGACTTTCCGCCAGTCAGGATCGCGATATCTTCCAACATGGCCTTGCGGCGGTCGCCGAAGCCAGGAGCCTTCACCGCGGCGCAAACAAAGGTGCCGCGAATTTTGTTAACCACCAGCGTCGCCAGGGCTTCGCCTTCGACGTCTTCAGCCAAGATCAACAGAGGACGGCCCTTTTGCACGACTTTTTCGAGAACCGGCAAGAGATCTTTCATGCTGGCAATCTTCTTCTCGTGAATCAGGATGTAGGGATTTTCTAATTCGACTTCCATACGATCCGCATTGGTCACGAAGTAAGGAGACAGGTAGCCTTGATCGAATTGCATGCCTTCCACCACATCGAGCGTGGTTTCAATTCCCTTGGCTTCTTCAACGGTGATGACGCCGTCTTTACCAACTTTTTCCATCGCGTCGGCGATGATCTGTCCGACTTTCTTGTCGCCATTAGCCGAAATGGTCGCCACTTGAGCGATTTCATTTTTGCCCTTGGTCGGGGTGGAGATTTTTTTCAACTCGGCCACGACCACGTCGACGGCCTTATCGATACCGCGCTTCAAAGCCATAGGATTGGCTCCAGCGGTCACGTTCTTCAAACCTTCGCGCACAATAGCCTGGGCCAAAGCGGTCGCGGTGGTAGTTCCGTCACCGGCCACATCGGCGGTCTTGGAAGCCACTTCTTTAATAATCTGAGCGCCCATGTTTTCAAACGGGTCTTCGAGTTCAATTTCTTTCGCGACCGACACACCGTCTTTGGTGATATTCGGGGCGCCAAACTTCTTGTCCAAAACAACGTTACGGCCTTTGGGCCCTAAGGTCACCTTAACCGCGTTCGCCAACTTATCCACACCGCGTTGCAAAGCTCTGCGGGCTTCTTCTCCGTAAATGATCTGCTTAGCCATTTGAAAATCCTCCTGATAGATATTTGTCTTTTAGAAACGAATCAACCTTCAATGACGCCGATAACGCCTTCTTCTTTTAAGATCACAAATTCTTTACCGTCGATCGTGATTTCTTCGCCGCCGTATTTTTCAAAGAGGATGGTGTCCCCTTCTTTCACGTCCAGCTTCAAAACTTCGCCTTTTTCATTCACGCGGCCTTTGCCGGTAGCGACGATTTTTCCCTTTTGCTGTTTTTCACGGGCAGCGTCAGGAATGATAATTCCACTCTTGGTTTTTTCTTCATCACCAACGCGTTCAACGAGAATACGGTCATACAACGGACGAAATTTCATGAAACAACCTCCTGAAAATTAGCCACGGGGATACCGTGGATTTATATCTCTTTTTGAATTCCTCTAGGACGGCGCAAAGATAGCGGCACCACATTCAAAACCGCAGATAGTCCATATAGGAAGGTGGTAATGATAGAAAGCGGGGCCAATATCGTCAAGGCTGAGTCCTAGAAAAAGAGCGGTATTCGTGGCTTTATTTGCCCATTTTGATTCAGGCTCGACGAGTTGTGTCGAGATTGTTGAATAGGAGTTTTAAGAGGGCTAACCGAACGATGAAGAGGATAAGACTAACCATCACCCATAGTGTTGAAGGGTGGCTGGTCCCTTTGTTTGCGAAAAACCTTTTTCAGCACATAAAAAAAGGGAATCGGTATAGAACCAATCCCCTTCGTGAAAATATAAACTCATTCAAACCTTACGGTTTCTGTTTGACAAGGCCATTCGGCCCGTTGAGCTTGTTTTCAGCCTTCTGCAGTTTGGCATCATCTTTCATGTTTTTATTCTGGTCTTTCGCCACTTTCTTTTGATCCTTAGCGATGGTGACGGTGTTCCCCTTTTTAGTGTCGTGTTTAAGTTTAGCGGTATCTTTCTTCGTCTGCTTTTGATCATGCTTCACTTTAGCTTCAGCCTTCGTAATCGCGACACTTGAGGGTTTGCCAAGTTCGGCAAAAGAAACAGAATTCACCGCGCAAAATACGACCGCCAGTAAAACAACTATAAAATTTTTCAAAATAGTTCTCCTTAGTTTTTGAGACGACAAAATATACACAAAAACTGTCATGCCCATCAACCAAAGAAATTTTTTAGCTGGACAAAATACTTACATTCTCAAAAAACCCGGGAGTCTTGCCCGCATTACCGCCTTAAAAATTGATCTTGGAACAAGGGAGTTAGTCCCCTGTGTCACACCCTCAAGGTTTGACACAAGCTTTGGGAGTACCCGATCCGGCGTCTCAGCGACAGATGAGACGCATAACGAGGATTGGCTACCCGAACCCACAAGGTGAGACACACGACTTGGGTCCCCTGCGCCGAGGCCACAAGCCGAGTTGCGAGTTTTGGGTGTACCCAATCCCAAAGTTAATACGGGGATTGGGTATTATTTTTTATCCGGTACCAACTTATGGATAAAATACATTTGCACCGTGGTGATCAGGGCGGTGCCGATCAAAATGTAGCCCAAAACGTCAAAGTTCATGATTTTGCCATCGGCGGCTTCATAAACAATCATCCCCGCGATCACTGAGGCCACGCCTCCGGACATTTGCTGCAGTGAAGAGTTGACCGACATAAACGAGCCGCGGTTTTCCGGGGAGGGTATGGCCGACATCAAGGCCTGCGATGGAATCATGCGCGAAAAAATACCCGCGAATAGCAGTACGTTGACCAAAACCACTACGGGAAACGGCGTGATTCCCAAATGCGTGTAAATCGTCACCATCACAATGGTCACGGACACACCAAAACAAAAAACCTTAAACTTGCCAAAATAATCGCTGGCCCGGCCCACCAGGGGGCCCACAAAAATGGTGCAAATCCCGCCGATCAAATAAGCCAACGGCAGCTGCTCAAAACTCACGCCTAAATTGTGCACGAAAAAAGCGCTGGAAAAAGGCATCAGCATAAATCCGCCGAGCGTTAAAAAGGCCGTCGTTGAAAAGGCCAGAAGATATTTGGGAATCGTCACCGTCGTGCGCAAGTGATGAAGCGGGCTGTGGTCCAGACGCAATTTTAAATGCTGGTCCACGGGTTTCAGCTTAAGCCAGATCACCACCCCCACCGCAGCGCTAACGCTCACGATCATTAGGAAGGGCGCGTGCCAACCCCATCCATTGGCGAAATACAGTCCCGCGGGCAGGCCCAAAATCTGGCTCGCCGCGAACGCCGTTTGCACAAAACCCATCACCCTTCCGCGCTGATCAAAGGTAAAAAGATCAGCGATGATCGCCAGAACAATCGAGCCGATTACCCCGGCAAAAACACCTGTCATCATCCGTGCCGCCAGCAAAAAGGGATAAGTGGGCGCCAAACCGCAAAACAAAGTGCTCAGCACAAAACCCGCGTAAAAGAACAGCAAAAATTTCTTGCGGTCAAACCGGTCCGCGAACCCTGCGGCCAGTAAGCCCGAAGCCCCAGCGCTAAAAGCATAGGCCGAAACCACCCAACCAAACTGGGCTGGTGTAATACTCAGGGCCGGCATCAAGATCGCTCCCAGCGGCGCAATGATCATAAAATCTAAAATAATGGTGAATTGCAAAAACGCTAATACAGCGACGACAAATTTTTGATAACCGGTGAAGTTGTGTTTTTCTGGCATTGGTTAGTTCCCCTGTGTTGAGGTTACAAGCTACCTATGTAGAGCCAACAAGGCGAGACATAAGACTTGGTTGTACCCAATTGAAAATAAAACAATTGGGTGCCGAGATACGCGGCTTGGGTGTACCCAATCCAAACATTAACATAGGGATTGGGTGCCTTATCAGTTTCGATTCTGGATATTACCGTAATTCCCCATTCCCCGCTGGGGAATCTTTGTAACTAGTTGTAACAAGGAGGCTGACCAACAGGCTCCATGATTTAATCCGCTCGTTTACCGAATCCGCCTCTGGGTAGCCCTGATCATTTTCCATTGATCTTCTATTGAGAAAAAAACAAGAACGGTATAATGGCGTAAATCTAACAACGAGGTCATGTCATGTTCATCAAAAAAATGTTCTGCATCTGCCTTTTTACCATCACTTCCCTACTCACTCTACTGCATTGCTCTTGCGGCAATAACACGCCTACAGCGGCTAATACTCCCACCCCCACTATTACTTCTACTCCCACCATCACCTTAACCCCTACGGCTACCCCCATCGGGCCCACGATGAATGCCATCCCCAATCAGACCGCCAGTAAAAGCGGGTCGCCGCTTCACGTCACTCTCAGTTCATCTGATCCTCTCAGCAACCCGGTGACCTATAGCGTTAACACTGCCATAGGCTTATCCGTATCCGGAAACACTTTGACCGCCAATGTCTCGAGCTATACAGTGGGAGCCGTTATCACTGTCACTGTGACCGGAACCGATACCGTCACCACCGGAACCGGTTCAACCACCTTTAATATCACTGTCACTGCTTAATACACCTGTAGAAACACAAAAGGGTCGGGCTCCACGCACCGCAGCGTGAAGCCTGACCCTTTTTTAGAAAAGGCCTATCACTTGATGAGGCCGTCTAAATCAAAGGCCCCAAAACCCGTCCAACGCTTTCCAACAGGTCCCGCCAATAAGTGACTTTAAAATCCGATGTCCCTGCCGCTTGGAACTGCGCCTCAAACCATTTGTTCAAAGCGGCCAGCGGCTCCCCGGATCGGATCAGCACGCCGATTTCGTAGTTCAGCATCAGGCTTCTCATATCAAAGTTGGCCGAGCCCAAAATGGCGTAATCCCCATCCACCAGAAAAGCCTTGGCGTGCAGCATTTTTTCCGCCAGCAGTATCCCGCACCCCGCACTTAACAATTGCCGCAGATAAGTGCCTCGGGCCAGATCCGCGAGAAAATGGTTCGAGCGGCGCGGCACCAACAGGCGCACGTCCACCCCGCGCCGGGCCGCCAGTTCCAGCGCCCGGGTGAGCGACTCGTCCGGTATAAAATAAGGCGTGGCAATCCACACCCGCTGCTTGGCCTGAAAAATCAGCGACAGCAAAGTGTCGTAAAGGGGGTCCCACCTCACATCCGGCCCGCTGGGGATAATTTGCAGAACGCATTCCCCGCCGAATGGCGCCCCGCCGGTCAGGGCGGGCTTTAACCGGCCCGGGTCCTCGCCGGTGGCGAATTTCCAGTCCTCGATAAAAATATCTTCCATGTCCTGCACGCAGGGCCCTTCCAACCGCAGGCACAGGTCCGTCCAGCGCGCCGGGTCGGGCCCGGGGCCCATGTACTCCTTCGCGATATTCATGCCGCCCATAATGGCCAGTCGGGAATCCACAATGAGCAGCTTCCGGTGATTGCGCAGATTGCTTCGGCCCATGAAAGACGCATGCAGTACCGGGTTAAAAAAAATCACCTGCCCGCCTTTTTTCTTCAGGCCCGCGAAGGAAGCGTGATGGGCCATCAGCGAACCCAGGGAATCCAGCAGAATCCGCACCTGCACTCCCTCCTCCACCTTTTTTTCCAGCAGACGGATGAGGCTCTCGGCCACCGGGTCTTCGGCGAAGATGAAAGTGGTCAAATGAATACGGCTTTGGGCGGATGAGATGAGAGCGGCGATTTGGGCATAGGCTTCCTCGCCCGAGACCAGCAGTTGGGCCTGGTGGCCGTCCTTGGCAGGAGGAACCCCTAGCCCTCCCAACAGTTTTTCCACCGCTCCCTCCCGAAGAGAGATGTCCTTCGGGTTGAGTTCATACAGGGTCTTCTTTTGCTGCCGGCGGGTTTTGTATTTGCGGTCAGCGAGGAAGATAAAGAGCGGAATGGCCAGATAAGGAATGATGATTACGAACAAAAGCCAGGCCAGGGTATTGCCAGGCGGCCTTTTGGACCGCAGGATGAAAGAAACGAAAAGCACCGCCAACAGAAAATTGAGGACGGAAAATAAGTGGCCTAAGGACCAGGAAAACAGATAAGTCATTGATATCCCCCAGAATTTAGGGCTTCATCCGGTTTGAGACCGGGGTTTAACTATAGCACCCTGAACCCCAATGAAAAACGGGGAGATTCTGTGTATTCAAAGTTGTGGGGCAACGGTTGCCAATACCAACTGAACGCGGTTGGACAAGGTCAGCGGCATTCTTTGGCGGTACGGGCGGCCTGACGCCTTTGTCACATTCACACAAAAGGCCATCCGGTTTTCCGGACGGCCTTTTGTCTTGATGGTCGAACTAAAGATCAGTCGAACTGCACACCCACGGCGATGGGTACATAAGAAAAATTCCCGCCGGATTGAAGCACATCCTCATACTTCGCCTGAACATAAATATCCAACCGATAAGCCACATTAAAGGCAACGCCCAACCCGGCGCTGACCACCGGGCTGGTGGTGCTGGTGTAAGCCGTACCGTAAAAAGTGGGATAGTAGGTTAAGTTGTCGTTGATTCCGGCGCCCAAAATAACGTAGGGCCGCACATCGGAAACGCTGAGGTCTATCATCAGGCTGGGCATGACGTTCACTTCTTGGCTGTAAACACCGCTCGAAGGAGTTTGAAAGACCTCACTGTCCACTGCCAGTAAAAGAGAAAGGCCGTGGTTCAAATGCACGCCAATATTGCCTTCCCCCCCAAAGCCGGCGTTGTAACCCCCACCGAAACCATTACCGGGAACAGCAGCGCTTAAGCCCAGACCCCAGGTAAAGGGTGAATAATAATCGTCGGTGTCATAGTAATAATGGTGCCGGGGCTCGATATAAACTCCCACCTCGGCCTGTGCCAACCATGGAATAAAAGTCGCGACTAAGAAACAAAGCATCCCTAACGCTTTTTGCATACGCATGAAGTTTCTCCTTGAATGTCATTCTCTACTTATTTTGAGCATGACAACAAAGTTGAAAAATTTCAAAAGGGTTATCAAAAATAATCGTGACTATCAGAATGATAGAACCGACCCAAAATCACGAAACAAAGCGGTCTGGTTAACTTTTGACGTTGTCTTCAATTCATAATTTAAAATTCCCGAAGGGCGCCTCTGTGTCAAACCCTCAAGGTTTGGCACAAGCTTTGGGAGTACCCAATCCAGCATCTCAGCGAAGATGAGAGGCATCAATAGGATTGGGTATTACTTCATCATTTTACTCAAGCGCTGAAGATCAATCGGACGCGAGCGAACCAGCAGTCGAACGCCTTCTGCGGTAAAGCTCTCGCTCAAAATTTTCATATTCAAACGCATTTCGCTGATGACCCCTTGTGCTTTATAAGGAACGAGAATCTCTTTTTCGATCATGTCTTTCTCGAAAAAGTGAATCACGCGTTCTCTGACGTTCTGCATGTCCTCGGGACTACGGGTCGAGGTCAAAACAGCGTCGGGATACTCCGCCGTGAGCACCTGCTTCTGCCATTCGCTCAAGCAGTCGGCCTTATTGAGAATCAGAAGATAGGGCGATTTGTCAGCGCCAATCTCAGCCAAGACTTCTCGAACCACCGCGAGCTGAGAACGAAAGTTGCGGTCGGCCGCATCCACCACGTAAAGAAGCAAAGAGGCGCTGCGAGCTTCGTCCAGCGTGGATTGGAAGGAAGCCACCAGATCGTGTGGAAGCTTGTGGATAAAACCCACCGTATCGGTGATCAGGATTCTCGGCTGGGTCTCTGGCTGCAGGGCCCGTACCGTCGTATCCAGGGTCGCGAAGAGCTTGTTCTCCACCAGAACGTCGCTGCCGGTCAGCGCCCGCATCAGGGATGATTTTCCGGCATTCGTATAGCCCACCAGCGCGATACAGAACTGTTCAGCGCGTTTCGTCCGGCGTTTTTCCTCATCTCTTTGAACCGCTTGTAATTCGTGCCTCAGCTCCGCCAGGTGATCACGGACTTTGCGCTTTTCCGTCTCGACGCCGGTTTCCCCAGATCCGCGGCCAGCATAGTGTTCTTTTCCTGTTCCCATTTCCCGCAGACGAGGAGCCAGATAGGTTTGGCGCGCCATTTCAACCTGGAGCCGCGCGGATTTGGTCTTCGCGTGGCGGCTGAAGATTTCGATGATCACCCCGGTGCGATCAAGCACCGGAACTCCCACAGCCGTTTCGACGTTGCGTATCTGGGATGGGCTCAATTCACAGTCAAAAATGACCACCGTCGCCAGCCCTTCAGGAGCCGCGGCAGAGACCGGCGTCTCACTTGGCGCGACAGAGTCCCCCTTTTCCTTATCCGAGTGGCCCTTTCCAGCGGTGAGTTGGGCGATCTCCACCAGTTTCCCCTCGCCGACCACAGTAAACCCGAACGTGTTGGGTTGCCGCTGAGACATCGTCCCGGCCACCTCGAAACCCAAGGTCGTCACCAGGCGTTCAAGCTCGATCATCGATTCCTGCGATTCGGTATCCGTCAACTTGGGCGTTCTGATCGAAACCAGAAGTGCTTTGGGCTGCGTGTTTGTCTGCGGGGATTCCATTTTCAGCCTCAATTGAATTCTGTGAGCTTTTTATTATCTACTCGGCTTACAAAGCCGGGAGTAACCATTATCCATTTTGCTTTGTCCACGAAGGGTCCACACCGCGGACAATAAAAAAATAAAATCCTTCAACTCATTTTTTAGCACCTTTTTCAACAAACCGATAACCATGTCGACCTATCAAAAAAAACGCGCCAGATACCAAGGCAGAAGGAATCAAATAGTAAATTGAGCCCTCCCATGCGATTAGCCAGATTTCTTGAAAAATGCCGTAGTTCCAAGTGATATAGGGCCAACAATTAACAACTATGCCAGCACAAACTAACAAGAAAAAAACCATCCCGCTCCATTTAGGCTTAATAAAGTTACTCTGAATACCCAACATGAGGCTGACGGCTATATAAACCGGCAAGATTAAATAATTTGGTTCCATTAGAAATCCTTGTCCACCGCTTCGTTCTTTTGTCCACGACGGGTCCCCGTCGTGGACAAAAGAGGTCAGTCTTTTAATTTGCGTGGTAAAGTTTCTTTTTTTCAGCAAAACCCAATAAGGTTTCGTTGATAACGGTTTGGTAGCCAACGCCTCTTTGTCGGCCAGTTTTCTTGGCCCATTCCAAGGCTTTCGGATTAAGGCGGATGGAAACCGGGGAATAAAGCTCATGAGGTTCTTTAGCCGGTCGGCCACGCGGACGGCGTGGTTTGCCAGTGTGATGTTCAATCGCCCGACGGTTCTTCTCCACTTCTAAAGGAGTCAACCTTCTTGCTTTGTGAAACGGAAATTCATTTGAGCTCTTCATAACGGTTCCTTTCCCCACGGCTTGCCGGCCTTGCGCTGATGATTCGCCAGACCTGGCCTTGTAAACGTTTGGTGAAAACTATCACCAGAATCTTTCCGCCGTCAGCTTTTCCAATCAACCATTCTCTGGGCTCGGTGGTCGAATGCTTAGGGTCAGCGGCCACCAAGGCATAGGGATCATCAAACGCCGTGATAGCTATTTTGAATGAAACGCCGTGCTTCTTGAAGTTAGCTTCGTCTTTGGTCGGGTTCCAATCAAATCTCATATTATTAGTATATACAATAAATAAAGGTCGTCAAGGTTGGGTTCTCATCATCGGAATATCTTTAGGGTTTTTGGCTGCCCGCAATGGGCAGCCCCTTTTTACGTTAGACCTTAGGCCGTTCTACCCGCCCATCGGCGTGTTTGGCAAAACGGGTTTCGGACCGAGGGTGAACCGGGTCGTCCTGCTTCCAGGGCCAGCCGCCGAAGAGGGTCTTGCGGTAATCCGCGAAAGCCTCTTCAATTTCCCGCTGAGTGTTCATCACAAATGGCCCGTACTGAGCCACCGGCTCAGCGATGGGTTGACCTTGAAGTAAAAGTAATTCAGCTTCACTGTCGCCATTCACTAAAACCACCTCCGCGTCCGCTTGCAGTTCGATGGCGTGTTTCGCCTTAACGGTTTCACCGTCTAATTGAAGTGAGTCGCCCTTAAAGAAATAGAGATTACGGTTAGAACCTTTTTTCGCCTTCGGCAAAGTCCATTGAGCCTGCGGAGCCATTTTAATCGTCCAGATCGCCAGATCATGGGCCGGGTCCGCGCCCCAAGAATCGGGCGGAGCGGGCAAGGCTTTCACCTCTCCCAACTGGCCAGCCGCTAAAGCCACCACCGTTTCACGGCCATGGTTATCCCGGCTCACCACTTTGGGAATCTGGTGGTCCCATTGCATCGAAAAATAAGGGTCAGCCAGCTTGGACTTCTTCGGCAAGTTCAGCCAGATTTGAAATAATTCCGCCGGATTGGGTTTGTCGCTGTGAATCAGCGGAAACATTTCGGAATGAGAAATTCCTTTTCCCGCCGTCAACCACTGCACATCGCCATTGCCAAACCGGGCTGTGGCGCCCAGCGAATCCGAATGATCAATCAGACCCTGACGCACCCAGGTCACCGTCTCAAAACCCCGGTGCGGGTGCTGGGGAAAACCCGGCACCACTTCCCCGTGGTACATTCGCCACCCGTCTTTACCCTCAAAGTCATTGCCGATACTTCTTCCCTCCAGCGGGGCATCCGGCCCCAAGGCTTTATTACCCGCCGGGTAGGTATCATCATGATGAACCGTAAATAAGAAGGGGTCCGCGGTTTTCCAGGGAAAGCCCAGGGGGCTTATCGTTTTAACGGCTGATTTCGTGTTCATTTTCATGAGTAACTCCTTTGACTCACTTTGGGAAGAAATACTTAAAAAGGAAGGGGTTCGAGTGTTTAGTGAGTTTCTTTGGGGAAACCCTATTCTCTGTAATCCGCACTAGTCTCAGGTGCCATTTTAGGGTGGAAGGAAGCCTAACCAGACCTCTTTGCACCAAAGATTCAAAAACAATTAAACTTTCGTTTTTTCAGACAAATCCACTCTCAGCTCAATATTTGGATAGTACATATGAATTAACTTCTCCAATTCAGGACCACTTAAATACTTATACGCCAAAACTCTGGCATTAATGCTTTCTTGAATTTCTCTTTTCTTCCCTTGATATGCCTCTCCAATCAAGATTCCGATCCAGTGCTGAGTCAAAAAATCTAAATTTCTTTGAGAAATCAATCCAAACGAATAAAAGGAATAGTAATTTTGTAAATCATCTAAAAAATCATTAAAACAATCTAAATAAACATTGTGCTCTTCATTTTTGTCCTTTTCAGCACCAGACAAGGCCGTTTCTAAAAAATCATCATCAACCAGCAATACTTTTCCGGTCGAAAACTTAGTGCTATTCTCAAGATTTTCTAACGAATTAAGAATCATGTAATGTTTTTTTCTAAAATTCTCATGGAGCCGAAGCATAAACTCGTTCTTCTTCCACTCGACTCCTTCGGAATATTGAATTAACCCAACACTCAACCCAACTCCCCCAAGAACAACAGTTAACATTTCAATTATTTCTTTTGCTTCAAACTTATTTTTCAGACCTACAACCACGACAAAATAGAAAAGCACACCGATCAGCATCACCGAAAATAATAATTTAATAATAAATTTAATCATTCGTTTCCGCCCAATATTTATTAACTAATTTCAAGAACGCCCAGTCCGATTAAGTGCGACAAAGGGGTCACGCCAAAGCGTCGAATGGCGGCCAAGCTCCCTTCTTATTTTTCAAGCGGATCCAATAATTCATCTGTCGATATTTTTATCGCCGAAAAAGAATCATCAGTTTGCAATTTGATTCTTTCCAATATTTTTATCCAAACCCTTTCTTTCAAATATTTCTCTTGTTTTTCTAACGGTTCCAAATTTTTGAGCCATTCGGCTGGATTAATTAGCAGTTCATCAATTAACTTCTGATCTCGAACAAAATCTTGAACATTTATTGAAAGCTTTTCTTTTCGCAAAAGAACACCCATATGTTTTTCATCCAAAACAAGGGTTTCACGCGTTAGTTTTTCGTCCCAAAATTCATAAATCGGAATTTTAAAATTATTCACCTCCAATTGCCCTATCAAGTTCTCGTCATCATCATCGCGTTTATTTAAAAAATAATTGTTCAATTTATGAGATTGCATAAATTGATAATAGCCAACATTGATTAGAAAAATTATTGGTCCTTCAAATTTCGAAACAACATTTTCTAAACCCTTTTTTATTTTTGTCGTTTTACTTTTATCAATTAAATTTTTAAGAATATAAGAATTCTCTATCCTCGCTATATCTCTGCCGAAAGAAGCACCATAATCGCCAAATCGAATGTACCAATCATCAATAAATGGTTCTTTTGAATTTATCAAATTAATCGCCACAAACACAAATTCGTCCACTTTTTCATCCGCAGTGACATCTTTTATATTTTCACTTCTTTTATAAATTTTATTTAATGTCGAATATTTCGCATAACTTTTTTCAACAGACACTTTGAATTCTTGAATTTTTATCGGGCTTGCGACATTGGTTTGTCTAATGTCTTTTATCTTTTCAACGGCTGCCACTTTCAGATTATTCAAAAACGAAATTGTTTCATTCCAAGAGTGTCCCTCGATTGGTTTTACAAGCCTTTGCGAACCCATTCTTTCCAAGGTTTGGTAAAGAGCTTCCCATAGGGAAATCCATTCATCACAATCATGATCAGCTATAGCCGCAAGCATATTTACATTCATATCTGATATTTCAGTTTCGATTGAAATATTTCTTTTTTGTTTAACAAGGCGGTCGATTAACAAAACCAAATATTTTTTGTAATAGACTCTTGGCGAAATCCGCCAATCCCATGTTTCAAATAAATTATTGTGTATCCCTTGCGAGTAAAACAAATTAAGTATGTCCTTCAAGTTATCCGGATACACCTTGGAATCGGTCCACATCACCTCGGAATCGGCTGGTTGTTGGTATTCAAAAATCGATTGTAAGAAATATTTTTTCTCTTTATACAAACAATAAGAACCCATTTTAAATAATATCTTTTGCAAATTTCTAAATTTGAACTTTTCAATCACATGCCAAGTTATCTCAAATTCTAAACTTTCGAGACTCTCTCTATTTGAAAAACTAATGTTTTCGTTTTTAATTTTATTTTTTTGGAACCGATCAAGCCAATCCTTCATATCTTGCAATGTGTATAAACGGTCCTCTTGTTTTCTGAGATTTATTAAAACATTCCAGTCTTCAGAATTAGCTCGGAATACTGCATTCGCATATTGAATTAACTCATCACTGTAATGGGTTGGGGTAATAATGGCTGTAGATATTGAACTAATTAAAGAATTAAAAACTCCAATCATGTCATTATCTATTGTTATTTTTAGCGCTTTGGTTAGATGGCTATCAAGAACTTCCAAATACTCAAAAACGTCATAACTGATTTTTTTCTCCATGTAATCAAAAACAACACTTACGTACCAATAATAAGAAACAAAATTAATTGACGGATCATAATCATCTTTTTCTTTTAATATTTTTAAAGATTTCTCGTATGTAGTATTTAAACAATCAAGCAAATACCCAATTGTAAACTCATGTGATTTTTCTCTAATTAATTTCTTCAACATCAATATCAATTGATAGCTAGCTCGCATGCTAATTTCTGGTTCGTCACACTCATACGCCGCCAACAATATTTTTTCATAAATCAAAAAAAACTCATTTAATCCTCTGAGTTTTTTCAAAGAAGACGACTCTAAGAGCTCTTCTTCTACACTTTGTATCGTTCGCACGCCCTCAGCTTCCACGTTGGAAGAAACACCTGTGGGCGAAGGTTTTTTGGGTGCAAGAATTTCATTTTGCATATAGTCTTCAGCATAAAAAAGCCATTCGAACTTTCTTGGTTTTTCTTTCTTTAAACGCCAAATACGATTAAACACATTTCCAAAATCATTCAATATTTTCAAAACGGTTCTGACATCACTTTTTTTAGTTTTCAAAACCGCAATGTTCGATAGTTTTTCTAACGAAAAATAAAACTGTTTATAAAGATATTGTGGGTCTTTTTCTTTTCTAAAATTAAACATCATTTGACTCAATTATTTCTTGAATAGTACGCATCAAATTTCTGGTTATGCGATTTTCGGGATCAATCGCATATTGCTCTATTAATTTGATAAATTTGTAAAAAAGGCCCAAATTAATGACAACTTTTAAAAAAACATAAAATAAAAATATTTGGGGAATATTATCAGAGCAAAAAAATGCTTTTAAAAAAATAACAAAAATAATGTCAGTAATCATCGACCATAAAAAAAAACCATATGTCGGTTCGCTTATAAAGGTTTGTATTACTTCAGTGTCGCCATCTTTGTTAGCACTTGTTATAACTTGATACGAAACAGGTATAGCTACTGTCATTAAAAGAGTATCGATTGTTAAAACATCGGTTAAGAAAACTGAATGCAGTTTCATAAACGAAGAAAAAAAATCTATAAAATTAACACAACAGCAGTAATCACATTCCAAGCCTTTTCCTTTGCCTAATTTGTTTTTTTAATAAATGAAAGAAATTGATCTCCAAAGTTGGTCGAATGCTTAATTATTAAATACCCGTTTCCTCTTGCCACAATTCCCAGTTGGCCTCCTTTAAGAAGACCTTTAGAGTTTAATTCCGCCCAAACTAATTTGGTTAGATCATTTTGATAAGTCAATTCAGGCATTTCAGCATAAATGAAAGCTTCTGCATCTGGATCGACACCTCTTTGCATGAGAGCGTTTAGTTTATCCTGTCGGCTAAACAAGTCTAATATTTTCAAATGAAAAACCGTGAATGAATCAACATAACTCAAAAACACTTGTTGAAGAGATCGATCTATAGAATTTGACAAACCTGAATTTATCACTGCGTTTTTAAGCGCTTCTATTTTTTCCTGTTGATTATTTGTGATTGCGATTCTTGAAGCTTGAATAATCGCGTCTATGAATGCCGGATTATTTTTTAAGTTTTCCAAATCAGTAACACGACTTTGTAGCACAACAAAAGCTTGAGTTAATTGTTCTGTCCATTCTGCTCGTCTTTTTTCCAACGGGGGAACAACTATCGCGTTGAACATTTCTAATGCAGCCCCTCCCATGCCTGGTATTGCACTTATCACAGCACGTGCCATTAAGTGCGCCGTATCACCAGGACTACCTTGTGGCGGTTCTAGATTTGGCATTGTCGATAAACCTCTTTACTTGTTCTCACAACAAACAAAAGGTCAGGCTGGACTTCCCCCTTCGTTTACGAGTCGAAAACTATATTCAAAAATCCAATCAAACACTAGATTTGATCAGATTCAATTCGATTCAAAATCTCCGGCACAAATCTTTCACTAAAACCAGCTATTATCGAAAAAATAAACAAACCCATCTTATTGTCATTAACAAAACCAAAAACAAGATTACTCTTACTTGCAATTATTAAAACAGCCCCAAAGAGAGTGCCTAATGCTGCTCTGGCCACGCCTTGAAGCGAAAGATAAAACTCTGTTCCATAAGGATCAATATGGAGATCACTACTTCGTTGGAGAACCGATAAAAGCGAACCTAAAGAACCAGCAATACAGCCCAAAATAACCAAATGGAGATTTTCCCCGTTTATTAAATAATAGAATGGTATGGCAAAACCCCAAAAAACAAATACCGTGACTGTGCACCACAAAAGGTAATGCAGCCTTGAACGTTCTTTCGCTTTTGAATCAATGAACATTTTTACTTCTGAAAAATATTTCGATTTATCGGAACCTCCACTCAAAGCAAGATAAAACGAATGCCCCAATTCTTCTTTACAGATTTTCTGAAGTTCATTCGGAACAAAATGTTTCACACGGTATGAAAGCTCGTTATAAATTGCTAACGCGTTGCTAAAACTCAGATTATCCTTGCCATCGTATTCCCAGCCTATTGAATCATCCTCCGCTACAAAAACCCTAACTTCCGGGCCATAAGCAATTATGCTCTTAACCTTTTGCCCCGAGCTACGCGTCTCACCAATTTTTAAACGCTTTCGAACCATTTTGATTTTGACCTTTTCAAAAAGTATAAAAGAATAGAACAAGCGAGCTACACAACATTCAACATTACCCCTCCCTAACGAAAACCTGTCCAATTCTACCCTGCCCACAAAACCTAGAATGTTAATTCCCCATGTAAAACGGCTATCCCAAATCCCGCTTGCAAAACCCACGTTTTTATTAAAAATAACCCGCATATTTTTAATTGATCTGACTAAGGAGAAAGTTATGACGATTCCCGCCGGTTTTCCCTATCCGTTGAAACAAGTGGTCGAAATTCCCCTCGAGCAGATCATCCCCAATCCCCACCAGCCCCGGAAGTTCGAACACAAAGAAGCCATCCAGTTATTGGCCGCTTCCCTGCGGGCCAAAGGACAAGAAGTGGCTGCCCGGGTGAGGCCCTTGACCGAGGAAGAACGAACCATCTATCCCAATGCCTGGGTCATGCTGATCGGCGGGCATGGAAGACGGGAAGCCGCTTTGGCGAATCAGTTTAAAACCCTCAAGTGCACCGTTGAGGATATCGCCCCCGAGGAAACCCTCAGCACCGCCGCTCGGGACAACAACATTCGGGATATGCATTGGTGGGAGTGGTATCTGGTCATCGAGGGGGTAGAAAAGGCCTCCCCGAAGAGCCAAAGGGAAATAGCCGACGAGTTGGGCCAATCCGTGACCCGGGTGAATTGGGCCCTGAAGATTACCAAAACCCTCAACCCGGCCTCGCGGGCATTAGTTCAGGAAAATCTTCAAAAAACCCTTAAAAATGATGTTTACGATGTAAACACGAAAAATAAGGGTTTTTCGATAACCGAGCAAACTCTACTGACTTTAGCCGGGTTGGAAGACCCGGCCCAAGTTCAACAGGCCCTTCAGGTGGTCTTAGACGACTACCTGACCGCCGACCAGGCCAAAAAGCTGGTGGAGCATATGAAGACTGGGCAAGCCGTCGATACCTACGGTCAGGCCCAACGCCCTCTCCCTACGCCAAGGCTTCGGGAGACAGGCCAGTCCGCCCCAATGGATTCGACTCCCGCTGGTCGCTCACCACAGGCCCCTCAACCCTCGGAATACCAGAAGCCATCAACCCCTACGCCTGCAATGTCTGAAACTGAGCAGGTGGCCTGGGACATGGCCCTCGGCATATCCATACTCAGCCGCATCAAGGCCAAGGTCAAAAAAGGAGAAAGACCCACCTTGGGGGAAGCTCTTCTTTTGGCGGTCGATAAGCTGGTTCACCTTCTGATTCACTTAGTTCGTTGGGTATCCAAGAATGGCATAAGGGGAATCTTTCGCGCCGTGAAGTGGGTGTGGCACACCTTCATGGAGTCGCTCAAGCTCACGGGACTATACCCTATCTTCCGGGCCATCTGTTTTCTGGCATTCTTTCTATTCGCGATTTGGTTTGGCTGGGAGGCTTATCACTACGGCTTTTTTCATCCGGTGAAGGTAATCGCCGCGAAGGTTCTTCCGACTCCCCTCGCCAGATATGTGCTGGAACAACCGACGCCCGTACCTACCGAAGTACCTGTAGTCGTTGCGACTCCCGTTCCTACGGTTCAGGCCGCCATCATTTCAACGCCAACCACAACCGATGTGCCTAAAGCCGTGGCCATCGCACCGAAGAAGAAGGTGGTGACTTCCCTTGTCCAGCCCACACCCACTGTCGTAAAGAAAACTGATGTGGCGGGCGACGTTCTAAAAGCCGCGCCGGCTGGCGTGGATGTGGCGAAGAAGCTTTTTGGACTGTGAAAAGATAATTCTCAATTTTAAATTATGAATTTTGAATTGTGGGGTCCTCTACGAGGACGTTATGGTTTAAAGCTTAGAAAAAAATAATTTCCAAATAAAATTGCGACCGGTTCAAAAAACCGTTTAACTTCTATACAAAAATAAGTATACTTATGTATACCATCGTCTAAGGTTCCAAATCGGCACCTAAAGCTTGGAAGTAAGGAGAACGAAGTGGAAAAAGAACCTCTCTCTGTTGAAAACATGATCCTCGCTTTGCGCGGGCAAAAGGTCATTTTGGATTCTGATCTGGCCCGTGTTTATGGAGTCCCAACGAAACGATTGAATGAACAGGTTCGACGAAATAAAGAAAGATTCCCATCCGACTTCATGTTTCAACTCACAGTTCAAGAAGCCGCAAACTTGAAGTCGCAAATTGCGACTTCAAGTTTAGTGTCGGAAAAAGGCCATGGAGCAACCTTGATGCGGTCGCAAATTGCGACCGCATCAAAACGCAACGCTCGGCACCGCTCTTGGGCTTTTACCGAACACGGAGCCATCATGGCGGCCAATGTCCTTAATAGCAGTCAAGCCGTAAGAATGAGCGTTTTTGTGGTGCGTGCTTTTGTGCGTCTTCGCGAAACATTGACACTTCATAAAGATTTAGCCCGCAGGCTGGAAGAGTTGGAAAGAAAGTACAACACTCATGACCATGAGTTTAAGGTCGTCTTCGACGCCATTCGCGAGCTGATGAAAACACCGGAGAAACCTAAAAGAAAAATCGGATTCCTCGAAGAGCCCAAAGCAGCTTACAAATAAAAGCCAATTATGAATTGAGAATTGCCTTTTCTTTCACTGCCGCGATCATTTCTTGACCCACACATGGGTAATTTCTCCAAATACAAATTTGCGGTACTCATTCGGGTCTTTGTAAACTTCATTGATATAGTCTTTCGCTTCCTGGGCGCGAAAATCATCGGGTTGGGGTGTCGTAATGGCGGTTAATTGACATTCCATGATGAGACGGGCTTCTGTGAAAGTCATCCCACCCGCGGGCGTTTGAAAAGGGGTCAACCGCGCTTCTTTCATTTTCTCGCTGTCTCGACCCGACTTACTCCCCAAAAAGAGCATCTGCTGTTTATATTCATCCGGAAAGTAAGACAACGTATAGGTATTCTCTTGTTGAATCAGTTCCAGCGTATAACGGCTCGCCTGCAAAATGCACCAGGTGCTGGGCTTCGCGAAAAGCATGCCCAAACCACCCCCGCTGGAGATCATAGAATTGTAATGATCCGCCTTGCCCGCCGTCAGCACCGCCAAATCCTTCCCTACCAGCGTAAACACATTGTCGGGCAACTCTCGGGGCGAAATGGATTTAAACAACTCTTCAAAATTCATCTTTAACCTTCTTTCATTTTCCGCGTGATCTTTAAGACACTGATAATCTTAGTCAAATGGCTTAAGATAGAGATAACGACAGAAGGTCAATTTTTATCGAATTTGGGCCAACATGAAAAATAACCAAACCTTTGTGAAATACCGCCACGACTACCAGGAAAAGGTGGAAGTTCCCATGCATAGCCACAACCATGGTCAGCTGATTTTCGTCAGCAAGGGCACCCTGCGGCTGACCACCCCCCGCGGGGCCTGGGTGGTTCCTCAGCGGAAGATTGTGTGGATACCCCCGAACCAACGGCATTCGATACTGTGCAAAGGGCTTTTGAGCAGTTGGAAGATCGTGACGCCGCAGTCCTACCGAAAGTTTCTTCCCCCGGGCATTAGCGTGCTTCAAACCAGCGACTTGCTTTTGGCGGCGCTCGAATCCATCCCCGAAAATAAAAAGATGATTTCCCCGGCCAAGTTGAGGCTTTTAATTGAGCTGATAAAGGAAGAACTTCAGTCAGCGAAAAGTGAATCCTTCGGGGTGACCCTGCCAAAGTCTTCCCGGTTCGGCCCGCTTACCGACGTTCTTTTGAAAAACCCGGAAGATCCCCGCACCATTGACCAGTGGTCCAAAACGGTCGGCATGTCCCGAAGAACATTCACCCGAAGTTTTATCGCGGAAACGGGCGCTTCTTTCGCCGAGTGGAAAAAAACTTTGATCTTCGGAAAAGCGTTACAGCTTTTAAGCGAGGGGCATAGTGTGGACGAAACTGCGGATGAGCTGGGCTATTCCGGCTCCAGCGCCTTTGTGGCCGCCTTTAAGAAAAAATTCAGAACCACACCTGGTCAGTTTTTTTCATAGCAACTTGGAGTTTATCTTGCCCCATCCCGGTCCCCTATTTCCTTTTCACATCGGCAAAGACCTACTTCAAGACTAAAACCTTCGTCATCCACCTTTGTCCATTGGCTTTGATGATGAAGTAATAAAGCCCGTTCGCCAGATTGATCCCGCTCTTATCCTGAAAAGCAAAGGGGTCAGGCCAACATTCAACACTTTCAAAAAAACTCAAGGCCTTCATGCAAAACCAAAGTGTTAAGTGTTGGCCTGACCCCTTTGTTTTATTTCTGTATCGTACTGGTGGCGGCAGTTCCTTCTGCGACCGAAGATGTGGTCTTCCAGTATTTCAAGGGTTCCCCAGCCTGGATGGCCTTGTTCAAAGCATCCGGAGCTTTGGACAGACCCCCAGCATTACAAAAGGCCCAGGGCACCAGCTTCCCATTCTGGTAGCAATTCCAGAATTGTGCCCTGCGGTCGGCCCATTTCGTGCCATCCCAGGAATAGACCCACGGGAAATAGACCTCGTTGTCAATGCACGCTGAAACAACCACCTCAACATTGCCGTCTTGATTGAGGTCGACCGACCAAGAAATCTTAGGTAAATCAGTCCGCACCAAAGTTCCATGAGTGAAATCAATATCGAAGATGGAAAGCCATTGCGACATTGCCGCGCCACAACCGTTGGATTGTGCGGAGAAATTACAGAAAACCCGGTAGACATCTGGTGAAAGAACTTGCACTTGCGCGGATGCAATGTATTTATCCGAGTTGTCATCATCGCCGCTCTCGTAATAAAGCGGGACTATCTGGGAGGGTTTGAAAGGATTAACTAGGAAAGATTGGCCATCCGCGCTCCAAAGATAAAGATCACTCTTTCCGATTTGCGAAACGCTGAAGCTGCCAACAGCTTCCTCCGGCGGGGCGTAACGTCCCCCATCGTCCAATGTTACCCCGCCTTTTTCTAAAGTCTGGATAACACCGTCCACAAGTTTTTTATCCTTATTCCATTGAAGCGGATTGTTGTCCTTATCGGCAGGGTCTAGGTCAACCGCCTCCTGTTTCATCAAGTCCACAGGAAGATCGATGAAAGCGATGACCCGAGAAACCGACTTGAATGGTATTTCGTAGGACCAGAATTCGGGCGGGATATTGCCGCCCTCATCCAGCTTTAAATTGTAATTGTCTGGAAGGTAGCTGACTTGCCCGCAGGCCGGGAGCGCTAAAAACAAAGAGCCTAAAATAAAGAGGGGCAGGAAAAA
Organism: Candidatus Firestoneibacteriota bacterium; assembly: GCA_013286205.1. GTDB lineage: Bacteria > Oederibacteriota > Muellerivitia > Muellerivitales > Muellerivitaceae > Bog-1183. The sequence continues at coordinate 11,850 of JABDGD010000019.1, read as the reverse complement.
CATTTTATTTAAAGTCAGATATTTCAAACGAATGCTTTTCAAATTGCCCCCCAACGTAAGTGACCATCGAGGTTTTATTTTAGCTTTTTAAAATAGAAAAGTCGTCCAATTCGGGTCCCCATCCGAAAGAAAAAAGGGGTCAGACCAACATTATCCATTATTCAATATTTCTAAATCAGCAACCAAACCTCACAACAAACCTAAAGTGGATAATGGTGGGCCCGACCCCTTTGTTGTTCTGGCGCTAAAAAGCTAAATTGATCCCGCCCGAAATATTCTGATCGGTCAAGTTGGTAATGCCCGCTTTGCCCTGATACGAAGCGTAAACATTGAACGCCTTGTCCAGCTCCGCGTTCAATCCCGCTCCCAACACCGCGCCATCCGTGCCCGTGGCTGAGCCGTTCACTGTAAAGTTATTGCCCGAACCGAAGTTGGCGCTCAGGCTGTCGTTATTGCCCTGGTAAATATGTTCCCAGGCGGCGCTCACGTTGGGTGACCATTTGATTCCCCACACTGAAAAGTGGCGGCTCACCTGCGCTCCAAGGTCACTGCTTAAATAAGTCTCGCCCTGGTTGCCAAAAGTTAAAGGCGAAAGCGAACCGGTTTCCGTAAAGCCGCTCACGTTCACCTGAGTCAGTTGGCCGCTCACGAAGGGACTCACCTGATAATCTTCCACTTTCATGTCGTAGCCCACATTCAATTGGCCCGTTAACTCCGTACCCGAAGCGCTGCCATTAGCGTTGCCGCCCAAACCCTGGCGCAGAGTGGTGTAAGTATCGAGGCCGCCGTCCACCAGCGCCCCTATATGAAAGTCATCCATTTTGTAGCCCGCGTACAGGCCCATCTGCCCGCCGGTCAGGTTCACAGTGCCGGTGGATTGACTGGAAGAAGATTGGTCATAGCCGATCATCAGCCCCGCGGTTAAGTTTTTCTCGAAGCGGTAATCCACGCCCGCGGTGGCGCCCCCGGTGTTGAACTGGTAGCCCGCGCCGTTGCCGTCACTGGTTACCGTTCCGAAATTATTCATGGCGTTCACAAAGCCGCTCCAGCGCGAAGGCTGAGAAATATTTTGGGCGATTCGCGCCTCTTCTTCCGCCGGCATATTGCCCGCGAATGATGGCCCCTGGCCGTCAAAAGCGCTCTGGTTTTGAATGGACGTATTAAAAGTTCCCAAGACATGCTGCCCCACTACGCCCGCTTCCGCCTGAGCGGTTCCAAAGCCCATCTTGAAGAGCGCCGTCAAATTGGAAGGCGACATCTGGTTATAAACCGCCGGGAAAGCGCTGTTGGACAGGGAGTTTAAGTAAGTAATCAAAGAGTTGCTGGGTGTATTAGTCGCGATGTTATCCAATGCCGCGCCCACATTCTTTTGATTATTCGTCTGTCCCAAAGCCGTAAAGCTCGGCGCGGTTGACGCCAGATTGAGAGCCACCGCGTTCGGTAAATAGGTCAGCGAAAGCAATCCACCGCTCACTCCATTAGTAACTGTGCTGAAAGTTCCCGAAACACCAGTGGTTGCCGTCAGTACATTCAAGGTGACAGCATCGTGGATTTTGAATCCGTTATAAGACGCCAATTGCAGGGTACCGCCCAAAGCAGCCGCGCCCGTAATGGACAACGTGTCATAAAGTCCGCTGGTTACCCCGCCCAAACCCAACCGCAAGGTGCCCGTAGAAGCCTGCGTATAAGTCCCGGTGATATTTACCGCCAGAGGTCCGCTGACCGACAAAGTGCCGCCCGCGCCGACCAAAACATTGCCATGACCCAAGGCGCCGCTGTTGGCCGCGACCAAAGTACCTCCGCTTACTGTCGTCCCCCCGGTGTAGCTATTGGCGTTCGTCAAAATTAGCTTTCCCCCGCCCACACTGTCCGTTACTGACAGACTGCCCGCGCCGCTGAGAACACCTGACAGGGTCGCGCTGTTGGAATTGCTGTCAAAAATTTCGGCGCCCGCCAGCGTTACCGCGTTCGACACCGAAAGTCCGTTCGAGTCCGCCTGCAGGGTTGTCGCCGCGTTCATCACCAGGCCGCCCGTGCCCAGGGCGCTGTTGTTGCCCAGGCCCAGCAGGCCGCCCTCTAAAGTCGTGCCGCCGCTGTAGCTATTAGCGCCCGACAGGATCAGGCTTCCCGAAGTTTGTTTTTCCAGGACCTCATTTCCCGCGATCACCCCGGCGAAATTGCCCGAAGCGATCTGCAAATCCGAAAGACCCCCGCCATTCACGGTCACTGTGCCGGAACCTTTGAGCGAACCGATGGATACCAAAGCGCTGCCAGCGACCACCATTCCGTTAGTACTCCCCCCGATCACGCTGAGGGTCGAAGTCCCGTCCAGGGTCACCGAAGCCGCCGTCAGGAAGGCGTTTCCGCGGGAGGCTCCGGAAATACTTCCTCCACCGCCTTGAACTAACTCTCCGCCTGTCACGTTCAGGCTCGAGCCCGCCAGGGTGACCGACCCCGCCGAAACCGAAGCGCTTCCTGTAATGGGACCAAAACTGGCAAGAGTCCCGCCAAAGTCATTGAGTTCGCCGCCCGTCACATTCAGGGACGAGCCCGTCATACCCAGCGAAACCACCGTAACCGAAGCTTTGCCCGCGCTGACACTACCGGTGATAATCGCGTCGGTGTTATCCACTTCACCGCCCGTCACCGTAGCGGCCGAACCCGTCAGGATCAACGAACCCACCGTCACCGAGGCGCTGCCCGCGGTAGCGCCCGCGCCCGTCGCCGCTTCCATCAACCCGCCTCTGTTATTCATCTCGCCGCCGGTCACACTGAAGGTGGAGCTTGCCACCGTCACCGAACCCGCGGTCACCCAGGCACTGCCCGCGGAAGCGTTCGCGCCCGTCGTCGCTTCCATCAACCCATCGCTGTTATCCACTTTGCCGCCCGCCACGTTTAAAGCCGAGAAATTCAGGATGCTCACCGAACCCGCTGTCACGGCCGCATTTCCCCCGACCGCGTTCCCGCCGGAGCCAGTAGCGAAAATACTGGCGCTGCTGTTATTCGCTTCACCGGCCGCCACCGCCAGGGTGGTACCGATCAGGTTCAGGGAACCCGCCGTCACCACGGCGCCCCCCCCGGTCACACTGATCGATGACGACTGCTCGTTGTACGCTTCGCCGCCCGTCACGCTGAAGCTGGAGTTGTAAATCGACACCGAACCTGCCGTGACCGAAGCGCTTCCGCCTGTTTGGCTTGACGCGCTCAAGGGACTAACCAAACCCACATTGATGGCTTCGCCGCCTGCCGCCACCAGGGTCGAATTCACGGTCTGAATCGAATTCAGATCCAGGAAAGCGTTCCCCCCGTTAGCCGTGACATCAACCGTCTGAGAGGGACTATTCAGGTTGATTTCTTCGCCACCCGCCACATTGAGGGTGGAGCTTGTCATCGTAACCGAGCCCGCTGTCACCCAGGCCGCGCCTCCCTGCGCGGTGGACATGCTCGAATCAAAGGCATAGATCATTCCGCCCGCCACGGTCACCGAAGAATTAGACAGGCTGGCCGAACCCAGCGTTACCGCCGCGCTGCCCCCGATGGGGTTGGTACCACCCTGATTCCCGTAGAATTCGCCGCCAGTCACACTGAAGGTGGCACTGTTGAGGGTGACCGAATTCGCCGTGACTGAAGCGTTTCCACCGGCTACGGCATTGCAGGTTCCGCCCACGAACGACACCGCGCCGCCGGTCACTGAGACAGCCGAACCATCACCGATGTAAAGTGAACCCGCGGTGACTGACGCGGTGCCCGCGTCAGCATTATCCGCGATACCCGAGTTATTCGAATAAATGAGACTGCCTATCACGGTCAGAAACGAATTATCGATACTCACCGCCGCTCCCATCAGAGAAGCGGCTCCGGCGGTATCGTTATTCCCAATGAGATCACTCAGTTCACCGCCCGTGATGGAAAAAAACGAATTACCCGTCATATTGAACGAACTGGCCGTCACCGAGGCGGAGTTTGCCCCGTTATAAATCGTCGCATTGGTGCCTTCCGTACCGCCTGACATAGTCCCAATAAAACTATTGAGGTTGAGCGACGACGTGGACAAAAAAGTCACGGCGGCGGCGGCCACCGGACTTCCTGTGCTAAGAGTGGAAACGCCATCGAACTGGGGGGTAATCAGCGCCCCCAAATTGGTAAGCGTCACCGCCTGGGTGAAGGAAACGGTTCCCAATCCGCCCACAACAGACCCGAGCGTAATAGGATTAGAACTGGCCAATCCAAAATTAATGGTGTTGTCGGTGCCCGCGTTGACCGCGGCGATAGCCGAGCCCATGTCGCCGGCGCTGCTGGCGTTGTCGTCGACGGAGTTGACGGTAACGGTTTGGGCGGATAGGGAGGATAGGTTTAAAAAAAGAAGAAGGCTGAGGAAAATAACTTTTCGAAAAAAGGAATCCGATAACCCGGGGAGGTTCATAAATTCTCCAATAAAAATAAATTAGCCTCCCCTGCCGGCGGTGCGCAAAGAGAACACATAATTTATATCACACGGAGCTTAAGCCCGCTCTAGGGCTTTAAACTTTTTTGATGGGTGTTGTAGATTTTCGAAAACCTTTAAAATTCAATCTGTTTTGCAATTAACGCGGACTTAAAACAGGTCTTAGCCAGGGTAAAAGCCTGCCAGGGATGAAAGCATATTCCCGTCATCATCCTCACCGGTTCCACCAACCCGCTCGACTTTGAATTAGCCAAGAAAAACCACGCGGACGACTACATCATTAAACCCGCGGAAGTTACGGGTTATACCAACATGGTTAAACGCACCGAGGATTTCTGGCTTTATGACAAAAAGGAATAAGCTTAGGCGGCAAAATATTTTTAACACCTTGTTAGCGGTAAATTTCCGGGCGGAAAAAAATAATGGACGTGAGTAAATATTTGATCGATCTGTTCTTGGATACCCAACAACTAAGACCAATGACAACTGTCCACTCCGCAAAAAGAAGAAGCCTATTTCCAAGCGCGCACAGCAAAATCCAACTTCAAAATCACGCCAATGCTTATTTGGCATCGACCCATAAAAAAGAGCTTGGCCCACACTTTACCGCGGCTTCAACTACGCCAACGAACCTAAAGTGTAATGTGTAGACCCAGCCCCTTTGTTCCCTTTTTATCTTTTACTGTCTTACTGCACAACCACCTCAAACAGCACCCTCATGTTGGCCTTGGCCGCGGTGGAGTAATGATTTTTCGGCGAGGCTTCATGCATTTCGGGACGGGTATCGCCGTAGCCGATGGTGGTGAGGCGGTCTTTGGAAACATATCCTTGCTCGATCAGGTAATCCTCGACGGCTTTCGCCCTTCTCTGGCTTAACCCCATGTTGTAAGTGTCGGTGCCCGCTTCGGAGGTGTAACCCGCGATGCGGATATGGGCCCCGGGATTGTTTTTCAGTTTCTGGACAGTGGTTTTGATGGCCGCCTTGGCGTTATCCGAAAGAGCCGACTTGCCGAATTGGAAATGCACGTCCTCAAAGGCCAGGACGACTGTCTTTTCCTCTTCCCGCTTGGCCGCGATCTCCGCTACCCGCTCCTCCACTTTTTCCTCTTCGGCCAGATAGATGACCTCCGCGGCGGCTTCCCGGGCAGCTTCCTTTTTCTTGGCTTCCCCGCCGAAGGCAAAAACCAGGCCGACGGTGGTGTTGATATTTTGATAGTTGTAATTCAAAAATCCGCCTTGGGCGAAGACCTGAGTGACCATGTTGTCTCTCACGTCGAGCCGCAGGCCGAAATTATCCGTGAGCCAGTATTTCGCGCCCACACCCAGATCGAAGGTGGACATGTCGCTGGTCTCAATAGAAGGGCTGAAATTGGCCCCGCCAAAACCGCCGAGGGCGAAGATGGTGAAATCATCAAACTGCCAGAGGTTGAAAACCGCGTCGAGGTTGTAAAACAAGGCGGTCACATTATTGATGGGGGACCGAAACTGTCCTTCCTGACTGCCCGTGATGGTGCTGTCGGCGACGCTGGTATTGCTGAATTCCAGGGTGCCTTCCAGGCCGAAAACCCGGCTGAAGTTGTAGCTGACCCGGCCGCCATAGAGCAGGTTGTTCTTCAGGTTTTGGGGCGGCTGAAAAAAGTTGTAGCCGATGAACGGGCTTAATTCGACAGTGCCTTCATCGACGCCCGCGGCGCGGGCGGTCAGGGGAAGGCAAAGAATCACGGCGAGCCACACCCAATTTTTTATTTTTACGGCCGAAACTCTCGAAAATATTTTTTTCATCCCAATCCTCTTTTCTTTCGTCTTTTGCGGCTGACGGCTTTACGGCTGACTTCACACCCGTCTTAGGGATGGGTTACGGCGTTCGATTGCAAGGTGACCTGGGTTTGGGCGAGTAGTCTTCCACTCACCGACGCGCCCGTATTGACGGCGATTAAGCCGGAGGTCATGAGCACACCCGCGAATTGAGCGTTCGTCCCGATAGTGGCGTTGGCGCCGGCGACCGCCCAGAAGACGTTCTGCGCCAGAGCGCCATTAAGAAGGTGGATCTTCACGCCAGAAGACACGTTGAGGGTGCCGGCGATCTGCAAGACCCAGCAGGCGCCCGCGTTGCCCTGCGCGTCGAGATAGATATCCGTGGGGATGGTAACAGCGGAGGTCCATTTATAGGTACCGTTGGCCAGGGTGATGCCGCTGAGGATGCCGCCATTAAGATTGAGAATACAGGCAGGCAGCGCGTTGGCGGCGGTGAAGGCGTTCAGCGCGTCGGTGTTGGCGGTCGTAATGTTGTTAACCGTGCTTTCACAGGCGTTGTCCGTGTCGCCGCCGAGTTTAGTGTTGCAGAAAACCGACCCATTCACTTCGGCGCAGGGGATGCCGATCTGGGCACCCGAGGGGTTTCCAATATTTCCCGTGACCGCCGAGGAAGGCACATCGGTGATACCCGTGGCCGCCAGGATGGTGTAAGTTCCAGCCGTATTCAGGTTAACGGCCCCCGGATTGGCGCAGGAAGTTCCGTAGATGCCCGGCGTAGTGGTCAAGGTGAGAGCGGCATTAGGCCCAGTGACCCCTTGATTCCAGGTTCCGCAGCTAGTCGAGAGAAATGGGATGGGGCTTACCAGCAAAATCAGCAGCAAAATTAACTTTTTGTTCACGACCAGCGACAACTTCTTCATTCTTAAAAACATGGACCCTCTTTTCGATTTGCGAGTGGATGGTTGACCAGAGCCCTCTATTCAGGGCTTCTCTTTTGAAAACCAAGACAAGCATGGTGAAGTGGAGTCAATGAAGAGCAAGTAACGTGCCGTTTAAACTATGCTTATTCCGTGTTTCGCGGAAGCCGTCTATCAAAGTGAGGGGAGCTGTTTTTTCATTTTGATTGGTTTGTCATGGGATGTCATTTTCAGACCGAAACAAAGAGATGCTGCGGCCTTTTGGGTTTATGTATAATTTTCGCAGCTAAAAAGGGAGAGACATGGGACAGAGGCGCGAATTAAAGTTCAAAAATTTGAATGAGGCCCGGGCCGAACTGAAGCGCCTGGAAAAAGGGCCTATTGTGACGACCGGCAACTGGTCTTATTACCAGATTCTGGATCACCTTCAAAAAAACGCGGTTCGCAGTATGACAGCTTTCCCCCAATTGCAGTCTTGGTGGCTCAGGCGGTTGGCGGGTCCCATGATTTTAGTGATCATCTTGAGGCAGGGATCGATTCCGCCCGGGACTGGAGCATTCATCGGCACTACCCCGAAAGTAAAAGGAAACGAGAAAAAAGCCCTGGCGGATTTGCGTAAAACCCTGACCGATCTGGAGAAGCACCAGGGTCCCTGGGCCGAACATCCTATCTTCGGGAAAATGAACAAGGAAAAGTGGCTCCACCTGACTTCCCTGCATATAGCCAGCCATTTGGGATGGGCCAAACTAAAAACAGATAAACTCTGAAAATACAGGCTGGTTTAAAACAACAGGGCCACACTGACATTGCTGGCTTCACCGACAATTAATAAGCCTTCCAGCCTTTACCCATTAATTCTTCACGCCACAACTTTTCAAGGGCCTTGAGATCCTCACCGGGGTCCCAGCCTGGCTCGCTTTGGGGTTTGAGGTTATCCAAAACCGTAAACTCAAAGCTTTCCGCGCCCTGGGTCCGATAGTCTTCCATGATTTTGGGGTTCTTCAAAAGAAGGTCGGTCGCCTTGCCCATTTTCAGGACGCTTTTAAATAGGTTGAGGGAACCCGCGAGATTGCGGCTGGCACCCAGGACAAACTCATTAGTTTTGGTATTTCGGACCAGAAAAATGCCCATCGCGATGGGCGTTTCTTTGTATTGTTTTTTTAATTCGGCTTTCGATTTCAAGATACCCTCCAAATCCTTTTGTTCGCAATGGGTCACGGATGAGCCAAATAAGATTTAACGGTAAATTTCGGGGCGGAACACAAACCGGCGTTGAAGGACCTGCTTAATCTTGGGGATGTGCTTCTTGGCTTCTTTTTCACCTACAGCGATCATTTCTTTACCCGCGCTAAAGTCGAAGAGGTCAAACAGGCGCATGTCAGGTTCGATAATAATATCCGCTTGATCTCTCCAGGCCGACTCTTCCTGCACAAAGAAGTACCAGACCCGCATCATGATTTGAAACACGTTGGTTGCCGGAGGAAATACCTGATGATGGCCAAACAGGTTCACCGCGATGACCACGTCGGCTCCCAAGTTTTTGAGAGCTTTGACCGGTACATTCTCCGCCATACCGCCGTCCGCTAATTGATGGCCTTCCAGTTCAACCGGTGTATAGACACCCGGAATAGAACAAGAAGCTCTGACCGCTTTATCTAAAGGCCCATGGGTGAAAACCACTTCTTCGCCCGAACAAAGGTCCGTCGTCACCACCGCCAGCGGTTTTTTGAGTTCCTCAAAAGTGGCGACCTTCAAATTTTTATGAATGTATTCTTCGATCGGCCCGGACGAAACCAAACCCTTGCGGGAAGGACGGAAGGAAAACAACTGTCCCCATCCCGTTTGAATGCCGATTTCTTCGATGCGGGAAAGCGGAATACCCGAGGCGTAAGCCGCCGCGATAATCGCCCCCGCGCTGGTTCCGGCAATACAATCGATATGGATGCCCGCCTCTTCCAAAGCCTTGAGCACACCAATCTGTGCCACGCCGTAAGCCACACCGCCGCAAAGCGCCACACCCACCCTGTGCTGGTTTTCAGTTCCAGTTTGATTGAACTGGCTCAAGGTGTAGAAGTTAGCTTGTTTCTTCGAGGCTTTTTTCGGCATGGGTTTCTTTCTTAACGGCTTAAAGATCTGTGAATTGAGGCTGACGCTTTTCCACGAAGGCCTTCACGCCTTCTTTCATATCGGGCGACTTGCAGCAGGCGCCGAAACCTTCGAGCTCGGTCTTTAAACCTTCCTCGATCGATTGATCGATGCCCACATAAACCGCCTTGAGGCTTTGCGCGATACCGACCGCGGGCTTCATGGCGATCTTCTTGGCCAAGCCCTGCGCCTGACGAAGCACTTCCGCTTCAGGCACTACGTGATTCACCAAGCCGAGCGCTTTCGCGTCAGCCGGGGGAATATTGTCACCGGTTAAAATCCATTCAATGGCTTTGCCGGTGCCCACTAAACGGGTCAAGCGCTGAGTGCCGCCGAAACCCGGAATAATGCCGAGGTTAATTTCGGGTTGTCCCAGGCGGGCATGGTCTGAAGCAATACGGATATGGCAGGCCATCGCCAGTTCCATGCCGCCGCCCAGACATACACCGTTAATCGCGGCGATAACCGGCTTGGTCATGTGTTCAATTTTGGTAAAGATGCGCTGGCCGAAACCGGCGGCCTTTTTGCCGTCTTCCTCACCTTGAATTTGCGAGAACTGCTTGATGTCGGCGCCCGCGATAAAAACCGGGCCCACGCCCGTGAGGATAATGACCTTCACATCCTTATTCCCCTGCAGTTCGTCCATGGTGGCTTCGAGTTCTTTTAAGACGTCCTGCGACAAAGCGTTCACCGGCGGGTTATTGATGGTGACCGTGGCAACCTTAGCATCCACCGCTACATTTAAAAATTGACCCATATCAAACCTCCGAAATTTTAACCACGGAGTACGCGGAGTTCACAGAGTGAGACTTTGAATCTTTTTCATTAGTCAAAATCTTTACTCTGTGAACTCTGTGTACTCCGTGGTCAATCATTAGTAATTAAAAAAGCCCCGCTTCGTCTTTTGACCCAAATAGTTAGCCGCCACCATGCGCTTTAAGATAGGCGCGGGCCAGAAACGCGGCCCCAAGGTTTTGGACAGTTCTTTTAATTTTTCGACCACCACATCCACGCCAATCGCGTCGGCATAGTGCAAAGGTCCGCCTTTATCCTGCGGAAAACCCGTACCGGCCAGCATGGCCAGGTCGATATCCGAGGGAGAGGCCACGTTTTCTTCCAAGCAGAAAGCCGCTTCATTGATCATTTGAAATACCAAGCGCTCCGGTGAAAAGGCCGTACCCTTCACGCCGGTCTTGGCCTGAATCGCGTCCACCACCGGCTTCAAGTCCGCCTTTTTAGATTCGTCATAAACGTAAAAGCCGATACCGTTCTTCACGCCCAAACGGTTGTTCTTTTGCATCTCGCCCAAAATTTCAGCGGCTTTCATGCGGGGACCGAAAGAGTCATAAAGAATCCCGGAAACATCCGCGCAGACATCCAAACCCAGCATATCTAATAGAGCAAACGGACCCATCGGCATACCAAAGCCGCGCATGGCGTTATCCATATCTTCCATCGAAGCCGAGCTTTCTTGATAGGCATAGGCCGCTTCGTTGAGATAAGGCAGGAGCAGACGGTTGACCAAAAAGCCCGCGCATTCTTTCACGCGTACCGGCATCTTACGGAGCGACTCAGCAAAAGCCACCGCGTCGTCCACCGTTTCAGTCGAGGTTTGTAAGCCCGGAATGACTTCAATGAGCTTCATCACCGGAGCGGGATTAAAGAAGTGGATGCCAATCACTTTATCGGAATGCTTCACCGCCGAAGCGATTTGGCTGATCGACAAAGCCGAGGTGTTGCTGGCCATAATGGCAGTTTCGGGCAATACCTTTTCGAGCTCTTGAAACACCTGGTGCTTCACCTTCATGTTTTCAAACACAGCCTCAATCACGAGGTCGCAATCTTTAAAGTCATCATAAGAGGTGGTGCCAATGACCAGTTTCATCTTCTGGTCCATTTCGGAAGCGGTCATCTTGCCCTTATCCACACGGCTTTGATAAACCTTACGGATCATGGCCAAACCCTTATCCACGCGCTCTTGGTCGGTGTCTTTCAACACTACCGGCAAACCCGAGAACGAAATCACTTGAGCGATACCCGCACCCATCGCCCCCGCACCAATCACACCCGCTTTATAGATGAACATAGAAGCCTCCCGAGGAATTAAATCTTATTTTTGTTCCAACACTTGTTTTTCATTTTCAAGCTTGTTTGAGTCGTTCCTCAAAATATGGAATCAGTTGTTTTTCTCTTTCTTCTAAAGACGGCCTTTGTTTATTGCGCACACTTTTTAAAAATTCCAACGCTACAAGAATATCGTCTTTACAAGCACCAAACTTACCCAATTTAGGGGCCAACGTTTCCACAAAATCAACCATATAAAAAATCGACATCATGGAACCTTCGTCGCTTCTATCAACACGTTCAGAACTTAAGGCTCCTAGTGTTTTGCATGCCACTGTGTAAGCTTCTTCAAAATTGCCTTTCTCAATCATTTTCATAACTTGACCCATCCTAAAAGCAACGCTTACCAGAACATTATTTGCGGCGATGCTGATCTGCAATTGGCAGGCGGCACCGAATCCATGAGCCAGGCGCCTTATGTCAGCCGTGACCTGCGCTTTGGAAAGCGCATGCGTGATTCCAAGA
>JABDGD010000018.1 GCA_013286205.1 Candidatus Firestoneibacteriota bacterium | reverse complement strand
GTTGTTTTAACTGAGGTTTTAGCGGCGAACTTTCGAGGAGCTTTCTTTTTGGCGTTTTTCTTGCCGACGGATTTTTCTGGCAAAGCTGTCTCCCTTAAATAGAACAAAAATGGAATTAAACCAAAACAGAAATACCGCTATAAATCAAACAAAACGATCAATTGGGATTAGTTGAAAATAATAACTTGAAATGAGGTGCAAGGCAAATTTTTAAGCCGTTCTTCTGGATGAAGTCCGTCCAAAAAACCTATAAATCGGCCCCTGGGCCGTGGATTTTAGGAACCGAGGAGCGTTTTGTAATTTAGCTTGGTATTTTCCACCGACAATAATGGAAAGTCTCTTCCCAAAATCAGGTAAGCGGCGATGCGGATGTGGTGGCTTCCCTTCTTCATATAGAACTCAGCCGTGGTTCTGCCCGGCCCGCCCGAATAAAGGGTCATGTAATGATGGCCATCAATGCAAACTTGGCTCTCATCGCCGCCCTTTAATATGAAGGTATAGTTTCCATCTTCCGGCGCGGTCCAATCACCTTCCGCTCCTACGGCATGCGAGGCAGCGCTTAGCGGCGTGGGATTGAGTTTAAGGCTCATATCTTCCGATTCCACCACGCCTTCTCTAAAACAAAGCCGGCTCAAATAATACTTTCGGCACCAGGCGGCGCTATCGGCGACATGAAAGCTGAAAAGTTTTCCTGATTTTTCGGAAATTTGATCCGCCGGAATAACTACGCTGTATAAAAACGGCGTTTCGTCATGCGACTTTTGATAATACTGCCAGGTCGGTTCCCACGTTGCTTTGGGAAATTCGGTTTTGATTTTCTTCACCAAGTCGGTCATAAGCGGCGAAAAAATAACCGCCACATCTTTACGGGTTTCCCCGGGACGCACATCAATGACATTAGCGGGCTGCAATAAATAAGTGGGCTCATTGTCATGCAAAATAGACTGGGTATTCGCGTCAAAAAACTGGCCCGAGTGCGAGACGGAATCTGGAATGCGGATTAAATAAACACGCTTCTCCGGCAGTTCTTTATCCACCGCCCGGCTCACACAAACGTCGTCATTCCAAACTTCCCACCACCACTTGTCATAAACCCGTTGATAGCTGGACCGCACTTCCCAGCCCCAAAATAAGCAAAGCGTTAAAACAAATATAAAACCCATGGACCTCTTGGTGCCCGGACTTTGAAACAGAATATCGATAAGATGCCCCAGCGCTAACGCCGCCAAAAGCAAAAGCGGCACCGCGGTGCCGGATATTTTGGCCATATGAAGATCCGAAGTCAGCCAATAAGGCAAAATGGCCGTGATCGCCGACAACACGATGAAAGATTTCATCCAGGCGGGACGTATGGCCGCGTAAACCAAACCAGTCAGAATTAAAACCGAAGCCTGGAAATCAAAAAAACAGTCGCCCAAAATATTCATGTCAGACCGGCCAGACCCTGAACTAAATAAGGCCATAAACGCCTGTTTGCCGTGCGTGGATATGGTTTGAATCGATTCTGCGGAAAACCAGCCCCCCAGCGTTTTCGGGAGAAGGCTTTGTTCCGTGATTCTTCCCGCTACTTCAGGGTGCAGGGCGATAGGTTGGCCCAAAATACTGACAACCAGAAAACCCAAACCCCAGGCACAAAGCCAGTTGTTATTTTTGCCGCTCACACGGTATCCGTAAATCAGCAAAGCGCCCAGGAGGCACTGCCAAATCACCCAGGCAGGAAAATAACTTCCCCAGATCACCGAAATGAAGTTTTTAGAAAACATGCCCAGCATGCTGTCGAGGTAAAAGGACAAATAGAAAATCAAAAAGACAGCGCAGACCGCTTTAATCCACGAATGGATGCTTTGTTTTTTTTGACTCCAAAATCCAAAAACCAGCGTGGTCAAAACCAGGAAAGGCACCCATAAACGGATAACCGTATAAGTGTACAAACCAGCCGATATGGCCAGACCCCAAAACAAAAAATGCTTCAGATTCATTTTTTTGAAAAGTTTGACCTGCGCCCAGAACATCAAAGCGATGCCGAATGTTAAAGTGTTGACCCGCATCCCGCAGAGATTCAGGAGCAGCAAGCCTTTGGTGGCCGCCGCCAATCCGGCCAAAATAATTCCAACCGACCGCTTCCCTGACACTTCCCGGCCCAAACGGTAAAGAATCCAAATCGCCGCCAGGTTGATGACATTGGCTGTTAATCGCTGGACGAATAACGCCTTGAGCGATGGAAACAGCCACCAGATCAAAGCAGCGCAATAGGAAAAAAGAGGCTCACGGCCGCCTTCAGGAAAGATCACAAAGAAAACATGTTTTTGAACCATCTCGCAAACATCAGCGATTTCAATTGCCGGATCCGCCCAATAACCGGAGTAAGCCTGATCCGCCCGTACAAACCTTAAATAAGCCGCCGCGCCAAAGATAACCGCGAGAATCGAATAAGCGGTCCATTTCGAAAGATCACCGCCGGAGGTTTTAGCCGGCATGCGGTAAAAGCCGTAACCCATGGCCGCCAAAGCCGCCATCATTAAAAAATTCCAATAGGGATTTGAAATACTAAAGGGAGAACCCAACCAGCGGAAATTGTCTTCTTGCAGCATCAGCAAGCCCAGCAGAATCATGCCGGCCAGTAAGATTAAAAAAGAGGAAATGGGCCATTGAGAAGACGCGGTTTTAGAAGGGACGGTTTTAGAACGGGAAGAACGTTTTTTCAAATACGCACCTCAAGAACTGAGGATAAAAAATAAAACCCGCAAGTTAGCGCGAAACACGAACTTGCGGGTTCGACTGTGGTCTTATTTCTGATTAAAATTCGGCAGATTGTATAAATAAACCGAGTCACCGGTAGTAATCATCAGTAGGTCATCGGGCGTCACCGCCATAAACTTGGCGCCTCTAAAAGGTTCTCCCGACCCCGAGTTGTCGACCAGGGTGCCTAAAGTTCCGCCGTTAGAATTGAACACTTTGACTTCACCGTCATTAGCGTCAGTCCCGACATAAACACGGCCTTCTTTATCCACCGCGATCGAATTCACTTTACCGGTTAATTCCCAGTATTTGATTTTCTTAAAGGTCGAGTCCAAGACTTGAACACGATTGTTATCCGTATCAGCCACATAGTAACGGCCCTTACCATCGGTCGCCACGGCCAAAGGTCCCTTGAAATGGCCTTCACCTGTCCCCATATTTCCCATCGACGAAATAAGATTTCCTTTAGGTCCCACCAAAACCACACGGTGGCTTCCCGTATCAGCGATCACAAAATTACCGTTATCAAACGTCAACCCTCTGGGACCAAAGAAGCCCTGATTGGTTAAATCGACAGTGGCGACTTCTTTTCCGTTTTCGTTAAAGCCCTTAATCGCGCTATTCCAAGCGTCCAAAACATAGGCGTTTCCCTGATCATCCGCGGTCATGCCCGAAGGTTCGTGAAACTCGACAGCGCCTTTACCCAGCTTGCCCCAGCTTTTCACAAAGTCGCCCTTGCGGTTAAATTCCAGCAAGCGGTTATTTTGATTGTCCGCGACCACGATCTTGTCTTTTCCGATAGCCGCCGCGCCCCAGGGAACAAACACACCGGCGCCTTTAATCTCAGCGTTCAACTTCAAAACCATTTCGGTCTTCAGTTTGGGAACGTCATGATTGACCATTTGAAGGGCTTCCCAGGCGCAAGCCAGGAAAACCACCACCACTAAAATACGAGCCATCATTTTATTGGCTTTGCTGGTTTGATCCGGCGCGGAACCTGCCGCCTGCTTTTTAGCCGTCTTTACAGCGACTTTCTTTTTTGAAGCCATCTCATCCTCCAAAGATATCTGACGAAGTTTTAAATCAGCCTGCGGTGTTTCTCAAAAACATTACAAAACTATCGGGTCTTGGCCTGTTTGCGGGCGTTAGCATACAGTAATAAACCATTGACCACAAAAACTTTATCCAACACAAACCCGTTTTGAGCCAATGCTTTCCTCAACCGAGCCTTGGTGAAATGGTGAATATGGCCGCAGCGGTATTTGTGATACAAGCTGCCTTTGACATAACCCATATAAAGACAATTCAGGTTAAACAAAATAAAAAACGGCCCCATGAAAAAATCATAGGGGACGGTGATTAAAAATGTACCATCATCTTTCAAAATGCGGGAGACTTCCTGCAAAACTTCCGCTTGATCAAAGACGTGCTCCAAAACCTCCGACATCAAAACCAAATCTAAGCTCTTGGCTTTCAGGCCCGTTTTGGCCAAATCGGAGCAAACTTTGTAATCTTTTAGACGTTTGTGTTTTTTAGCCCAGCCGAGCATTTTTTCATTGATATCAATGCCAAACACGGGCAATTGATGGATATTCCACAAACAATTGCCGCAACCTAAGTCCGCCATCTTCATACCGGTTTTAAAGTGTTTCATCACAAACTGAGTGAGCTGTTCATAACGCGACCGGTGATACCAGGCTCTAAATTTGCTGACTTTATTTTCGTCCGTATGGTCTTCGTAATAGCTTTCGTTCATTTCTTTATATTCAACTTCAGCGATTTTCGCCGAGCTAAAAGTAGAAATGCGGTTCAGAAGCGCGTTTGATAGAGCCAGAATGAACAGGCAGGACAGCAAGCTGGCGATCAGGGAAAGTTGATTTTGGAGGAAAAACCACAACAGCGCCGCGCTGCCAACGGAGACCCAAAAACTTAAAAACAAATGAATCGGGAAGGAGGTCTTCATTTGCATTTCTTTATTCACATAGACAACGTTGTAATAGATGTAATGAAAAGCCTGATTTAAAAAGGTTCCCACGAAGAAGGCGATCAAAGGATTCACTGAGAATTGAACCGCTAAAATCAAAGTAATGCCGAGATTTAAAAAAGCGCCCAGAAAGCCGCCCAAAACAAATATTAAAACCGCGGGGTGGCGCCATCTCTGAACAATTGCGTGTTCCGGCATGAATCCTCCTAAGCTTTCACCTTGCGCGCGGTTATGAAATAACAGGCGCCGGGTTTTCCATTAGCGTTCAAAGCTTTGCGAAGCCAGTTGGTCGCGAACCAGCGCACCGGTCCTCTGGGTCCAATCACCCAACGGCCAAAAAGAACTTTTAGAATTTTTGAGGGGAACGCCAAAATCATCCAGCGTTCATAAGTGTGAAAGGTGCTCAGGGGAATGATGTATTCCGCCTTTTCCATTTTCAAACCGGCCTTTTGAAGGCGTTTTTTCCAGGTCGCGGCGTTGTCCACATGATAGTGTTTGAAAATCTTGTTCAAATTAGTGACATACCACTCGGCCAGACCAGTCAGGCCGACCTTTTTGAGCAAACCCTGAAAGTACAAATCATTGCTATAGCATTCGCTCGGCACCGTAATCATCAGTGTCCCGTTCTTCTTCAAAACACGGCGGATTTCACTCAAAGCCTTATCAATGTCAGGTATATGTTCTAAAACGCAGTTGCTGACCACCGTATTAAACGAGTCCTTTTTAAAGGGAATATCCGTGGCGCTGGCATAGAGGGTTTTTTTATAGCTCTTGCTGGCAATAGCCCTGCCCACTTCGCCCTTATCTAAATCGATACCGGCTTCTAATTGTTGTTCAAAGGCCACACGGGCCAAAAAACCGTCACCGCAACCCACATCCAAGACCGGATGTTTTAGTTTTTCCAGGGAATATCTGTGGCATTCCAACGAACGCCAAAAAGCCATGGCAATCGGCGTCTTTTCCAGATAATGATTAAAAAAATATTCCCTGCTTTTCGCGTTGCTTTTCAATGACTTCTCCTTGAAAAAGACCGGCTCAATGAACTAAGAATATAAACGA
This sequence comes from Candidatus Firestoneibacteriota bacterium, assembly GCA_013286205.1. Classification (GTDB taxonomy): domain Bacteria; phylum Oederibacteriota; class Muellerivitia; order Muellerivitales; family Muellerivitaceae; genus Bog-1183. The sequence continues at coordinate 38,700 of JABDGD010000018.1, read as the reverse complement.
TTTTTTAAAAAACCGCCGTTTATTTGTCTCAAAACAGAGGCCTTGGTCCTCGCCCGCTCACCTGAACTTGGGATAAAAAATGAACCGTTGTCACCCACCCGCGGCCGCCATAAAATGCTTAAATTCCCGCTAAAAGTAGTATCATTGCGACGCCAAATTAAACCCAAAATGAGTGATAATCATTTAATGGCCTTCAAAGAAACTCTTTTAAAATCAAAAAAACGCCTTCTTCAAATGCATTTCGAAAGCGGCGTGGGTCACATCGGCGGAAACCTCTCCTGTCTCGACATTTTGATGGTTTTGCATCATCAAATCATGAACCAAGACGACCAGTTTATCCTCTCTAAAGGCCATTCAGCCGGAGCTCTCTATATAACCTTGTGGTCGATGAACAAATTGAAGGACGAGGATTTAAAACTCTTCCATAAAGAACCCACAAAATTAAGCGGTCATCCCGCTCCTAAATGGCGTGAAGAAATCATCTTTGCCACCGGCAGTCTGGGTCATGGTTTTTCCCTAGCTTCCGGACTGGCGCTGGCAAAAAGATTTAAAAATAAGCCCGGACGGGTTTTCTGCCTGACCTCTGACGGCGAATGGCAGGAAGGCTCCAATTGGGAGGCTTTAATCTTTGCCCATCACCAAAAGCTGGACTCTTTGACCTTGATTGTGGACGCCAACGGCCTTCAGGGCTTTGGCAGCACCAAAGAAGTCGCCAGCATGGATTCCCTCACTGAAAAGTTTAAATCCTTCGGCATACCGGTCGAAGAAATAGACGGTCACGATTTAAACGCTATAGAAAAAGCTCTGTCTCAAAATACCAAGGGTCTGCGAGCCATTATTGCCCATACGACCAAGGGCAAAGGTGTCTCTTTCATGGAAAACAAAATGGAATGGCACTATTTGCCCCTGAAAGAGCCTGAGTATCAGCTGGCCATTCAAGAGTTGGACAAATCATGAGAAACATCTTTTGCGAAACCATGGTCAAGCATTCCGACGATTCTAATTTTATATTTTTAACCGGCGACCTAGGCTACATGGCGCTGGAACCTCTGCAAAAAGCCGCCGGCCCCCGCTTTATTAACGCCGGTGTCTCAGAGCAAAATATGATCTCCGTCGCGGCTGGCTTAGCTTCTCAGGGTCTTTCACCCTGGGCTTACAGCATCGCCCCCTTTATTTATGCCCGCCCCTTAGAGCAAGTTCGCAACGATGTTTGCATTCATGACTTACCGGTCAAATTAGTTGGCAACGGCGGCGGTTATGGCTACGGCGTGATGGGCGCGTCACACCACGCTATCGACGATTACGGAATATTGTTAACTTTACTCAACATGCATGTTTTTGTGCCGGCCTTTAGAGCCGATGTCCCTCCCATTGTGGAAAGGCTGATCAAACTGGAGCATCCTTCTTATCTACGATTAGGAAAAGATGAACAGCCAAAAAATTTCGAGCTGCCGCCTTATGCCTCCTGGCGTCATCTTTTAAAGGGCGACGGTCCGACCCTTCTTATTGTGGGCCCCTTGGCCGGGGAGATTTTAAACGGTTTCAAAGAATTACCGCCCAGTGACAGGCCCTCGGTTTGGGTTTTAACCGAACTGCCTATCGTTCACCATCACTTACCCGCCGCCTTTAAAGCCGACCTCGAACGCTCGAACCACTTAGTCGTCGCGGAAGAGCATGTGGCGCATGGCGGAGTTGGCGAGATGCTGTCCCGTATTTTGCTGTTAGCCGGAGAAGCGCCTAAAAAGTTTAGCCACTATTGCGCCCAGGGTTATGTCTCTGGCTTTTACGGGTCGCAAAACTTTCACCGCAAAGAATCTAATTTGACCGCGGAAACCATTTTAAAAGAATTGAAAAAATGATCCCCATCGAAGAAAAAATCAAAAAAATTCAGGGTCCTATTTTGGTTTTGGGAGCCAGCGGCTTTCTCGGCGCCAACTTACTGCGCACTCTGCTTAAATACCGTCAGGACGCCTTCGGAACCTTTTTCCATTCCCCCGCCTGGCGCCTCGAGGGTCTTCCGGCGCAAAATGTGATTCAAACCGACCTTTTGGTCGACTCCAATCTAGACGTGATTTTGAAACAAACCGGCGCCAAAACCATTTTCAACTGCGTCGCCTATGGAGCCTATTCCTTTGAGACCAACAGCTCACTCATTTACCAAACCAATTTCAACTTAACTGAAAAACTATTGGCCCGATTAATCAGGCTTGAGATCGCCGGTTACATTCACTCCGGCAGCTCTTCCGAGTATGGAGACAAAGCTTCCGGCCCGACCGAATCCGATTTACCCGAACCTAATAGCGATTACGCCGTTTCAAAGGTTTCAACCGCCAATCTCATTCACTTTTACGGAAGAAAAAAAGGACTGCCCTGCGCCAATCTTCGTCTTTATTCCATTTACGGACCTTTAGAAGACTCTTCCCGGCTGATTCCCAACGTCATCAAGCAAGGGCTTCAGGGACAATACCCTGCTCTGGTGAATCCAGAGATATCCCGGGACTTTGTGTATGTGGATGATGTCTGCGAAGCCTTCGCGGACGCGGCCAACAATCTTCCCACGGCCAACTACGGCGACTCTTTCAATATCGGAAGTGGCCAAAAAACTACCATTCGTAATGTGGCTGACGCGGCAAAAGAGATTTTTAAGATCAAAGCCCAGCCAGACTTCAACTCTATGCCTGAGCGCATCTGGGATGTTCAGGATTGGTTCGCCAACACTAATAAGACGAAACAAATTTTGCGCTGGCAGTCCCACACCACCTTAGCCGAAGGCTTAAAAGCGACCGCCGAATGGTACGGTTCTTTAGAAGACAAAGATAAATACGAAAAATCTTCCAAAAAATTCGAACTCGATTCCAAACATAGCGTTTCCGCCATCATCGCCTGTTACAAAGATGGCCAGGCCGTACCCATCATGTACGAACGCCTCAAAACCACCTTCGATAAACTCAAAATCGATTACGAAATCATCTTCGTCAACGACAACAGCCCGGACAACTGTGAGGAAGTGATTTTGGAAATCAGCCGAAAAGACCGCCGCGTCATTGGCATTTCCCACTCCCGCAATTTCGGCTCTCAGGCCGCTTTCCGCAGCGGTTTAGAGATATCGACCAAAAACGGATGCGTTCTTTTAGACGGCGATTTACAGGACCCGCCAGAGTTGATCGAAAAATTCGTGGAAAAATGGCGTGAAGGTTACGAAGTTATTTATGGCCACCGCACCAAGCGCCAGGCTCCTTTTTACATGCAAATCGCCTACAAGCTTTTCTATCGAATCTTCGATTATTTCTCGTACCTTCGGATACCGCATGACGCGGGCGATTTTTCATTATTGGACCGAAGAGTGGTTACCGCCATATTGCAGTTCCCCGAAAGAGACTTCTTCTTGCGCGGCGTCAGGGCCTATGTGGGCTTTAAACAAATCGGCGTGGATTACTTAAGACCCGAAAGATTATTCGGAAAAACCACCAATAACTTTTTCAAAAATGTCGACTGGGCCAAAAAGGGAATCCTTTCTTACAGTTATACCCCGCTTTCCATTCTAAGCTTCGCTGGCGTGGGCTTATTTTTCATGAGCGTCGGTTTGGCGATCTTGCAAATCACCCTTCGCATCTTATTCCCTGATATCGCCCCCAAGGGAACCACCACGGTACTTTTAGCCATTCTGTTCTTTGGTTCTATCAATCTCTTCGCGCTGGCTATTTTGGGCGAATATATCGCCAAAATATTCGAGGAAGTAAAACAACGGCCCCACTTCATCAGAAAGAATATTATTCGAAACGGCGAGACCCGGGCGGTTCAAAAAGATTCTTGATTCGTGCGTTTTAACGGTTCTACAAGCTTAAAAATACAGTCATTACTTTTTTTTAATTCTATGGAGAAACATTGATGAAAAAGCTGAAGTTAGTTTCACGGGCCTGCCCCATTTGTTCTTCCAAAGATCAGTCCAATGTTTACGCTGAAGAAAACTACAATCTCGATTCCTTAGACGGCTATGCCTTCGCGTCCCGGAAAATGCCCGAAAACATGCATTACCGGCTCATTGACTGCCCCACTTGCGATACGCTTTACGCTAATCCTTTGCCGTCTTTGAAGCATCTCGCGAAAAGTTATCAGGAAGCCGCTTATGACAGTTCAGAGGAAGCCCATTGCGCCGCGCGCACCTACGCCCGAAATTTAGCCGCAATCGCGAAAAGCACCCCGGACACCAAAGGCGCCATTGATATCGGAACGGGTGACGGTGCTTTTTTAGAGGAGTTGCTGAAAGCCGGTTTTACTAAAGTCGTCGGCATTGAACCTTCTGACGCCCCCATTAAATCCAGCTTGCCTAAAATTCGACCGCTTATTAAAAAAGGTCTTTTTAACGCGAAGAGTTTCAAAAAGAACAGCGTGAGTTTGATTTCGTGCTTTCAGACCATCGAGCACTTGTACGAACCCTTAAATGTTTGCCGGGATTCTTACCGCATTTTGAAAAAGGGCGGTGCCTTCTATATCGTCTGCCACAACCGCCGATCGCTTTCCTACAGCATTTTGGGAATGAAAAGCCCCATCTTTGACATTGAGCACTTACAGTTGTTCTCGCCCCAAAGCGCTCAAGCGTTGTTAGCGAAAGCGGGTTACCAAAGAATTATGGTAAAGCCCATCTTTAACGTTTATCCCCTTCATTACTGGCTAAAACTATTGCCGGCGCCCAAGGGTTTAAAAATCGCTCTGATTAGTTTTTTAAAGAAAATTAAGCTGGGCTATTTACCCATCATGCTTCCCGCGGGAAATCTGGCGGTTATCGGCTATAAAGACAAATAGATTTCGAGGCGGATTTAGGCCAGCGGATTAGGTCCCAAGCGCAGCGCCAAAGCTCTGGCCAAATACTTCAAAAGAGTTGTGATTTGAAGTTTCGACTCGCCTTGAGTGCGGTCAATAAAGACAATCGGCGACTCTTTAATGTTTAATTTCGCCCGGTAACAGCGGTACAAAATCTCGGAAACCGTAAAAGGATCTCTGGCGGTGAGTGTTTTCACTTTGATGCGGTTAAGCGCGTCTTTTGAATAAGCCCGGAAGCCCGAAGTCGGATCCTGAGCCTTTAAGCCTAAAACTAATTTCAAATAATTTTTGGCGAAGTTGCTGGTCATTTGACGGTAAAAAGGCCTGTCGATATCTTTTCCACCCGGCATATAACGGCTTCCCAAAACCACATCCGCCTGACCCGAGGCAATCAGTTTAATAAAGGCCGGAATATATTTTGGCTGATGGGATAAATCGGCGTCCATTTCTACCACCACATCCGCTCCCATTTTCAAAGCCTGCACAAAACCATCCCGGCCAGCCCAGCCCCGGCCCTTGATCTCCCGGGGGCGTTTAAGCAAATGCAGTTTCTTGTCCTTCTTCATAATGCCCTTCACCACTTCATAGGTCTTATCAGGAGAAGAATCGTCCACCACCAAAACTTGGGCGGCCGGAACGCTTTTGTGAATCAGTTTGACGAGCGCGGCGATATTGGCGCTCTCGTTATAAGTTGGAACGACGATAACAGTCTTCATGTTTGCGTCCTTATGAATTATTTACGGGCCGCCACAAAATATTGCGCGCCCAGGGGCAGCCAGCCTAAAAGCCTGTCTAAGATACCGAAAACAAGGCTGCGAAAAGGGGTAAAAAAGATGTAGCGCCGGCAAACCAGGGTGCCGCCAGCGTTCCGCAATAAACGGCTCACTTCGCTTTTACGCAGCAAATGAGCGTCCTCATCCAATTTACATTGGGACACCGCACGGCGTGTCAGGGGATTTAAGGGATTATGTTCGAAAACCATCACCAGTCCGCCCTTCTTGGTAACCCGTATCATTTCTTCCGCGAAGTGCCTCACACCTTCTGGTTCCACATGGTGCAGTACGCAAACGGCGAAAGTCACGTCCATGGAATTGTCAGGATAAGGGAGTTTCTTGCCCGCGTAATAACGGTATTCAGCGTCGGGGTTGAGGAAGGCTGCCTTCTTGACCACGCCCGGGCTCAGGTCAATGCCGCAGACTTTCTTGAAATGCGGCGTCAAATAGTGATCGGTGATACCCACCCCGCAACCCACATCCAGCACCTTGAGTTTGGAGAGCTTTCCCAAATAACGGCGGGTCAGGTAAAGGATCCAGTCGGCTTTTACTTCGGTAAAAAATTCCAGATCTTGACCCACGAAGTCGATAGATTTTTGAATTTCCTGGCGGTAGGTTTCTTTATAGTTCTCAAATACCTGCCGGGAGTTCCTAAATAGATCTCTCTTCTTCGCGCTCATGACACTCCTGAATGATTGCTCAAAAAATAAAAGACTAAATGCTTTCGGAAAATTCGAGGAAAGAACTAAATCAGCTTAATTTGGCGTTCCACAGCCGCCAGCATGTCCTCGTTACGCAAATTATCCATGCAGGACATCTTTTGGGTGCATTGGTTTTGGTAGTAACATTGGCAGGGGCTTGAGGGCAAAACCTTTTCCCCGCGTCCATAAAGATCAATTTCGGCGTCCGAAGTGGGGCCAAAATAAGCCACCAATCTCTTTTTAAGCGCGATGCCCACATGAATGGCCAAAGTATCGCCCGACACCAGCACATCCGCCAGATCAACGAGGGAAACAAACTGGCGCATCGTATTTTCAGTTCCTGTAGCAATCGCGGTGTTCTTTAACTTTTTAGCCAGCTCGGGCATCAACTGCCGCTCTTCAGGCCCCCCGTACAAAAGAATGGCGTTCTTGGGATATTTTTTATGTAGCTGTTTGGCCAGCCACAAAAAACCATCTAGTCTCCAACGCTTCATCGGCCACCGGCCGCCCGACCCAATATTGAAACCAATGATCTTCTTGTACTTACCCAGTTTGTGCTTCTTGGACCAATCTTGGGCCCATTGTTTTTCTTTCTCGGTCAAAACCAGCTGCGGCTCCTCACCCGAATACTTCATGCCGCCCAATTGGAACAGATGGTCCTGATAAGTGCGTTGGTTGGCCCGTTTAAACGAATCCATGATTCCCATTTGAAACCACTCTTCATCTTTCGCTTCCAGCGGCACGACCACGCCTTCTTGAGATAAACCAAAACCCTTCTTCACAGGAGAATTCGCCATATGCAAAATCGCGGCCGCTTTACGGCTCATGTCAAAGTTATAGGCTTCATGAAAAAATGTAGCGCCCAAGAACCCGCTCAAAGCCGGATCCGAGCCCAACAAAACATCGATGTAAGGATTTTTTTCCAACAATGGCTTAGAACCATTTTCGGTCACCCACCAGATAGAGCATCCGGGGTTATTTTGACGAAAAGCCGGCAAGATGGCGGTCGAGCGCAAAACGTCGCCAGCGGCATCTAATTTGATGATCAAAATGCGTTTTTTAATCGGGTCATAGCGGGGGCAATTGAGACAAACCACACCCTCGGCCTTATGAGGCGCGCAAGGCTTCTCGCCAGTGAAATGACGACAATCTGGCCGGTAAAAAAGCATATGGATCCTTTGCTCTTCAATTTCAAAACACATGTTAAATTAGGTCTAACCCATGAATTATAAAGTTAATTAGATCTAATTGTTCGATTTTCATCAGCAAGAAGGCCAATTTTATCATAAAAAAAGCCCGAAACCTTTCGGTCCCAGGCTTTTAAATTGAGTCTTTACTTTTTAAAAAACGAGCTTTAATTGACCGTAATGATTGTAGGATTCGGTCACAGGATCAATCCCATAAGAATAATCCAAGCCGAGGAAGCCCAATTGTACTCCGATACCGCCGACAAAGTTACCCGTGTCTAAACCGCCGCGAAACCGGAGGATTCCCGCCAGTTCAAGGGAAGATCCTAATTTAAAGTGAGAGAAAATATCTTGGCTGTAATAAAGCGAAGTCGTAGAAAAAACGTCATCCAAATCGGCGTTCACCACAAATTCATGAATCGGGTGCCAAGAAAGTCCAATATTGGTCACCGTGGGCGCTGGGTCTGTCGTCGCACCATACATGATATCGCCCAAAGTTAAAGTATTAGAAATGGTGGCCGATTGTTTGATCAAATCCTGAAAAGAAATACCCAAACTCAAGTCCTGTTCAAAAGCATACAAAAGACCAAAGTCAATACCCCAACGGGTTGTTGACTGTTGAAGATCGTTAGAAAAATCGGTGACCTGCTGCGAGCTATTCGTCGTGGAAATGGTCAAACTCGACCAGGCAAAATAACGGTGAACAACCTTACCGCTAATACCAATCGTCAGCGGAAAATCCTCAAAAGGATCGAAAGCTATAGTGGCCATTCCCACTGTATCGCTGTAAGCCAAGGCATTCGCGTAAGCGATATCTTTTAACAAATTGTTGACGATCGCGTTTTGCATGGTCTGCTGGGAACCCGAGCTCAGCGTCACACCTTGCGCCGCTAAATCATTGCCAATTTGAGAAACACCCTGGGACACGCTGTAGGTACCGTTCTGAATTTTGCTGATATCCGTTTGCACATTCGCGTTCTGTTGAGAAGCAGGAACAATCGAGTTAACACCCGCTTGAATGGCTGCCCCAAAGGCGGCAGTGACAGTCGAATTTGCTCCGCCAGAATAAGGAAGAGGAATATTGGTCAATTGTTGAAGAAGGGTACCCGGTTTGATCTCAGCCACACCATTGGCCGTTTCATAAATCTGGATCCCGAAATTGGGAGCGAACTTGACCGCCAAATTATCGCCGACACCAAACCCAATAGACTTATTCATAATATTCGCCGAGATATCATCCAATGTTTTTAAATTCGGGTTAACCAAGGACGCGTCATTTTTAAGAATTCCTTGAACGAAATCCGTCGCGTTGAAGTTAATCCCGTTGTTGGCGATATTTTGTACGTAGTTGGCTGTCGTAATATCATCGTTCGAGACGTGGATGCCTAATTGTAAAAGTTCCAGGGTGCCCGGCGCCCGGCCCAATAAAGCCGGGTTATAAGCGGTAGCATTGAACTGGGTTCCGTCGGCCATCATCGCGTTCCCCATACCCGTGCCAACAACACTGATCTGGGCCGGAGGAAGAATGGGTGAAGTAAGTACATCAAGAGCACCCGCATGTACCAAGGAAGAAATAAAGAGAAGAGAAACTACTATCAAAAACTTCTTTAAATACTTGAGGTTAAATGTTTTCATGGCCAAAGTATAACACTCTCAAAATGGTAGCCAATTAAAAAATACGTAAAAGCTAAATCTATTTATCCTTCAATAACGCCAAAATTCTGGCGCCTTCCACGTCGTCGATAATACGAAAAGCCCTCTCATCTAAACCCGCGTAATAGACATCCGTGTTTTGAATGTCAAACCAAAGACCATGAAGCATCAGTTCCCCGCTTTTAACCCGGTCAGCCACGCGGGAATAGCTTTTCAAATGTTCCAGTTGCAGAAGTACGTTTTCTTTCGAAACAGCGTTCACTTCTTCCAGGCCCTGCAATTTTTCTTTTTTAGAGCGAATCCGGTTTAAGGCATCCTCTCCATGGCGGAGCCAGGAACGCAGATGAGGAAGCTCTACCTTCTCGCGGCCATTGCACAGAGCCTTCATCGCGCCGCAATCCGAGTGACCGCAAACAATGATGTGGGGAACTTTGAGATATTCCAAAGCGAATTCCAGCGCCGCGACTTCCGACTCGTCCGAGGCCAACTGGGTTGAATCGCCAAACGGCGTCACAAAATTGCCGGCGTTACGGATGACAAAAAGATCGCCCGGTTCAGTAGAAGCGAATACATTCACCGCCACACGGCTATCCGAGCAGCCGATAAAAAAAACGTCAGGACTTTGGCCCAGAGCCAATTGAGCGAAGGTATCCTTCACCTGGTCCCGGCGGTGTTGATGAAAATCGACGATACCATTAATCAGTTTTCGCATGTTTAACCCGTTTCATTTTTAGGATGAAGTGTCTTTAAAAAAGAAGCGTTTTTAATTCCGGCGGAACATTATCCCGGATAACGTCAAATACTTCATCGGAAGTTTTGAGTTTGGTAGCCGCCTGGGCTATTTTCTTGGCGGTCTCATAGGGCATCATGCGGATAATTTTTTTGATTTCGGGGATTACCGACACGCTGGCAGAAAACTCATCCAGTCCCATTCCCAGTAAAAGCGGCACAAACTGGGGGTCGCCCGCCATTTCACCGCACATACCCACCCATTTCCCCGCTTTGTGGGCGGCATCCACCGTCATTTGAATCAAACGAAGGATGGCCGGGTTTAAAGGATCATATAAGTAAGCGACCGATTCATTTCCCCGGTCAGCCGCCATGGAATACTGAATCAGGTCATTGGTGCCGATCGAGAAGAAATCTACTTCTTGAATAAGGATGTCCGCGATGACCGCGGCGGAAGGGATCTCAATCATCACGCCCACTTCTACCCCGGCTCTAAAAACCTGACCTTCTTTTTTAAGCTCATCCGCGCACTCTTGTAAAATCGCCTTCGCTTCCATCACTTCACTCAAAGTGGAGATCATCGGAAACATGATTTTGATGGGCCCATGGGCGGCTGCCCGCAAAATGGCCCGAAGCTGAACTTTAAAAATGTCCGGCCGTTTTAAGCATAGACGGATAGCCCTTAAACCCAAGAAGGGGTTTTGTTCGTTTGACTCGTTCAAATGCGAAAGAAACTTGTCCCCGCCCAGGTCTAAAGTGCGGATGATGGCGGGATTAACGCCTGTTTTCATGGCCAATTCTTTATAAGCCTGGAATTGTTCTTCCTCGGTCGGACTCTCTTCCCTATTCATATAGAGAAACTCTGTTCTATAGAGACCAATACCCTCCGCCCCATGCCGGTTCATCTCGTCTAGTTCTTGTGGAATCTCAATGTTGGCGGCCAAAGTCACCCGGTGTCCATCAGGCGTAACCGCCGGCAGGGTTTTAAAGGCTTCCAAGCTTTTTTGAAAAGCGGTGTAATTGTCTTTAAGACGTCGGTATTGCTCAATGATATGGGACTGCGGATTGACCAAAACCAATCCCTTATTGCCATCCACTATCAAAAGATCCCCATCCTGAATATTAACTGTGGCGTTCTGCATGCCGACGACCGCCGGCAAACCCAGTGAGCGGGCCACAATGGCCACGTGCGACGTTTTACCGCCCACATCCGTGCAAAAAGCCTTAATGGTTTCAGTCGACAACGTGACCGTATCAGAAGGAGTTAAGTCATTCGCCACCAAAATCACTTCACGGTCCAAATTTTTAAGCTGTTCTTTTTCGCCCTTGCCCATGAGGTTGCGTAAGACGCGGTTACCCACGTCCCGGATGTCGCCGCCCCGTTCGCGGAAATACTCGTCGTTGAGGGAAGCCATAATGGTTTTAAATTTTTCCAGGGCCTCGTGAAGCACAAACTCAGCATTCATATGTTCTTTGGAAATAACTTGGGGCACTTCTTCAGTAAAAAGAGGGTCATCTAATAAAATTTGGTGGGCGCCAAAAATACTGGCGTGCTCTTCTCCCAATTTTTCTTTGGCGCGGCCTTCCAACTCCACAATTTGAGCGCGTGTTTTCGCCAGCGCTTCTTGATAGCGAGCCAACTCCGTTTTAACTTCTTCCGGTTTCAGCAAACGACGGGAAGCCGTTAATCCTTGCGCGTGATAAAGATAAGCGGGGCCGATTTCAATGCCGCCTGAGGCAGCCACCCCGTAAAAAATTTTATCGGACAAATACTACTCCTGTTTCAAAGTCGCTCAACCGCTACTCTTTTTCGCCAAACCGGTGCTCAAACAACTCCTTCAAGGCTGCCATCGCTTCTTTCGCGTCCGCGCCGTCGCACTCAAACTCCAATTCGGTTCCCTTGGCCGCGGCCAGCGTCATCAAACCCATCAGGCTTTTCGCGTTCACATTTTGAATACCATGATGAATGGTTGTTTGGCTTTTAAACTTATTGGCCACTTTCACCAATTCCGCCGCGGCCCTTAAATGCAGGCCCAGCTTGTTGACGATCAAAAGTTTCTCGGTGATTTTCATGACTTCCCCTTTATTGGTTTCATCTCGGCCGGGACTACCACCGCAGCGGGTATTGACGGCGCGAAATGTTCCATCTGCGGCGGCGCGCTTAAATCGGGCCAAAAGGCCAGCATTAAAGCGAAAAGAACGACCGCGTAAAACAACTGACTGGGACTAATTTTGCGGTGAAGCGCGAAAGTAAAAAGCCCCACAATCGCCGTGAAGAAGGTGAGCTTCAGCACGAAGAGTCCCATTTCTTTTTCCAACTCTGACAAGTTCACAAACACAATCAAAACACCTAACAAAACAATGGAAGCCAATTTCAAACCACGAATGGCTTCCTGAAATCCGTACTTTCTCAAAGTCAAAACGACCTGGTCGCCCTTGCGGTAACCCTGAATGAATCCGGTCAAACGAATCCCTACGTGGGCCACGTTGTAAACAATCAAAAACAGCAAAGGAATAACCCAATATTGTCCCTTCACTTGAAAAGCGCTGGACAACACCAGCGTCACCGCCAGCAAACCGCAGTAAGGACGGATGGTCGCCCAGAAAAGATTGTCCCCCATCGCCGCGATGGGGCCCATCATGCCGACCTTCAGCGCGCTAATTTCTTCTTCTTTTTGCTTTTGCTTCGGCTTGGGTAATTGCTGTTTTTCTTCTTCCATGCGCAAAATCGCGCCCAACACAAACGACGCCATATAGGGATGGGTATTAAAATATTCCAGGTGGCGCGAAAGCGCCTGCGAACGGTCTTCCTGGCTGGCATAAACTTTTTTCAAAACGGGCAGCAAAACATAAGCCACGCCGTAGCTTAAATAACGCTCGAAATTCCACGCCGCTTGCAGGAAAAAAGACCGCAAAAAAGCGAAGATCATATCTTTTCGGTTAAGGGACACGATCGGTTCGTCAGCCATTCTTTTCCCCCTTTCCCATATAGAACAAAGCCAAAGCAAAACCCACGCAAAGCGCGATGGAAACCAGATAAACGCCCTGCATGTGATAAAAAATCGCCAGTCCCATAATGGTCACAATGGAGAGAATCAAATAGACCGCTGTTTTCTTTTCCACCAAAAGATCGATAACCGCCGAGCAGCCCAGGGCCAGAAGCAACCAATGAGCGTAATAGAGGCCCTCAATCACTTTGCCGTTGAGAATCGTCGTGAATAAAAAGAAAAGTCCCGAAGTAAAGTGCACCAAAGTCAAACTCACCGCCGCGACCACAAAGCCTTTAATGAGAAGTTCCAAAAGCACAAACCAGTTGATCCAGGCAAAAGTTCTAAAATGCCCGCTCAGCGCCATACGCTGCGCCAAATGAACCCAGCGCACGTTGAACTTGCTGATAAAAATATCCACTTCAGTGCTCAAAGCCGCCAGCGGAATAGTCATCCCCAGGGCGTAAGTCATCACCGCTTCATTCGGATACTTGGTGCCCAACAATTCACAGGCAAAAGCGACCGAGACACCCGAGAGCATCATCAAATCCATGGGTAAATGCGCTCCCACTGGCAAATCGCCGATCCAAATCAACTCAATCAGCGCGCCCATCTCCAGTCCAATATCCGGATGTCCTAAAAACCATCCCACTAAAGGTCCCACCACAATAGGCCGGCAAACCATGAACTGGCCGACCGCGGCCACGTCCAGGCTCAAAAACGCCAATAGGGTTGAGATGAGAAACCAATGTGACATCACGATCCTTTAGTCTCCTTCAAGCGCAGCGATAACGGCGCCTCAAAAACACCCTGAGGAGGCAGCACGACCTGCCAGCCCCAGAGCAAACAGGAACCTTGATAAACCCGCTCAAACCCGCCTTCAGATTGGGAAATGGTCTCAACCGGATAACGCCAGAAATGCGCCGGTTTTTCCGTTTCAAAATCAATCTCCAGCTTCAACCAGCCGTCCCGCATGCCGGCCTTTACCACTTCAGCTTCCATACCCATGCTATTGAGACGTGTTTCTTTCACGTCTCGTCCCGAGATGAAATAATTTCGATCAGAAGCATCGCCCGCCAGGAGCGTTAAATTCCATTCGCTCATGAACAAGAACCGCAGTTCTTTAGAACCCAAATTTTTCAGCTGATAAACCACTTCCAGCTCAAAATTAACCGGATTCAAGGAAAGACGCTTAGTCAACTGAACCGGATTACCCTCGATTGAACCCGGATGGTTCAAAATCACCTTCAGGGGTTGGTCTTTACGTTTGGGTTGTTCCACTTTGTATTGAAAAACCGCCTGGTGAAAATCGCCCAGCTCTTGATATTCACCCCTCCAGAGATTTTCCACTTTGGTGTCGAGCGGCAAAATACGCTCAATCAAACTGGCGCGTTCATCCGGATCGTAGAAAAGTTTATTTTCCAGCCCAGGTTCTTTAACCCGAACCATATCGTGAATACTGGCCACGCCCGCGCCGCTATGAGCCGAGTCTTTAAGGGCCTTGAGTTTTTCATGGTAAGGTTCCTTACGGCGCGTTAACGAATCCGAAAGGTTAATAGCGTTTTTTAAATAATCGATTTCAATCAGGCTTCCGCCTTTGGCCGGAGCCAGAATGGCGTGATAACCCTTACCCTCCACAATCAACTCATTGCGGCCATCTTTATCAAAATCCGTTTCAGTCACCTGCAAATCGCCCTCGGGATTCAAGATGGAGTCGGCTAATTTTTCCGCCTCGATAAACTGGCGGTACATGGCGAAACGAAGGTGATTGAGATAAAGACCGCCGAAAACACCATGCCAGTAGGGGCAGTTGCATTCGCCGCGGTAAAGCGCCAAAACCGCCTGATCCAAAACGGCTTTTTGTTTAGGCGTGGATTTCTTGGCGAGCTTTTGGCGGGCCGCTTCCACTTTTTTCGAAACCCACAGGAGCTTCTTGTGCAGATGATTGCTTTCCGAATACTTCATGAAGAAGTTGCGCCAGAAGCCGCCCTTTAAATAAAGCTCATAGCGGTGCATCTCACCCCGGTCCCGCAATTCATGGCGGATCTTGTCATATTCACGGGCCGCTTCAGTCGGCAATGACCACTCGCCCATTTCGGTATAAGATCCCGTGGGTAAATTAACGATGCCCTGAGAATGGTGGTTGTTTTTATACTCAGCGAAGGTGGTGTTATTGAGCCACTCGGAATTTTGTTCCAGGGCCGTAAAGAATTTTTCCAGCCAGCCTTCCTCATAAACCCATTTATAGGTGTCGGGCCAGCCGCCAAACTTTTCACCGTCATCCATCAACACCACACAGCGGTCGCCCTCTTCGGTAGCTAAAGACCGCAGATACTCAATGGTTTCTTCCACTGCTTGAAAAGGCACCAAATAACGCATTTTTTCGGAAATCGGAAAAACCGCTGCCGTTTCGCCCTGTTCTTCCATCAGGTAATAGCCATAAGTTTGTTCTTCCGCCAAGCCCGCCGCTTTCAAATGGGCATCGTCGATGACCACATATTCCACTCCCGCGTCCGCCAGGGCTTTGGTCAAATGGGGTTCCCAAACCCGCTCAGCGAGCCACATACCCTTGGCATCAACTTTAAATTTCTTTTGGAGATACTCCGTCAACATGCGGATCTGGCCGATTTTATCCCGGTCCGGCAGAATGGCCAAAATGGCCTCGTACATCGCGCCCGTGAAAAACTCAACCTGTCCCCGGGTCGCCATTTCTTTGAGCATTTTGAAATATTCAGGACGGTTTTCTTCAATCCATTCCAGCAAAGGCCCCGTCACATGAAAGGTGCACTTCACCTTGGGGTGTTTATGCAAAATACGCAGGAAAGGTTCGTAGGATTTTTCATATAAAGCTTCGAACACCTGGCCGAAATTACCGACCGGTTGATGGTTGTGAACGCCAAAAATGAAATTTATTTTTTTCACGTCAGACCTCAGTTTTTGATCTCGGGGAGAACTTTATCCAAAGCTTCCCGCATATCGCCGGGAACCGCCCGGGATTCCATCTCCACGCCCATTTTTTTCAATTCTTTAAAAGCCGACAGGTCATTCGGATCAACACAGATGGTCTTGCTCATCTGGGTCTTGCCGTCGCAATAGTGCATCCCGCCCACGTTGACGGCCTTCACCGGCCCGCCTGCTTTGGCAAAAGTCAAAACATCCGCCGGACCCGCGAAAAGCAGCAAAGCGCGGTCTTGCGAATCATCTTTCGCGGCGTCAACCGCCCCTGCCACATCATAAAAGTTCACTTTGAGCCCGGCCGGAACGGCCATTTCCATCAGGGTGCGGCGCATATTGTTTTTGGCGATCTCGTCATTCACCACTACCAGACGCTGGATATCCAGCGCCTTAACCCAGCCCACCACTACCTGTCCGTGGATCAACCGGTCGTCAATTCGAATGAGTTGAATGTTCATCATGTCCTCTTTATCCCTGCGGCTTTATTACTTTCGAAGCAGCTCTACCGACGTCATCACACCCTCGCGGGTGACCTTTTGAGTTTCCAGCGCCAGCGTTTCCAAATCCTTCTCGTCCTGGCTGGTAGCCACTTTAATGAGCATGGGTAAATTGACCCCGGTGACGATTTGAAGTTTGTGAGTCTGAGCCGCCAAGAGAGCCACATTAAAAGGTGTTCCGCCGATCATGTCGACCAGCACTAAAGAACCGTGATTTTTGGGATCAACTTTTTTCAGGGTTCCTTCCAGCTTTTCTTTAAAGCTTTCAAGGGTCTCGGAGGAATGCAGGGCCAGCGCTTTAATCCCCTCGCTTTCGCCCAGAATCATTTGAAGCGTGGCGACTAATTCTTTACCGAACTCGCCATGAGTGGCGACCACAATTCCAAACATATCTCACCTCGCGCCTAGAATTAACACCTCAAACCTTATCAGATCACCAAACGGCGGATAATAGCCTTACCTAATTTTTCCGAGCTATGCCGCACATAATTCTCATAATTCAGCAGATTATTTTTAACCAGCTTAACGCCCAGGGCTTCCACGGCGGCCTCGTCCAGCACCACCGGCTCTTGATGAAATAGTTCGTAACGGTGCAAAAGTTTCGGCGACACTTTTTCTTTATTGGCGATGACGTAATGGACAAAATTGGGGCCCGTATGTTTCAAGATGGCGTTCACGTGATCTGAGACCGTATAGCCGTCCGTCTCGCCCGGCTGGGTCATAACGTTGCAGACATAAATTTTAACCGCGCGGGAAAGAGCGATGGTCTCGGCCACCTGGGGAATGAGCAAATTGGGAATCACACTGGTATAGAGGCTGCCCGGGCCCAGCACCACCGCGTCCGCTTCTAAAATAGCCTTAAGCACTTCACGATTAGGTTTGATGGTCTTTTCTTTGAGCATGACCTGCTCGATAGGAACTTTCGACTTGGAGATATTGGATTCTCCCACGACTATTTTTCCATTTTTCAATTTGGCCATCAGGGTCATGGGTTCAAAGGTTACGGGCATCACGGTTCCCCGGGTCGAAAGAACGCGGCTGGATTCCTCCACGGCCCGGCCAAAGTCGCCGGTGATTTCTTTCATCACCGTGATAAACAAATTACCGAAGCTGTGACCCTTCAGATCGCCATGGCCTTTAAAGCGGTATTGAAAGAGATCGTTAAGAAGAGTTTCCTGATCGGATAAAGCCACGATGCAATTGCGGATATCGCCCGGAGGTGGGGTTCCAAAATCTTTGCGAAGACGGCCCGAGCTGCCGCCGTCATCAGCGACCGTCACCACCGCGGTTAAATTGCTGGTGTATTGTTTGAGGCTGGAAAGAACATTCGGCATACCGGTCCCGCCGCCAACGACCACAATGCGGGGGCCTCTTTTTAAACGGGTGCGTTCATAGACCACATTGAGAAATTCTTTTTCACGGGCGGGAGCGTACACCGTCAAAACCGAGAACATCAAACGGCGGATGCCTAAAATAAAACCCCAGATCGCCAGCACCATAAAGAGAAAGTCGACAAACTTGAGGCGTTTGAGATGGTCTTCGATATCCACCACAATGGCGGGCCGGACGTGAATGCCCGAAATGTGCTCGCTCATCAAACCCGAAAAGCCGACGATAAAAACAAACAAAGCCATCCCGATCAGGACAAACCAGCGTTTCAATCTCATTCCGGGATAAAGCCAGCGCCAGCTTTGCATTAGCGGGTGCCTTTCTGCCGGTTGGTCTCTTCGGTCATAATGCGTCCCACACGGTCCGCGAATTCTTGCGCTGTAAAATAACCCATCTTCATCGACCGGTGGTTCATGGCCGCCACTTCAATAATGACCGCCAAATTACGCCCCGGGCGGACCGGAATCACAAAAGTCGGCAGTTCCACATCGAAAATTTTATGCGTGGCAGGCGCCAGCCCCAACCGGTCGTATTCTTTTTTGTTGTCCCACTCTTCCAACCGCACCACCAGCTCAATGCGCTTCTTGTCGCGAATCGCGCCAACCCCAAAGAGGTTCTCAATATTGATGATGCCCAATCCCCTGATTTCCATGTGGTGCTTGATGATTTCGGATCTGGAGCCCATCACAATCCGGTTAGCCAAACGTTTCATGTAAACCAGGTCATCCGCCACCAGGCGGTGTCCGCGTTCTACCAGATCCAGCGCGCATTCACTTTTGCCAATGCCCGAGCTGCCCAAAATCAAAATGCCTACGCCGTAAATATCCATCAGCGTCCCATGCTGTGTAGTTTCGGGCGCGAACTCTTCTTCAAGGTAAACGGAGATTTCAGAAATAAACTTCGTGGTTGGAGTCGGCGTGGTAAAAATAGGAACCTTATATTTTTTCGCCACGTTGATCAGATCCGCAGGCGTTTTCATTTTGTGTGTCACGACCACACAGGGCATTTTTTTAGAAAAGAGAGTTTGAAGAATTTTTTTGCGCTGCGCCGGCTTAAGCGTCTGCAAATAGTGAATTTCAGTTTTGCCGATGACTTGAAGGCGGTGGAAAGGAAACCATTTCAAATAACCGGTCAGGCCCATACCCATGCGGTTGATATCAACGCCCACAATCTCGCGGCCGCTCATATCCACTTCAAATAAAGGCGTTAGGCGAAGTCTTTCCTTGGCTTGTTGAAAGAGTGACTCCACGGATATTTTTTTCATCGGGTGGCCGCCTCGAAATCTTCGCCTGGGAAAGACCTAGTGTTTGAGTTTTTCTTCTTCTTGGATAATCTTGATCACTTCCTCGGCGTTTTGAGCCGAGAGCAGGGACTTGCGGAAATACTTATCTTTGAGCAGGCTGGAGATGCGGGCCAGAGCTTTCAAATGGGCTCCTGCCGCGCCTTCGGGGGCAACCAGAAGGAAAAAAATGTTCACCGGTTCGCCGTCCAATGAGTCAAAGCTCACGCCGTCAGTGGAGACGCCGAAAGCCGCCGCCAGATCCGAAACCGTATCCGACTTGCCGTGAGGAATGGCGATGCCCTGTCCAATACCCGTGGAACCCAGTTCTTCACGTTCCATGAGAGTTTGAATCATCTTTTTCTTGTCTTTCACCTTGCCGGACTTAAACAAAACCTCGACCAATTCTTTGATGGCGTCTTTTTTGTTTTTCGATTCCATGGATAACTTGATCGAATCAACGGATAAAAAATCGAGAATCTGCATGAACAACCTCCCAGTAGTGAACGGCTCTTTAGACCCGAAGGTCCCCAACGGTGCTATCAGTAGTCAGGCTCAATATTCAGGTTCAATCAGGCCCACATGGCTGTCCGAGCGCTTGTAAACCACGCTGGTGCGTTCGTTTTCAGCGTTATAAAACACTAAAAATTCATCCTTCGAC
Source organism: Candidatus Firestoneibacteriota bacterium (assembly GCA_013286205.1). GTDB lineage: Bacteria > Oederibacteriota > Muellerivitia > Muellerivitales > Muellerivitaceae > Bog-1183. The sequence goes on along the minus strand of JABDGD010000018.1, from coordinate 19,068 downwards.
GCGGTCAACTGCATGGCGGCTTCATCCACGGTCATGGGCTTTACCGCAAACTTTTTGGTCTTCACCACTTTGACGTCTTCGGCTTCGACCGGCTCCGCAACCATCCCGCGGGTGGCCCGGCCGCTTTCAGCACGATGGTGGCTGGAGCGTTTTTCTTTTTGTTTCTGGGCTTGGGTTTCCAAACGGCCTAAGGCGGCATCAATGGACTGATACATATCGCGGGAGCTCGCTTTGGCGCTGAGCTTGAGGTCCTTGGCGGTCAAAACCACCTCGCAAAGGTGCACTTTCTTCTCAAAATTCAAAATGACATGGGCTTCTTTAATTTTTCCCACATAGCGCTCAACTCGTTCAATCTTCTCTTCTACGTGGTTTTTTAGGCCTTCAGTCAGCTTTTCATGACGGCTGGTAATGTGAATTTTCATGGTTTTTCCTCTTGGAGAAGCGTCACAGACCCCGATTTTTACGGGAAATTGAGCAGAAATATCGCGAAAAGAGGTTCATTTTAACATTCAGGTATGGGAAGTCAATGAACCTCACCTTACAGGGTAAGGATTTTTCATGGAATTTTCAGGTGTTTATTACAGTTTTCGTCTTTGAGACGCGGGCGGGATGCGCAACTCTTCGCGGTACTTCGCGATGGTGCGGCGGGCAATACTCAGTCCCTGATCTGTCAGATTTTGCATGATCTTCTGGTCCGATAGGGGCTTTTGAGGCGGTTCCAGGTCGATCATCTCTTTAATCTTCTCTTTTACGGAGAGGGATGACACATCCATACCGTCGGAAGACTCCAATCCGCTGGTAAAGAAATATTTGAGTTCAAATAATCCTCTCGGTGTCTGCACATACTTGTGGGTGGTGACCCGGCTGATAGTCGATTCATGCATGCCGATCATGTCGGCTACCTGTTTCAAGGTCAGCGGCTTTAAGGAATTAACCCCGTTCTCCAAAAACTCTTTTTGAATGCGGAAGATGGCTTCAGTAACGCGGTAAATGGTCTTGCGGCGCTGCTCAATATTTTTAATCAGCCAGATCGCCGATTGAATTTTAGTTTCCAGGAACTTTTTGGTTTCTTTCGCGTCCACGGCGTTTTTATCTTTTAACATACGCCGGTAATAGGGAGAAACCCGAAGCCGGGGTACCGGCTCGTCATTCAAGACCACCACATATTCCCCTTCAATCTTTCGGACGCTCACGTCAGGGGTCACATATTTAGTATCAATCACCTCGAAAGACCGGCCCGGTTTGGGCTCCAGATTGCCCACATAGGCCAGGGCTTCCCGCAGTTGTTCCTCATCGCATTCCAGGCCCTTCAGGATGGCCGGATAGCGTCTTTTCTCCATATCCTCAAAGTGGTTTAAAACCACCTGGTAAGCTCTTTGGGCCATAGCCCCCGTGCGGTTTTCCAATTGAAGCAGCAGACATTCCCGAAGATCCCTGGCCCCCACACCCGTGGGTTCCAATCCTTGAATCACACTCAAGACTTTTTCAATATTAGCCACAGAAACTTGTTGGGCCGCCGCCAGGTCTTCCAGTTTGGTCGTAAGATAACCGTTGTCGTCCAAATTACCGATGATCAGTTTGCCGATCGCTTCTTCCTGCTCATTTTTTGCGACGAGTAGAAATTGCCATTCCAAATGTTCCGCCAGGCTGGGCGCGCGGGTGATGGAAGCTTCCACAAAATCTCTTTTTTCCTGATCCGCCTCAGAATTTTGTCTTCCGCCATATTCGCTGTCGCCGGCGTCGCCGTATTCTTGCGACTCCTGATACATGGCCCAGGTTTCTTCTTTAAAACGTTCGCCGTCTTTGATGTGTTCTACCAAATCCGTATCGTGCTGCTCGCGGGCTTTTTCTAAAGTGGGATCCGAAACAGTTTCTTCAGTGTTCGAGGGAGAAGCGTCTTCTTCGGGAGTATTTTTATCCGGGGTAGTTTCTTCATTTTCTTCGAGAACAGGATTTTCGACCATTTCCTTTTCGACCCAGTCCTTCAGCTCCATGGTCGACATCTGGAGGATCTTCATGGCCTGTTGCAGCATAGGCGTCATGATCATGCGCTGCTGCATCTTTTGATTCATTCCAAATTGCTGACGCATAAATCATGCCTTAATGAGAAAAGTGGGCCTCTGAAAATCCATTATATCCTCTTTGCTTAAAAGAAACCCCCAAGGGGTACGTTTTTACGGGGTTTTGACAGAAAAGGACAAACGTGTAAACAGCGGGGAACTTATTGCTTCTCCCAGTCCTTCTTAAACTCGGTTCGTTCCCATTGATCAATCCAATATTCCAAATCAAAGGGAAGAGGGTATTCCACCGGGCCCGCCGGATAAGACTTGCCGTTTTTAAAAACTACCTTGAGGGTGGCAAAATTTTCAGGGTCTTTCATGGGGTCCTGCTCATAAACCGCCAAATCCGCGAACTTATTTTTCTCCAAAGTTCCCAGCTGATCACCCATTCTCAAAACGATAGCCGCGTCTCGGGTCGACATTTTTAAGCATTGCTGGGCCGTCATGCCGGTGCTTTGCAAATCCTGCCACTCTTTAATCGAGACACCAAAAGGCATATTGGGATTACCCGCATCGGTTCCATAGATCACTTGCCCGCCCAGGCTGAGAAACCGTTCCAAATTCTTTTTACACTGCTCATGACCCTCTTTAAAACCATGGTGGCAAAAATTACCGAAGGGATGATCATCTTTACGCTGCCATTCTTTAGCCCAGCCCGCGTGGGCTTGAATGGTGGGAACAATTTGTATTTTCTTAAGAATCGCTTCTTTCCAAAGATCGTCCGAAACCGGCCGGGAAGGCATATGGGCCACTTCATCCACGCCGTATCTCACACAAAGTTCGAAGTCCTGTTCGTTCGTGATATGAGCGGTCACCCTTTTGCCATGGTCATGGGCGGCCAAAACAATGCCTTCCACTTCGGTAGCGGACAAACAGGGCCCCAACTCATGCTCCAATCCCATTTTGATTAGATCCACACCCAGCCCCGCCAGTTGGCGGACTTTTTCCTGCGCCTGATAGCGGCCCTGAATGGGCGCGGCGGCTTTGGGTCCCCAAACATTTTCGGGATAGCCTTTGTGGCAGGTTAATACGGGACCCGCCGCGAAAATGCGGGGTGAGGCAATCAAACCCGATCTTTCTTTCGCCCGCCAGGCCAGCGCATCAAAAGCGTCGGACGCCAGATCGCGAATACTGGTGACTCCATTTTGAATGAAACTGTACAGGCTGGCTTCACTGACTAAGCCGTGAACGTGAAGGTCAATAAACCCGGGCAATATAAAGAGACCTTCGCCATCGATGACTTCCATCGCTTTATATTCAGGCGCCTTCTCATGAGGGCCTATATAGGCGATCTTTCCATTGTCGATCAGGATTGTGTGATTGGTTAACGCGCCGCTGGCTACAGCGTCGTAGACAATCGCTTTTTCAATCGCGGTTTGAACTTTCAGAGGAAGCTCCACAGGGGAAATGGTTTCAACAGACTATACCCGAACTATTCGCCTTGAAAAATTTGATTCAACACATAAGCCAGCCGTACGCCAGCCTTTTCAAGCCGTTCATAGACGATTTGCTTCATTTGCGGGCCGTAATAATCCTCGGGCAAATCCCTACCCCATCGGTTTTTTTCCAAAAGCGGGCCAGAAGGGAGCTCGGAATAAATGTTATCCCTGGCCACACGAAAGCTCTCATAAGCCCAATCCTTCGGGCTGTCCGTCTGCCAGGCGGAGGCTTCATCAGGCGTTATCGATTGTTCTAGTTGAAGAGATAACTTTCGGGGACTTTCCTTGGCATGGGTCTCGAGCAGATTATCCCAAAAGCTGTGCAGGTTCACCCAGGTATAGCGGCCGCCGCGCTTCGAACCATAGTAGCGGAACCACTTTTCATTGCCGCCCCGGTCATCATCTTCCGCGCAATGCAGGGGTTGATGCACATCCCCCACGAAATGAACTAAAAACTTAAGCGCTTCCCTTTTGGCCGACAGCGACGCCCACTTATCCCAGAGCACTTTTTCGTCTCGCTCTATTTGATCGACCACGCATTGGTGATCCCGGCAGACATCCGCTAAGTCGTATCGATTTTGTTCTTCGCGGACATTCACTTGAATGTAATGCCAGGGAGCGGTTTCAGTTCGGTTGCTATGCGCCACCGTGTCCGCCCAAGTGCAGACTGATACAAGACTTTGACCCGGACCTAAAAGCTTGCGAATCGCCTTGCGGGCTTCGGGAGTTAACCGATCTTGCGCGATATAGGCCACCGTCTTATGCCCCACCGCGCCCCAGGCCCAGAGAGAGGAATGAAAGAGAAAACATAATGTTAGAGCGATAACGAAACGCACTTTGCCCCCAAATAAAAAAAGCCCGGGAGGGTTCCCGAGCTTTTTTAAAAAACCTTTATTTAAACCGTCTTCACCGGGCTCCCGGCCTTTTGGTACTTCTCAATGAACTGCTCGACCATTTCATAAGCTTCCGCGTCCGAATACTGAACCGCTGGCGTCTTCATGAAAAAGGCTGAAGGACCTTCCAACTGGCCTCCTACTTTAGCGTCCAGGGCCAGCTTGCAGCAGCGAATGGCGTCAATGCCCACGCCCGCGCTGTTGGGGGAATCCCACACTTCTAATTTTAATTCGATGCTCATTGGCACATCGCCAAACTCCCGGCCTTCTAAACGGATATGCGCCCATTTGCGGTCTTGCAGCCAGGGTACATAGTCCGAGGGACCAATATAAAGATTCTGAGGATCTATAGGCTGGGTCAACTGGCTCACCACCGAGCCTGTCTTGGATATTTTTTTAGATTCGAGACGGTCGCGCTCCAGCATGTTTTTGAAATCCATGTTGCCGCCAAAATTCAGCTGGGAGGTGCGGTCCAATACCATGCCGCGATCCGAAAACAACTTGGCCAGCGCACGGTGAATAATCGTGGCGCCCAATTGGGATTTAATATCGTCGCCCACAATGGGCACGCCCGCTTGTTCAAATTTCTTTGCCCAGGCCGGGTTAGAAGCGATAAAGACAGGCATACAATTGACCACGCCCACGCCCGCCTTGATGGCTTCATTCATGTAAAACTTGGCAGCTTCCTCGCTGCCCACAGGCAGATAGTTAATCAGAACATCAGTTTTGGTATCTTTAAGAATTTGAGCCACATCCACCGGCTTATCAACCGATTCGGTGACGACTTCGCGGTAGTACTTGCCCAGACCATCAAAAGTATGGCCGCGATAAACCTTTACTCCCAGTGTGGGCACATCAGAAATTTTGATGGTGTTATTGATCGGGGTAAAAATGGCCTCAGCTAAATCTTTTCCGACTTTATTGGAATCCACATCGAAGGCGCAAGAAAATTCAATGTCATTGATGTGATATTTGCCCAGGCGCACATGCATCAGGCCAGGGACAAACTTATCCTCATCGGCGTCGCGGTAATACTGAATCCCCTGCACCAAAGAAGAGGCACAGTTACCAACGCCCACAATCGCCACACGAATCTTAGCCATCCCAAAACCTCCCGGCAAAATAAACCGCGTTACTTCTTTCGGGCTTGATCCCAAACCCGGTAAATTCTTTGTAAAACTGTGATCAACGACAAAAATCCCACCACACCCAAAAAGGGAGTCGGTTGAGCAGCAAAAAAACCAACGGCCAGTAAAATCACCCGGCCCGGTCTCGGCAAAATGCCTACTTCACAATCAATCTTCAGTCCTTCCGCGCGGGCGCGGGTATAGGACACCATGAATGACAAAATACAGACGATGAAGGCCAGTAAAAGGTTACGTAAATCCTGATGATTGTAATAATACATGAGAAAACCCGCAAAAACGATGGCCTCCGAGACACGATCCAGGCTGGAATCAAAGAAAGCCCCGAAGCGTCCGGTCATAGCCCCGTTTCTCGCCAAAGACCCATCCAAAATGTCGAAAAAACCCGCGAAGAGAAGCCAGCAACCCGCGGCGGTCCATTGGTCTCGCACCATCGAAACCGGCACCATCAACGTCACCAGTACGCCCGCCAGAGTCACCATATTGGGGTGAACTTTGAGGGCGACCAAAACTTTACAAACGGGTTTTAAGGTTTGATCAATCCATTTTTTGAGCTTGGTCAGAAAAGAAGCGGGGGATGCGATAGGACAACTCCTGAACAAAAAACCTGATTTAAAAAACTATTTTAAAGAGAATCGCTCGCCCAGATAAATCTCGCGGGCTTTTTTATTGGAAGCGAGCTTGGCGGCGGTGCCCGCCAGAAGGATTTTTCCCTCAAACATAATGTAAGCCCGGTCTACGATTGAAAGAGTCTCACGCACATTGTGATCGGTAATCAAAATGCCAATACCCTTCTTTTTAAGAAACTTGATGATGCCCTGAATGTCCTGCACGGCGATAGGGTCAATCCCCACGAAAGGCTCATCGAGAAGAATAAATTTAGGATCAACGACCAGGGCTCTGGCAATTTCCACCCGGCGGCGCTCCCCACCCGAAAGCGTGTAGGCTTTCTGTTTGGCCAGCTTGGTCACTTTGAGTTCTTCTAAAAGACTGTCTAGTTTCTTTTTTTGGTCCTTAGCCGAAAGCGGCATCAGTTCTAAGATCGCCATTAAATTTTCTTCAACGGTCAATTTTCTAAAGATCGAAGCTTCCTGAGGTAAGTAAGCGATTCCCAAACGGGCCCGCTTGTACATGGGCATTTGGGTAATGTCGTGGGTCGCGCCCTCTTCCTCAAAAAACACCTGACCTTCATTGGGGGCGATAAAGCCGGTCGTCATGTAAAAAGTGGTAGTTTTGCCCGCGCCATTAGGACCTAAGAGACCCACCACTTCACCCTGACGAACCTCAATAGAAACATGATCGACAACTTTTTTCTTGCCGTAAAGTTTCACTAGGTTGTCGGTTCGAAGCAGTTTCATGTATTCCTCAGCGAGATAAGTTACTCACCCGACCTAAAGTCAGGCGTCGGCGATTTCTGTACCACAGCGGTAGGCGTCATTACCACCGTTGACTGCACTCCCGGGGTTCCAGAAGCAGCTGGACTACTACTTGTTTTACCACCGCCAGGCGTGGCGATCTTCCCTGGCGCGGTTGTTTTCTTTTCGTCTTTTTTGCTCGTTACCGTCAAAGGCGCACCAGTCGGGTTAAAAAGAACGTCCGCCAAACCTTCGGCGAAAAAGCTTTTTTCCTCACCCAGATTCGTAGTGATTCGTCTTCCCGAAATCTGCGCACTGGAAGTATAAACCCGTGGGTCATCCTCGAGGATTAATTTATTCTGGTTGGCCAAAAAAGTGGCCTTTTGGGCTTCGGCGTTGCTTTCCGCCTGAACAATCTGAACGTTTTGATTCACCACCACAGTTTTCGCGTCAGAGTTGAGTTCCATCTGCCGCCCCAAAATAGTCACGGGCTTTTTATTGTTATCGATGCTGGTCAAAATGGGATGGTCGTGCGCTGTCATGGTGTCCATCAAGTCCTGATATTCCAGGTTACCGCAGGTCAGGGTCACGGCCTGGGTCTTATCTACTACCTTCACATGGCCTTTGGCCGTCGCCGCGTTATTTTCCGAAAAAGCCCTAATCTCATCCGCCGTTAAAACCACCGTGCCGTGCAGCGCCGTCACCCGGCCCTTAAACAGGGTCAGTCCTTTGAGCTTATCAAAGGTCAATTGGGACGAGGAAATGCTGACCGGCTTTTTGCGGGAGACTTGCTTCTCAGGAGGATTGGCGTCGCTGGCGCGCGAAAAAAATACGCCGGCGAAAAAAGCGATAGCTAACGCCAAAACGCGAAAAAGAATCGCGTTTAGCTCAAAAGGGTTTGGGTTTTTTGAAGTCAGTAATGTCATTAACGTCTCGAACCTTAGAATGAACGTCTTTGTTGAAATGAATGTTGTTGAGTTCGGTGTCCGCCGTCATTCCCACCGCTGTAATTTCATCCGCTCCTTTATAAACATGCACCCAATCGTCGGTTTTAATCTGGTCCGTATCAGGGTTCCAGTTGAGCTTTTCCGTCTCCAGTTTCGACCCGTTTTCGACTATCAGCTGCACATGGCCCTGGGCCTGGGTCGCGTTAGTTTCCGTATTGATAATGGCTTTGTCCGAGGTGAGCGTCGAGACCAGCTTGTCCTTTTTATAATACTGGGCATAAACATTGTCCGAATAGGCCAACCGTTGTGATTGGTAAAGCCGCGCCATATCCGAGTAAAGCTCCCAACGCTTAACTCCTTTGAAGCTGGAAATCAGGTGGAATTTTTCAATAATCGCGTCAGGCGAATCCTCGTCCTGCGCTACGGTTTCGGGGCTGTTCGGAGCTGGCTGGCTCTTTTCACGTAAAAAAAACAATCCAATCGCTACTACCGCGAAAACACCCAGCAGTTTAAAAAACAAACCCAGGTTTTTGTGTGAAGGGGTCAAAATGATGACCGATTGATCGACCGAAGGCAGGCTAAGGTTTTTAGGCTTTCTCATGACAACTCACGTTTCAAAATATTAAAACCCTAAACAAATTCTGTTTAACCACGGAGTACACAGAGTTCACGGAGTAAGGCAAATCTTTGGTTAAACCGAAGTCATAAGGAATCTTTAAGATTCACTCTGTGTACTCCGTGAACTCCGTGGTAAAAAAGTTTCTAGAACTGCCGGGTTTTCCAACGCTCGTGCATCCATACCCACTGATCCGGATAGGCTTTCACGTAGGATTCAATGACCTCAGTATAGCGCCGAACAGTTTCCAGAATGTCCTTTTCGGCATCGCCCGTGCGGGGAACCGCGATTTCCCTTTCCACATGCATCTCAAAGCGCCCATCCGCGCCGCGCACCACAAAGGCTGGTACCAAAGCGGCTTCGGTTTTGTAGGCGATTCTCGCCACACCCGATTGCGTCCAGGCTGGCCTGCCAAAAAATGGTACAAACACTCCGTCATTACCCGTGTCTTGATCCACCAGCGCGCAGATAGCGTTATTATTTTTGAGCGCTTCCAAAATGCCGCGCAAAGCCAGCCCTCTTTTAATCATGGGGATTTTTAGTTTGTCGGACCGCATCCAGGTGACCAGTTCATCAAAACGGGGATCGTAAAGTTTTTGCGCCACCGCGACGGTGGGTGTTTTCCAGGCGAAATAAGCACCCATGAGCTCCCAATTACCTAAATGACCGGACACAATGATCACGCCTTTTTTTCGGGCCAGCGCGTTTTCCATGTGTTCCCAACCCCGAACCCGAACCACTTGAGAAACCACTTCTTCCTGACTCATCGGCACCCAGCGGGCCACTTCAAAAAGATTCCAGCCTAACCTCACCCAAACCGACCGAGCTAACTTTTCAGCTTGATTCCAGGTCATGTTCGGAAAACCGATGCGGATATTTCCCGTGGTTTTTTCGCGCTCTTTTTTAGCCATTCCAAAAACCAGCAGGCCAAAAGCTTTGCCCATAAAGCTCATCCAGGCATAGGGCAATAAGCTTAAAAATCCAATCAGGATCGAAGCGGCGTAATAGATAACATGATGTTTAAATTTGGTCTGAGCCAAGGGTTGCCTTAAGTGAAAACGTCGCTGGAGGTTTCGGACTGTTCCCGGTTGATCTTGTGAAATTTATCCACAGCTTCCGGCCATCTGCCTTGAGCTTTCAAAATCTTTTCAACCACTTCACGAAAGGCGCCGTTGCCCGCCTCGGCCTTAGTCACATAATTCACAGTCTTTTTTACCTCAGCACGGCCATAAGGCACCGTGGCTGAAAAACCGACCGCCTGAAGCAGAGGGATATCAATAATGTCATCACCCATATAGGCCACTTCAGAAAGTTTCAAATCCAACTTATCGCAAAGCTTTTCGGCGGCCTTAATTTTGTCCAGTTTGCCTTGCATGAGAAATTCGATTTTTAAATGTTTCGCCCGCTCCGCCACCGGTTTGGAAACCCTACCCGAAAGCCAGCCGACCTTTAACCCGCCGCAAACCGCCAAGCGGTGGCCGATGCCGTCTTGAATATCAAATTGGATCATTTCATCGGAAGTGCTGAGATAAACTTTACCATTGGTGAGAATGCCGTCCACATCGGTCAAAAAGAGTCGAATGTCTTTGATGCCCATAAACAGTCCTTTGTAAGGCAAATAATAATTATGAATTTTAAATTTTGAATTCTAAATTATTGAATCTCCTTACGGAGATGGCTTTATTTTTAAAACCTCAGTAAAGATTAAATCAAAATCCCGAAGGGATACCACAATTCAAAATTTAAAATTCATAATTCAAAATTATCAGTTAGCCTATCTGAATCTGACCACGACCCAGCAGGTCATGCAAATGAACCAGTCCCACTGGCTTTTTACGGCTATCGACCACAATCAATTGATAGATCGTCTTCTCTTCCATGAGTTGAAGCGCGTGAGCCAAAGTGGTTTCCGCCGAAATCGTGCTCGGACGAGGCGTCTTTAAATTATTGGCATTCCATTTACGAATGTCGGCATTCTTCAAAAGAGCGCGGCGCAAGTCACCGTCCACAATGATTCCTTTGAGCTGATTTTTCTCCACCACCAAAGTACAGCCGACTTTTTTAGCGTTAATTTGTTTCACGATCATCTCAAAAGAAGCCTTCAACGGAACCTGAGGAATTTGAGAACCCTTACGCATGATGTCAGCGACTTTCAAATGAAGACGACGGCCTAAATCACCGCCCGGATGAAACAAAGCAAAATCTCTTTCCGTAAAACCGTGTTTTTCCAGCAAGGCAATCGCCAAAGCGTCACCCAAACCCAAAGCGGCGGTCGTGCTAGCTGTCGGCGAAAGATTTAAAGGACAGGCTTCTTTACTCACACTCGCGTCAATCACCACATCGCCCAGCTTGGCTAAAGCGGAAGAAAGGTTGCCCGTGAAGAGGATAATTTTGCAGCCCATACGTTTGAGATGCGGTAAAAGACTTTTCAGTTCATCCGTCTCGCCGCTATTAGAAATCGCCAAAATCACATCGCCCTTGGTCACGCGTCCCATGTCGCCATGCAGCGCTTCCGCCGGGCTTAAGAAAAGAGAAGGTGTACCCGTTGAGGATAAAGTGGCGCTAATTTTGTGCCCCACCAACCCCGACTTGCCCATACCCGTCACTACTACTCGTCCACGGCTCTTGAGAATCAGCTGAACCGCCCGTTCAAAAGACTTTCCGATCTTTTTGGACAACTGTAAAAGACCCTGGGCTTCAATTGTTAAAACCCGCTTCGCGGTAGAAATGCTCATGCGTATTCCTTGATATATAAGTAGCGGCCGCACTGACAGTTGATGATCGCGTCTTTTTTACGGATATCATGCAGCACCTGGGGTGCCACATTCATATTACAACCACCACACATATTATCTTCGGACACCTGGGCTACCGCTATTTTCTTTCCCTTGTTGCGTATGTTTTCGTAGCCGCGGTCATAAGGGGCCTCCACCTTGGCTAATTGAGCGGCTCTTTCCTGCTTTTTATCCTCGATGGCCTTGTCGCAATCGTTAATCTTTGTCTGGGCGTAAGCCTTATCCTCAACGGCCTTTTTTTCCTCATCACTCAAAGTTTGCGTTGTGGTTTTAATCACAATCTTTTGCTCATCCTCCTGTAAGAGGATTTCCATCATCTTGTCCTCAGCCTGAGCTTTCGCCAGCTTGCTCTTTTCAATTTCCTGGCCCAACGCGGTAACCTGCTCACTATTTTTGACGTCATTCTGCTGTTTGATGTACTTAGCGATATGGGAATCCAAAGTTCCCGTTTCAATTTCGAGGGTTTTGCGCTGTTTGACCAACTCTTCGAGTTTCTTCTTTTCGCTTTGTAATTGGTTCTGGGAAGCTTTGACATTGGCATCAAGCGCCGCGATATCATTCAAAAACTTCTTCTTATGCTTCTCCAGGTCATCTAAACCCGAGTCTAAGCGTTGTAATTCAACGAGTTCTTTAAGAATGTCGTAGGGTTCCAAAATTCAGCCTTTCGAGCGTTGACACCGCAACGGATTGGAAGTTTAACATGGCCCCGCTCAAGCCTCCACCCCCTTTAGCGCTCAAAAGGGCTTAAAGTCTTGATAAAATGCGCCTATATCCGCAGACTATCTTCACTTTATTAAAGAGGAACCTATGAACGAATCCGCCAAGAAAAAACTCCTGCAAATGATTCCACACGCGCTCTATGTTTTGACCGCCGAAGCCAACGGCAAAACCGCTTCCTCCACCGTCAGCTGGGTCACCCAGGCTTCCTTCAAACCACCATTGATCGCCTTAGGCGTTCGGGCCGACAGCCAAACCTTCGAGATCTTAAAGCAATCCAAGAATTTCATTTTGAATTATTTAGGGGAAAATCAAAAAGAGATCGCGCAGAAGTTCTTTAAGCATACTGACCCCGCCGAAAGCTCTATCGCCGGCGAAGCTTTTGTCCGCAGTCCCCTGCATAAATTGCCGATGTTCCCCCACATGGCGGGTTATTTGGAGTGCACGATTACGGATATTGTGGAGCAAGGCGACCATGCGGTGGTCGTGGCCGAAGTGATTGAAGCGGAATTGGGTTCTGCTAATGGGCCACTAAAACTGGAATCGACAGGTTGGAGCTACGGGGGATAGTTTCAAAAAAATTACTTAAGCAGAGTTACATTTTGTTTAATTAAAGACAAGCAATCGCAATCAACAAGTTCCAACTTGGCCCTTCTTGAGTCACCACGAGGGTAGTTATGGTTATAAGGAACCTTATTATCTTCTAACACCTTCATCGCCTCAGCTTCTTCCAAACCAAAAGCAGTTCCGTAATATTTAGTAAGCAAGGGATTCGTGTGCTTTCCATCCAGATCATTGACCCAATTAACCTTCAACTTATCCATGTTATCTGGCAAAAAACCAAATCCTAAAAAAAACACATTGTGCGCCTCAGACAGTTCCTTTCGCGCCAGTGCAATTGCCTCCGTTGAAGCGGATTCAAAATAAAAATTTATATTTTTACTAAACTCTAAAACTTTTTGCGCACATTCAACGTTAGTAAAGTCTACTAATTCATTAATTTTAATGAACTCTGAGGTTCTTATATTTCCATGCATATGAATTATTGGATTTTTAGAGAAATATTTACCTCGATCACAATTAGGGTACTGATGAACAAGCGCTCTTGTAAAAAAGCTATCAAAAGAAACGTCATAATTAAAAGTAATAAAGGAAACATTGTTTTCTAGTGTTTCTTCAAAACTTTTTCCGTTCAAAAGCTTAGAAAAAAGATATCTATACCAGTCGGAATTTTCTATGAGCGCCGTATTAGAAGGATTATGCCACTCTCTTTCGAGTAACAAATAAGCAATTGCGAACTTACAAAATGCCGAATGCGTTTGTCGTTTTTCAATAAAACTATCTACAGAAACTAAACCACTATTCGCCAACTCATCTATGAACTTTTCGAATTCATGCTGTGTTTTCTTTTTCTTAGTTTCAGTCCTCCTGATTCCCGAAAGAGCTATAACCTCATGAGAAGGAAAGGCTTTATTCAAAAAATTTAAAAACCCAGGGTGTTTTTCGAGGCGCAATACTTCTTTAAACAATTCTTCCCCAGTGGGGTAACCATAAGGCTTGCTTGCCCCAGCCCCTAAAACAAATACCGTTTTATTCTTAATCATTAGCGCCTTCTGGAAATTGAGAAAATAAAAAAGCCGGCACCCTTTAGAGTACCGGCTTCGATAATACCAAACCGTTTATTTCAACTTAGCCAATAAAGCCGATGCCTCGGGGTTGGTGTTCACCTTAACCACAAAACCCGCCAATTTCTTAGCGTCTTTTTCGCCAGTGAGCTGATAAGAACCAGAGCCGTAAAGACCATCCAAGAAAGGCTTCAGGACTTTTTCAATGGCGGCTTGAGAAGCACTGCCAGCCGGAGCGGCTAAGCGGTCATTAATCGTCACTTCGAAATGACCCGTAGCGAACTTCAGCTTGCCCGCGAATTCTTTTTCGTTTTCCAGAAAAGAAGCGGCTTGCAAGCAGCGGCGGAAAGCGGTTTTGAAGTGCTCTTCGGCTTTCTTTTCGGGGACGCGTTTTTGAGCGAGCATAAAGCCGCGTTTGCCTTCGGCTTCATCGACGCTGTAGTTAGCTTCCTGCGCGATGATCAACACGCCCGGGCCTTCCTGCACGTGGGTGTATTCGGTCACGTCGACCAAAAAGCCTTCCAGCTTGTCTTCTTGAATCCAGCGGTGGAATACCGGGATAAAGCTGTGCAAGGAAAGTTCCGAACCCTTTTCGGCGAAAAACTTAACGTTAATCTTGTGGAAGTCCATGAATGTTCCTTACTTGGCCGCGGGCACGGGGCCCGGTTCGGCGTTGTTCATATAGCTGTAAACCGCTTCTAAATAGAGCTGGGCTTCTTCCACTTGCCGGTGAGCTTCATCCGGATTGGGATTGGCCAGCTTGTTGTCGTGCGCTTTAAAGAGAAACGCCGCGAACTGGGTGTTATTCACGTGCTTCACAAACACACCCGTGTTGAAGAAGGACTTGCGGAAAATATCGACGGTTGTATCCGCGTCGCCCACGTATTCACGGTTGTGATTACGAATGACCGCTTCAGCGGCATGAACCATGGAGTCATAGGACAAAGCCACCGCTCCCTTGTAATCCTTGGCGTCCAGCTTGAGCTGGGCCTCGAACACTTTGCTTTCAGCGGCGGTCGTGGAAAATTCAGCCGGGGTCACAATTTCGCCGGCGCATTCGCCCTTGCCGATATCAGCAATGGTGTATTCGCGCGGGTCGCCCCAGTCGGTGAACAATTCAGGCTCCGCGTCGTGGGTCGGAAGAACAGTCAGGTCTTGCAAGACGTTCTTAATTTCCACTTTGCCGATACGGGCGATGAACTTTTGGAAGTTCTCGTCTTTTTGACGTTCCTTCACGTATTTATCCGTCAGGCGTCTCATGGCCTGGGGAATGCGCTTGGAAGGAACCGCGGCCACGGCCATACCGTAAGTGCCGCCGTTGTTCGTCCATTCGCCGCCGATGACCATTTGGAAATGCGGCACCGCGTAGGAGCCAGACTTACGGGAAACCCCGTAAAAGCCCAGGTCCGACATCGGATGCTGACCGCAAGAGTTGGGACAGCCGCTGACTTTGAGTTTCAAATCTTTCACTTCTTGAGGAAGCGATTCCATTTCTTTATCGAGCTGGCGGGAAAGTTCACGGGCCAGACCACGGGAAGCGGAGATACCCAACTTACAGGTGTCCGTACCCGGGCAGGAAGTGATATCCGAAATCGTATTCGCGTTGGCTTCGTTCAAACCCAGCTTGCCCAGGGCTTCGTAGAAAGCCGGCAAGTCGGCGTTGCTGACCCAGCGGAACAAAAGATTTTGCTCCACCGAGGTACGAACCGTGTCCTTCACGAAGGTACGGGACAATTCAGCCAGACCGCGTAATTGTTTGGACGTTAAATCGCCCAGCGGAACCTTCACATAAACCGTGGTGTAGCCCGGTTGAATTTGCTTATAGGCGTTCGTCTTGGCCCATTTCACAAAACCCTCGGGATATTTACCGTCTTTGAGTTCGGACGGTTTGTGCGCGGCCGTTTCTTGTTCTTTAGCGCATTCCGGAATCAGCGTCGTCCAGCGGGGATCGTGAGGCAGAATTTTGCGTTCTTCAACGACCAGCTTGCGGAATTCTTCAATGCCCAGTTTGGCCACGAGGAACTTGATACGGGCCATACCGCGGATTTTCTTTTCGCCTAAGCGGCCATACACACGGGCCACCGCTTGGGTCGCCGGCAAGATTTCATCTTCGGGGTGGTTTTCAAACAAGAGCTTGGCGTTATAGGGCACCGGGCCCAAACCGCCGCCGACGTAAACATCAAAGGCTCTGGTTTCTTTGCCGTTCACCATGACCTTCTTGGCGATAAAGCCCATGTCATGCATGTTCACCAAACCGCAGCCCTCACCCGGGCAGCCCGAGAAAGCGATTTTGAATTTGCGGCCAAAGTCCTGGGCGTCAGGGTGGCCCAGCATGAACTGGAAGATGGCTTTCGAATGGGGAGTCACATCAAAAGCCTGGGTGTTGCAAACACCGGCTAAGGGACAGGCGGTGACGTTACGAACGCTGTTACCGCAGGCTTCGCGGGTGGTAATACCCACCGCGGCCAAACGGCGCATGATATCCGGCGTGTCCTCTATATGTATGAAGTGAAGTTGAAAGTCCTGACGGGTGGTGATGTGTCCGATACCGTCGGAATACTCTTCCGCCAGGTCCGCCATCACTTCCAGCTGGTCAGCGGTAATACCGCCCCAGGGAAACTTGATACGTTCCATGCCCGGCGCGTCCCAATGGGTATCGGGACCCTTAAACATACCCTGGTTAGGGTACTTCAACTGGCGGATTTGCTTACCGTCGTTACGGTGGCCGTTGTCATAGCGTTGGCCGTAAGCGCCTCGGCGCAGACGGGTTTCCGCGAAAACGCGGGCTTCCATTTTGCCTTGTTTGTTGAGTTCGATATTGGCTTCGAATTCGTCGATTTCTTTGGCCCAATCTTGGGGCATCTTGTCTTGTAGTTTGGCTTTCCAGCTGATGTTTTCGCTCATGAGTACTGCCCTTTCATTAAAACCCTCGGAAATGGACAACCTTTTTACACCACCGGAACACCCAAATCAATGTAAACACAAGGCTTTCACCACGGGCCGCCTGCGGCGGCGCACAGAGTACACGGAGTTAAATCATTAATTTTAAAGAGATTCTAACGACTTACTCTGTGTAACTCTGTGGTTAAAAAGACGTTTTAATGAGTTTTTCTTTCCAGGCTTCCATGTCCTTCTCAACACTCTCAATCTTTCGCTTAAAACCGTCATAAGCGATCTGCCCCATGGGGATACGGAGCGGCGGATTAGCGCTGTTCACTACCTCAATCATGAGCTGAGCGGCCTTCACCGGGTCACCATCCTGTTTACCGTCGCGCTCGGGAAACTGTTTCATCCACTCGCCCACTGGTGTGGGGTCATAAGCGTCGATCTTCTTCTCGGCCCGCTTTAAAGAAGAACCCGCGAAAGCGGTACGGAAGGGGCCCGGCTCCACCATGGTCACCTTCACATTAAAGGAAATCATTTCTGCCGCTAATGCCTCGCTCAACCCCTCAAGGGCGAACTTGCTGGCGTTATAAAGCCCGAACCCGCCAGTAGCCCGAAAACCGGAAACCGACGACATTTGCAAAATATGCCCCGACTTTTGCTTGCGTAACTGCGGCAGCACACAATGAAGCACGTTCATGACACCGAACACATTAGTTTTAAAAAGATCCCGGGCCTCAGTGAGGCTGACTTCTTCGACCGTCCCCATCAGTCCGTAACCCGCGTTGTTGACCACGACGTCGATGCGGCCATAGGTTTCGATGGCTTTATCCACCGCTTCTTGAACTTGAGTTGGCTTGGTGACATCCATCTGAACGGCCAGGGCTTTACCGGAATGGAGTTGGTTAAAGTATTCGACCTGCTCGGCTTTGCGAAGGGTGCCCACCACTATGTCGCCGGCCTTGATGACTTCTTCCGCCAGGCATTTGCCGAACCCGCCGGAGATACCCGTAATAAACCAAACCCGCTTTTGTTCCGCCATGTCCGCCTCCGTACTTCTTATAAACTCGACGCGAAGAAAACTAAAAATACAGTAGCCCCGGCCAGCAACACACCAATACTCGTCTCCACCCAATAAAGAAAGTTATGCTGGGCCATACCGCCCCACCGGGGTTTGTAGAGGTAGCCAAAAAGAGCGCCACTCACAAAACCGCCGATGTGCGCCGCGTTATCCGCGTGAACCATAAAACCAAATACCACGGTATAGATCAGCCACTTGACCATTTGATCCCGCACGCCCAGACCCATTCGGGTGCCGTCTCTTTGTCCCCAACCCGCCGCGACCCCAATGAGCCCCATGATGGCGCCCGAAGCGCCGATGGCTAAAACATTCATGGTCATCTCGCTGGCGATATTGCCCACAATCCCCGTGACCATAAAGAGAAACAGCATCCGTCCCCGGCCAAAGATTTGTTCCACAATGGGGCCGATCTGCATGAGAGCGAATAAGTTAAAAGCGATGTGCATCAGCCCACCGTGTAAAAAGATGGCGGTCGCGATGCGCCAAAACTGGCCTTGTGCTGTAGCTTCCCGCCAGTGGGCGCCAAAGCGAATCAGCGTATCCGCGTCGAAAGCCAAAACCCCGCTGGGCCCCTGAACCATCACCATCCGCAGATAAATAACGATCATCACCAGGGACAGGAGAGAACTAACCGACTGTATTTGGGGCAGGCCAATCCCCACTCTTTTGAGTACTTCTAGCCAGTGTGGCAATAATAGCTTGCCGCAGTTAAGGCAGGTTTTATGGGATTCATCCTGAAGGGTCCCGCAATGGGGGCAGACTTTGTGGCGGTATTGGACCTGCTCAACGGTATTAGCCGCGCGTTGCTTCGACTGGCCCCAGGAATCCCGCCAGGACATGAGTTTCCAGCGGATTTTGACTTTGTTCATGCCGAGAACTCCGGCGGCTTCAGTTACCCAATCAATCCAGTCGGTTTTGCGTTCAGAGTCGTTCATGCGGTTCAAACTACGATAAATACCTTTAAAAATCTAGGAATCAATCCTCGCCGCCTCGTGTTAATTTTCAGTAAAGCCTATATTCGGGCGATTTTCGCCCGCCTCCCCTCGCCTATAGTGTGGCCTCATTTCAAAGTTCGGAGAGTGTTCATGATCAGCAAAGGCTTCCTCAACAAATTTATGGCGAAACCGGGCAAGAAAATGTCCTTTGACGAACTGGATCCGGGCTGGGCCTCTCATAAAGACCTATTAGATAAGTTCGGCGAGGAACGCGTTAAAAAGATCGCCAAAAAAATCCTCTCCCGCAATCTTGAAAGCCTCAATCAGGCCCATAACCTGCTCTGGGCCAGCGACACTTACGGCGTATTAGTGATTCTGCAAGCCATGGACGCCGCGGGCAAAGACGGTATCATCCGCCACGTCATGTCGGGCCTCAACCCGCAGGGTTGCATGGTGCACAACTTCAAGAAACCCACCCCGGATGAATTAGACCACAACTTTCTCTGGCGCTACATGAGAGCCCTGCCCCAAAGAGGCCGTATCGGTATTTTTAACCGTTCTTATTACGAGGACGTTC